>NZ_JBEZEZ010000099.1:0-1006 GCF_040649155.1 Streptosporangium sp. NPDC049046 | reverse complement strand
CGGCGTTCGAGTATCGGGCGGTGGTGCTGGCCGATGGTCGTGAGGGTGTGCTGGCCGGGTTGGGTGCGTTGGCCGGGGATCTGCCGGGTGCGGGTGTGGTGCGCGGGGTGGCCGCGGGTGAGCCGCAGTTGGCGTTCCTGTTCACCGGTCAGGGGTCGCAGCGGGCCGGGATGGGCCGGGAGCTGTATGAGCGGTTCCCGGTGTTCGCGGCGGCGTTGGACGCGGTGGTCGCGGAGCTGGATCCGCTGCTTGAGGGGTCGTTGCGCGAGGTGCTGTTCGCCGAGCCGGGTACGGCCGAGGCGGAGGCGCTGGATCGGACCGGGTGGGCGCAGCCTGCTCTGTTCGCGGTGGAGACGGCGCTGTTCCGGCTGGTGTCCTCGTGGGGAATCCGGCCTGATGTGCTGGCCGGTCATTCGGTCGGGGAGATCGCGGCGGCTCATGTGGCGGGGGTGTTGTCGCTGGCGGATGCGTGTGCGTTGGTGGCGGGCCGGGCGCGGTTGATGCAGGCGCTTCCCGCCGGTGGGGCGATGGTGGCGGTGCAGGCCTCCGAGGAGCAGGTCGCCGGGCTGCTGGCCGGGCGCGAAGACCAGGTGTCCATCGCGGCCGTCAACGGTCCGACCTCGGTGGTGATCTCCGGTACCGAAGAGGCGGTGCTGGAAGTGACCGCCGCTCTGCGGGGACGGGAGATCAGGACGAAGCAGCTGCGGGTGTCGCACGCGTTCCATTCGCCGCTGATGGACCCGATGTTGGAGGACTTCCGCACTCTGGCGAGCAGGCTCACCTACGGGGCACCGAGGACCCCGATCGTGTCGACCCTGACCGGACAGGCGGCGACAGCCGAGCAGTTGTGCTCGCCGGACTACTGGGTGGAGCAGGTCCGCGGCGCGGTCCGTTTCGCCGACGGCATCCGTACGTTGCAGGCGCAGGGTGTGCGGGCGTATCTGGAGCTCGGCCCCGACGGGGTGCTGACCGCGATGGCCCAGGACACGCTGACGACCGACCCGGA
>NZ_JBEZEZ010000098.1:0-1032 GCF_040649155.1 Streptosporangium sp. NPDC049046 | reverse complement strand
TGCTTTGTGGTCAAGTCCTCGGCCTATTAGTACTGGTCAGCTCCACACATTACTGCGCTTCCACTTCCAGCCTATCAACCCGGTCGTCTACCGGGAGCCTTACCCACTCTCGTGGTGGGAGACCTCATCTCAAGGCGAGCTTCCCGCTTAGATGCTTTCAGCGGTTATCCCTTCCGAACGTAGCCAACCAGCCGTGCTCCTGGCGGAACAACTGGCACACCAGAGGTTCGTCCGTCCCGGTCCTCTCGTACTAGGGACAGCTCCTTTCAAGTCTCCTGCGCGCGCAGCGGATAGGGACCGAACTGTCTCGCGACGTTCTAAACCCAGCTCGCGTACCGCTTTAATGGGCGAACAGCCCAACCCTTGGGACCTACTCCAGCCCCAGGATGCGACGAGCCGACATCGAGGTGCCAAACCATCCCGTCGATATGGACTCTTGGGGAAGATCAGCCTGTTATCCCCGGGGTACCTTTTAGCCGTTGAGCGACGGCGCTTCCACATGCCACCGCCGGATCACTAGTCCCAGCTTTCGCTCCTGCTCGACCCGTCGGTCTCACAGTCAAGCTCCCTTGTGCACTTACACTCGACACCTGATTGCCAACCAGGCTGAGGGAACCTTTGGGCGCCTCCGTTACTCTTTAGGAGGCAACCGCCCCAGTTAAACTACCCACCAGACACTGTCCCTGATCCGGATCACGGACCGAAGTTAGACGTTCAAAACGACCAGAGTGGTATTTCACCAATGACTCCACCCCCACTAGCGTGAAGGCTTCACCGTCTCCCACCTATCCTACACAAGACGCTCCAAACGCCAATGTCAAGCTATAGTGAAGGTCCCGGGGTCTTTCCGTCCTGCTGCGCGTAACGAGCATCTTTACTCGTAGTGCAATTTCGCCGGGTCTGCGGTTGAGACAGCGGGGAAGTCGTTACGCCATTCGTGCAGGTCGGAACTTACCCGACAAGGAATTTCGCTACCTTAGGATGGTTATAGTTACCACCGCCGTTTACTGGCGCTTAAGTTCTCAGCTTCGC
>NZ_JBEZEZ010000097.1:0-1033 GCF_040649155.1 Streptosporangium sp. NPDC049046 | reverse complement strand
TCGAACGACGCCAGCGCCCCACCACTGAGACGACCGATGAACAACGCCGCGTCATCGACGTCGACCTCCCCCATCTCCACCCCCGCACCGTCCGCGCCGCCCGCGGCGGCAGACAGACCCGCCGAGGCCTCGGCCAGCGGCCGCCGGGTGACGAACGTCTCGGTCAACCCCGAGACCTGCGTCAACCGCTGCCCGGTGATGAACTGCGCGGTATCGATGATGTGCGCGCCGATGTCACCCAACGCCCCAGAGCCGGCCAGATCCTTGCGCAGCCGCCACACCAGCGGGAAGTCCGGATCGACGATCCAGTCCTGCAGATACTGCGCCCGCACGTGCCGAATCTGACCCAGGCGGCCCTCGGCCACCCAGCGGGCGGCCTGGGCCACGGCCGGTACCCGACGGTAGTTGAACGCCACCATCGCATACACCCCCCGCTCGGCCGCCGCCCGCGCCGCCTTGGCCATCGCCTCGGCCTCGGCCACCGTGTTGGCCAGCGGCTTTTCGCACAACACGTGCTTGCCCGCCTCCAGCGCGGCGATCGCGATCTCGGCGTGCGAATCACCCGGCGTGCAGATGTCGACCACATCGACATCCTGTCGCGCGATCAACGCCCGCCAGTCGGTCTCGGCCGCCGCCCAGCCCAGCTGCTCGGCCGCCGCCGCCGTCCCCTGCGGTGAGCGCCCGCACACCGCGGCCATCACCGGCCGCACCGGCAGGTCGAAGAACGCCGACACACTGCGCCACGCCTGGGAATGCACCCGGCCCATGAAGGCGTAGCCGACCATGCCGATGCCCAGCGCCGGCTTGCTGTCCGCAGCCGCCATCAGGACTCGAATCCCAGCGGCAGGTACTCGGCCACGTTCTCCTTGGTGATCGTCTCCGAGGCCAGGGTGATCGACTGGGGCACCTGGTTCTCCACCAGGTCGCTCATCCCCTTGCCCTGCGCGATCAGGCGGGCCAGCTTGATCGCCGAGGAGGCCATCGTGGGGCTGTAGGTCACCGTGGCCTCCAGCACCCCCGAGCCGGCCTGGAT
>NZ_JBEZEZ010000096.1:0-1045 GCF_040649155.1 Streptosporangium sp. NPDC049046 | reverse complement strand
CTTCGCGCTGCGCGCGTATCACGCTCGGGCTGTGGTTGATTGGGGCTTTGCCCCAAACCCCAGGCGAGGGGCCTTCCGGCCCCTCACACTCCCCGGCCGTCAACCCATTCGCCTGACGCCACAGCGATCATGTGGCTGGATAGAGAACATGGTTCGTCGCCATGAACTGACCGATGACGCCTGGGAGCGCATCACCCCGTTGCTTCCGGCCAACCCCGAACGCGGTGGCCGATGGCGCGATCACCGCCAGGTGCTCAACGGCATCGTCTGGAAGATCCGCACCGGCGCCGACTGGCGCGACATCCCGGAACGCTATGGCCCCTGGCAGACCATCTACCAGCGCTTTCGCCGCTGGTCTGCCGACGGCACCTTCGCCCGGCTGCTGGAGCACGTCCAGGTCCACGACGATGCGATCGGCCAGGTCGACTGGTCGGCCATCTGCGTGGACTCCACCATCGTGCGCGCCCACCAGCACGCCGCCGGCGCCCGTAAAGGGGGAGCCACCAAGGCACAGTCGGGCAGCAACCAGCTCAGACCGATCAGGGCCGACAGGCGCTCGGGCGCTCGCGCGGCGGACTGACCACCAAGATCCACCTGGCCGTCGACGGACGCGGCCTGCCCCTGGCTTTCGTGCTCACCGGCGGCAACATCAACGACTGCACCCAGTTCACCACCGTGATGGAAACCATCCGCATCCCCCGCGCCGGCGCCGGCCGACCACGCACCCGCCCCGAACACGTGATCGCCGACAAGGGCTACAGCTCCCGCGCCATCCGCACCTACCTCCGCCGACGCAAGATCGGCGCCACCATCCCCGAACGCGCCGACCAGCTAGCCGGACGAGCCCGCCGCGGACACCGCCGCCACACCTTCGACCCGGTCCGCTACAAACGACGCAACGTCGTCGAACGCTGTTTCAACCGGCTCAAGCACTTCAAAGGCATCGCGACCCGCTACGACAAGCTCGCCGCCCACTACCGATCAGCCGTGACCATCGCCTGTCTACTGCTCTGGCTCAGGTGATCCACAAAACAGGACCTAGCGG
>NZ_JBEZEZ010000095.1:0-1048 GCF_040649155.1 Streptosporangium sp. NPDC049046 | reverse complement strand
CCGGCCCCTGTTCGAGGATCACGTGCGCGTTGGTGCCGCTGATCCCGAACGACGACACACCCGCCCGACGCGGACGACCCGTCTGAGGCCACTCGGCCGCCTCGGTCAGCAACTCCACCGCACCCGCCGACCAGTCCACGTGCGACGACGGCTCATCCACGTGCAGCGTCCGAGGCAGCACACCGTGCCGCATCGCGAGCACCATCTTGATCACACCGGCCACGCCCGCCGCCGCCTGGGTGTGACCCAGGTTCGACTTGATCGCGCCCAGCAGCAGCGGCCGGTCCTCCGGACGGTCCTGACCGTAGGTCGCCAGCAGGGCCTGGGCCTCGATCGGGTCACCCAGCTTGGTACCCGTACCGTGCGCCTCCACCGCGTCCACCTCGGACGCCGAGAGCCCGGCGCCTGCAAGCGCCTGACGGATCACCCGCTGCTGAGACGGACCGTTCGGCGCCGTCAACCCGTTCGACGCACCGTCCTGGTTCACCGCCGAACCACGCACCACCGCGAGCACCTCATGCCCGTTGCGGCGGGCATCCGACAACCGCTCCAGCACCAGCATGCCCACACCCTCGGACCAGCCGGTGCCGTCCGCGCTGTCGGAGAACGCCTTGGATCGCCCGTCGGCCGCTATCCCGCCCTGCGCGTTGAAGCCGATGAACCCCAACGGTGACGCCATCACCGTCGTACCACCGGCCAGCGCGAGCGAGCACTCACCCTGCCGCAGCGCCTGCGCCGCCAGATGCAGCGCCACCAGCGACGACGAGCACGCCGTGTCCACGGTCATCGCCGGACCCTCCAGGCCCAGCATGTAGGACAGGCGGCCCGACAGCACGCTGGCCGAGAGGCCGGTGACGCCATGGCCTTGCACGTCCGTCTGCGTACTTATGATCAGGCTCGTGTAGTCCTGGCTGTTGCTTCCCACGAAGACGCCGGTGTGGCTGCCCTTGAGCGAGAGCGGGTCGATCCCGGCCCGCTCGACCGCCTCCCACACCCCCTCCAGCAACAGACGCTGCTGCGGATCCATCGCGAGCGCCTCACGCGGCGA
>NZ_JBEZEZ010000094.1:0-1102 GCF_040649155.1 Streptosporangium sp. NPDC049046 | reverse complement strand
CAAACCTCAGACCCACAGCAACACCAGCTCCACCCAAAGCATCACCCGAGGGGGGTCCGGCACCAGCCGGACCCCCCTCGGCCATTCCCCCACCGGGATACGTCGCGGAAGCGGCGACCGTCCCGCACATACGTCGAAGGGCCCGGCAGGTGCCGGGCCCTTCGACGTTGTCGGGATGCTGTCCGGTCGCGGGTGTCGTCCGTCGGAATTCCCTGCGGTGCCGGATCCGACGGGTTCCCGGAGATCGCGGATGTGCCCTCGCGATGTCTCACGCGCTCCTGGGCGATGATCATCCCGTCGCGGTGATCATCCCGTCTCCGCAGCGGCCACATCGCGTTCTCAGCCGGGACCGGATCCTCCAGGCCGGAAACCCCGCTCCTGCGGCCACGCCCGGCAGCGAAAGGATCAAGCCCTTACCGGAGGCGCGGGGAGGGAGGGCTTTTCGCATGCGTTTCGCATGCCGTCCGGTCCATCCGAGAGCCCGGAGCGCGAATCGACGGCTCTTTAGACGCGACTCCCACAGAATCGGTGCCATCAAATTGATGTGATCTGCGTCACATATGATTGGTAACGGAATGTATCCGATCAGTCACGAAACATCCGTCACTTCAACAACAAGATTACGACTATCTGCGTAAACCCATCGATGATCCCCCAACTCCCACATCGGCTTCACAGGAGTCCAAACATCACAGAATGGCATCGAAACGATCAAGGAAGTCTTTGATCCCCAAACCGGCTTCCGGTGCTCAAGATCGGCGCTGTATGTTTCTGGCAATCCCTTTACTGACGCATGGGACGCAAGAGGCGTTCCACATCAGACCAAGGAGTTCCCCTTGAAGCGCATTCTCCTCCCCGCCGGTGGCGCCATCCTGGCCACCGGTCTGCTGGCCGCTGGTCTGGCCGGCACCGCCAACGCCGCCCCGGACTGGGCCTACGACACCATGGCCAAGGACGCCCCGTCTGCGGTCGACGTCGCCGAGTTCTGGCTCGCGGCGAACGGCGCGACGAACAACCTGGCCAAGGCCACCCCCTACACCTGGGAGACCAAGGCCACGCCGAAGCTCAACGCCGGTGGTGGCTACACCCCCGACGGCAAGCC
>NZ_JBEZEZ010000093.1:0-1204 GCF_040649155.1 Streptosporangium sp. NPDC049046 | reverse complement strand
GAACTCCTCAGCGAGACGTCGGAACCGTTCGCCATAGATCATGGCGGCGCCGACCGACATTTCGATCCTGGTCTCGCCCGGATCGGGAGCGTCCAGGCTTTCCGCCAGGCATCGGGCACACCGCCGCCCACGTCGTGGACTGCGCTGGAGTCCTTCTAAGTAGCAGCTGCCACGCCCGCGAAGTCGTCGAGGTCGGCCTCCCCGTTTGTGATCCCTCGCCTCGGACGCTGATTCGACGACGGTCCAGAGGATGACGCCGCAGCGCGACGGCCAAGTGGGCGGACCATCGTCGCGACGTACGCTGACCGCCGAGCCATCCCTCATGCACCTCAGTGTTGCGATTCTCGCGGGGGCGGAGGCATCGCGCTATCAGGTGAATTCGAATGATCATCGCAACGGTGACGGATAGTCATAGTGCCAGAGCTTGATCAAAAATGTCGGCTGGAGTGCGCCAGCCGAGCGTCTTGCGGGGGCGAGTGTTGAGGCGCTCTTCAACGGCGCGTAGGTCGGCCGCGGTATGGACGGACAAGTCGGTGCGTTTGGGGAAGTACTGGCGAAGCAGCCCGTTGGTGTTCTCATTGGTGCCGCGCTGCCATAGGCTGCCCGGCTGGGCGAAGAACACGCCTTCGCTCAGGTAGGCGGCTATCTGGTCATGGTGGGCCATCTCTGCTCCTTGGTCCCAGGTCAGTGTCAGCCGCACTGCCTGCGGCATGTCGAGCAGTACGGCGATGAGGCCATCGCGAACGGCCTGCGCGTCATGGCGGATCGGAAGCGCGACCAGGCGCACGTAGCGGCTCTTGCGGTCGACGAGCGTGGCGATGGCGGATTGGTTCAAGCGCCCGGTGATCAGGTCGCCCTCCCAGTCCCCGACACGTCGGCGTTGCTCGACCACGCTCGGACGGCCTCCGATGAGCAGCGCGGGCGCGATGAAGCGAGGGCTGCGTCGGTTGGATCGGCGGCGACGTGTACGCAGAGGCCGCCCAGTGCGCAGCCGACGCGTGAGTTTCCGGCTCAATCCGCTCTTTCCTCCCTGGTAGAGCGCCCGGTAGATCGTCTCGTGGCTGAATCGCTCCGGGTCTGATGGAGGCTCTGGCCTGGCCTGGAGCGCTTCACCGTCCGCACATGCAGAATCGGTTCCCAATCATCGGCACCCTCCCATTCGTGATCAAGATGCTTCATGCTGCTGACTTCGTTGGTCCGGTGG
>NZ_JBEZEZ010000091.1:0-1336 GCF_040649155.1 Streptosporangium sp. NPDC049046 | reverse complement strand
ACATCAAACCGCGCCGCCACCACCACCGACCCACCCGAACCCACCGCCGCCTCGAACAACCCCAACCCCTGCTCAGCCGACAACGCCACCATCCCAGAACGCGCCAACCGCCGCAGATCCACCTCACCCAACCCACCCGTCATCCCGGCCTCACGACCCCACGCCCCCCACACCAACGACAACCCCGCCAACCCCTCAGCCCGCCGCACCCCCACCAACGCGTCCAAGAACGCGTTCGCCGCCGCGTAGTTACCCTGCCCCGCCCCACCGAACGTCCCCGCCACCGACGAGAACACCACGAACTCGGCCAGACCCAACCCTCGGGTCAGCTCGTGCAGATGCCACGCCGCATCCACCTTCGGCCGCAACACCACATCCAGATCTTCGGCCGACAACGACGGGATCGTCCCATCGGCCAGCACGCCCGCAGTGTGAATCACCGCCGTCAACGGGTGTTCCTCCGGCACCCCGGCCAGCAGCGCCGCCACCTGATCGCGATCGGCCACATCACACGCCGCGACCGTGACCTCGACCCCATGCGCGATCAACTCGGCCCGCAACTCCAGCGCACCCGGAGCGTCCAGCCCTCGCCGACTCACCAGCAGCAGGTGCCGTATCCCACGCTCGGCCACCACATGCCGCGCGAACAACGCCCCCAGACCACCGGTACCACCAGTGATCAACACCGTCCCCTCGGGATCCCACGAGCGGACGTCGCCACCGGCCTTCGAATCCGGCGTCACCCGCGCCAGCCTCGGCACCCACACCTCACCCCCGCGCACCGCGACCTGCGGCTCACCGGAGGCCAGCACTCCGGCCAGTACGGACGAGGACAGCTCGTCGTCGATGTCGACCAGGACGAACCGGCCAGGATTCTCCGACTGGGCACTGCGGACGAGCCCTCGTGCCGCCGCCACGACCGGGTCCGGCGCTTTTTCGCCGTCCTCACCAGCCACGACCCCGCCCCGGGTGACGAACACCAGGCGCGAATCGGCGCATCGGTCATCGGCCAGCCACCCCTGCAGCACGTCCAGAACATGCGAGGTCAGCTCGTGCACCGACTCCGCGACCCCGTCGACCCGGCCGGAGACCGCTTCCGCCAGCACCACACCCGGCACCGGCCCCGCCTCAACCAGCGACAGCAGATCCGCGTGAACCGGCACCGGATCCCCACCCGAATCCCCGCCCGCCCGCAGCGTGGCGGCAACACCCAACGTGTCCTGGCCGAGTATCGCCGTCGAGAGCGCGTCAGCCGCCGGAAGATCCACCGACGACGTCCACTCCACCTGGAACAAAGCATCCCTACCCGCACCCCCACCAGAGGCGGCCAACACCT
>NZ_JBEZEZ010000090.1:0-1338 GCF_040649155.1 Streptosporangium sp. NPDC049046 | reverse complement strand
ACCCGCACCCGGCAGATCCCCGGCCAACGCACCCAACCCGGCCAGCACACCCTCACGACCATCGGCCAGCACCACCGCCCGATACTCGAACGCCGGGCGGGTCGTGGCCAGTGAGAACGCCGTATCGGTGAGCGCCACCTCACGACGGCCCTCCACATGCGAGGCCAGCCGATCCGCCTGCGTCCGCAACGCCCCTGCCGTACGAGCCGACACCAGCACCGGCAGCACATCCGCACCCGTGGCCGGCGCATCGTCCCGCGCCACCGTTTCGGCTTCGATACGCAGGGTTGCCGGCCCCTGCTCAAGGATCACGTGCGCGTTCGTGCCACTGATCCCGAACGACGACACACCCGCCCGACGCGGACGACCCGTCTTCGGCCACTCCGTCGCCTCGGTCAGCAACTCCACCGCACCCGAGGCCCAGTCCACATGCGACGACGGCTCGTCCACATGCAACGTCCTGGGCAGCACACCGTGCTGGAGAGCCAGCACCATCTTGATCACACCGGCCACGCCCGCCGCCGCCTGGGTGTGACCGAAGTTCGACTTGATCGCACCCAGCAGCAGCGGCCTGTCCTCGTCCCGGTCCTTGCCGTAGGTCGCCAGCAGGGCCTGGGCCTCGATCGGGTCACCCAGCTTGGTACCCGTACCGTGCGCCTCCACCGCGTCCACCTCAGACGCCGACAATCCCGCACCGGCCAACGCCTGACGGATCACCCGCTGCTGAGACGGACCGTTCGGCGCCGTCAACCCGTTCGACGCACCGTCCTGGTTGATCGCCGATCCACGAACGATCGCGAGCACCTCGTGCCCGTTGCGGCGGGCGTCCGACAGTCGCTCCAGCACCAGCATGCCCAGGCCCTCGGACCAGGTGGTGCCGTCCGCGGTGTCGGAGAACGCCTTGCACCGTCCATCGGGGGCCAATCCCCCCTGCGCGCTGAAGCCGATGAACCCGATCGGGGTGGTCATCACCGTGGCACCGCCGGCCAGCGCCAGGCTGCACTCACCCGACCTCAGCGCCTGTGCCGCCATGTGCATCGCCACCAGCGACGACGAACACGCCGTGTCCACGGTCACCGCAGGACCTTCCAGGCCCAGCGTGTACGACAGGCGGCCCGACAGCACGCTGGCCGACATACCGGTGATGGCGTGGCCTTCCACATCTGCCGGGGTGTTCATCATCAGGCTCATGTAGTCCTGACCGTTGGTGCCCACGAACACCCCGGTGGAGCTGCCCTTCAGTGAGAGCGGGTCGATCCCGGCCCGCTCGACCGCCTCCCACACCCCCTCCAGCAACAGACGCTGCTGCGGATCCATCGCGAGCGCCTCACGCGGCGA
>NZ_JBEZEZ010000089.1:0-1339 GCF_040649155.1 Streptosporangium sp. NPDC049046 | reverse complement strand
ACATCAAACCGCGCCGCCACCACCACCGACCCACCCGAACCCACCGCCGCCTCGAACAACCCCAACCCCTGCTCAGCCGACAACGCCACCATCCCCGAACGCGCCAACCGCCGCAGATCCACCTCACCCAACCCGCCCGTCATCCCGGCGTCCTGCTCCCACGAACCCCACGCCAGCGAACGCCCTGCCAGCCCCAGCCCGCGCCGATACTCCGCCAACGCGTCCAAGAACGCGTTCGCCGCCGCGTAGTTGCCCTGCCCCGCCCCACCGAACGTCCCCGCCACCGACGAGAACACGATGAAATCGGCCAAATCCTCGTCTTGGGTCAGCTCGTGCAGATGCCACGCCGCATCCACCTTCGGCCGCAACACCGCATCCAACCGCTCCGCCGTCAACGACGGAATCGTCCCGTCGTCCAGCACACCCGCGGTATGGATCACCGCCGTCAACGGATGCGCGGCATCGATCCCGGCCAGCAGCGCCGCCACCTGATCCCGATCGGCCACATCACACGCGACGACCTCCACCTCGACCCCATGCGCGATCAACTCCGCCCGCAACTCCACCACGCCAGGGGCGTCCAGGCCCCGGCGGCTGGTCAGCAGCAGACGCCGCACCCCACGCTCGGCCACCACATGCCGCGCGAACAAACCCCCCAGACCACCCGTACCACCAGTGATCAACACCGTCCCCTCGGGGTTCCAGACTCCGCTCGCCTCCCCGTCAGGGTGAGAGCCGGGGGCCAACCGCGCCAGCCGCGCTACCCGCACCTCACCATCGCGCACCGCCACCTGCGGCTCACCCGAGGCCAGCACCCCGGCGAGCACACCGGGCAGTGCCGACAGCGAAGACTCCCGTCCGTCCACGTCCACCAGTACGAACCGGTCAGGATTCTCCAGCCGCGCGGAGCGCACCAAACCCCACACCGCCGCGGCCGCCAGGTCGGCCACCACCTCGCCGTCCCCTGCCGTCACCGCTTCCCTGGTCACCACCACCAGACGCGAATCGGCGAACCGGTCATCGGCCAGCCACCCCTGCACCACGTCCAGAACGCGAGCGGTCAGCGCATGCGCCGACTCCACCACTTCGCCCGCCGTATCCGAGACCGCCTCCATCAGCACCACACCCGGCACCGGCCCCGCCTCAACCAGCGACGCCAGATCCACATGAGTGGAGGCCGCTCGTCCGGTCGCCTGCCAAGCGCGGGTGATGTCCAGAACGTCCTGGCCGAGTATCGCCGTCGGGAGCGCGTCAGCCGCCGGAAGATCCACCGACGACGTCCACTCCACCTGGAACAAAGCATCCCTACCCGCACCCCCACCAGAGGCGGCCAACACCT
>NZ_JBEZEZ010000088.1:0-1501 GCF_040649155.1 Streptosporangium sp. NPDC049046 | reverse complement strand
TAGTGATTCCGTGAGTAGTGGTGAGCGAAAGCGGATCAGGCTAAACCGTAGGCGTGTGATAGCCGGCAGGCGTTGCGTTTGCGGGGTTGTGGGACCCTCTGATGGTTTCTGCCGAGACCATAGACAGTAAGAAATCTTTCCGATAGTCGAAGCTTCTGGGAAGTGGCGCCGTAGACCGTGAGAGTCGGGTAGGCGAAATCGGTTGGACTGTTTGAGGGGATCCCAAGTAGCACGGGGCCCGAGAAATCCTGTGTGAATCTGCCAGGACCACCTGGTAAGCCTAAATACTCCCTGGTGACCGATAGTGAACAAGTACCGTGAGGGAAAGGTGAAAAGCGCCCCGGTGAGGGGTCGTGAAATAGTACCTGAAACCGTGTGCCTACAAGCCGTAGGAGCGTAAACGAGGGCTTGCTCTTGTTTGTGATGTGACTGCGTGCCTTTTGAAGAATGAGCCTGCGAGTTATGGTGTGTGGCGAGGTTAACCCGTGTGGGGGAGCCGTAGCGAAAGCGAGTCTGAATAGGGCGAATGAGTCGCATGCTGTAGACCCGAAGCGGAGTGATCTAGGCATGGGCAGGTTGAAGCGCGGGTAAGACCGCGTGGAGGACCGAACCCACCAGGGTTGAAAACCTGGGGGATGACCTGTGTTTAGGGGTGAAAGGCCAATCAAACTCCGTGATAGCTGGTTCTCCCCGAAATGCATTTAGGTGCAGCGTTGCGTGTTTCTTGCCGGAGGTAGAGCACTGGATGGCTAATGGGCCCGACAAGGTTACTGACGTCAGCCAAACTCCGAATGCCGGTAAGTGAGAGCGTGGCAGTGAGACTGCGGGGGATAAGCTCCGTAGTCGAGAGGGAAACAGCCCAGACCACCGACTAAGGCCCCTAAGCGTGTGCTAAGTGGGAAAGGATGTGGAGTCGCAGTGACAACCAGGAGGTTGGCTTAGAAGCAGCCACCCTTGAAAGAGTGCGTAATAGCTCACTGGTCAAGTGATTCCGCGCCGACAATGTAGCGGGGCTCAAGTACACCGCCGAAGTCGTGGCATTCACACATTATCCGAGCCTTTGTGGTTTAGGTGTGTGGGTGGGTAGGGGAGCGTCGTGCGGCCGGCGAAGCAGCGGAGTGATCCAGTTGTGGAGGCTGTGCGAGTGAGAATGCAGGCATGAGTAGCGAATCAGAAGTGAGAAACTTCTGCGCCGGATGACCAAGGGTTCCTGGGGCAGGCTAATCCGCCCAGGGTAAGTCGGGACCTAAGGCGAGGCCGACAGGCGTAGTCGATGGACAACGGGTTGATATTCCCGTACCCGCTACGATGCGCCAATACTGAATCCAGTGATACTAAGGGTCCTTAAGTCCCTAACGCCCTTCGGGGTGTGGGTGAGACTGAACGCCTGGCCTGAACTGGTAGTAGGTAAGCGATGGGGTGACGCAGGAAGGTAGCCCAGCCCAGGCGATGGTTGTCCTGGGGTAAGCATGTAGGGAGAGAGGTAGGCAAATCCGCCTCT
>NZ_JBEZEZ010000087.1:0-1570 GCF_040649155.1 Streptosporangium sp. NPDC049046 | reverse complement strand
CGGGGAGTGTGAGGGGCCGGAAGGCCCCTCGCCTGGGGTTTGGGGCAAAGCCCCAATCAACCACAGCCCGAGCGTGATACGCGCGCAGCGCGAAGACCCGGCGAGGCCCAAGACGCGGGCCGCACCATTCACCTTCTACTGATCCACAAAACAGGACCTAGGGCCAGTCGTCGGGGGTGGGATTGGCTTGTTGCCCGTGAAGGTGTTGTCGGACCAGGTGACGGTGGCCGGGCGGGGGCCGGTCACGTGCACCGGCGCGTAGTCGATCCCGTCCGGCACCCAGCGGTTGCCGGTGACCTTGACCGCGCCGGAGACGTCGTAGATCCGCAGCGGATAGTAGGACCCCGGCGCGTGG
Source organism: Streptosporangium sp. NPDC049046 (assembly GCF_040649155.1). Lineage (NCBI taxonomy): Bacteria > Bacillati > Actinomycetota > Actinomycetes > Streptosporangiales > Streptosporangiaceae > Streptosporangium > Streptosporangium sp. NPDC049046. The sequence continues at coordinate 1,215 of NZ_JBEZEZ010000087.1, read as the reverse complement.
TAGAGCACGTTGCAGCTGACCGTGACGTCGGAGATCGCGCCCTGGTCCGGGGCGAAGAAGATTGCCGCGTTCACGGCTCCGGTCGGCGATCGCGGTTGGAACCGTCACCATCGTTGCAACCGAGGGGGTTCTCGAACGCATGGGCCGCTTCGATCCCGTCTGCAATGGCACTCAGCATCAGGAGACCGTACGAGCAGAGCTTCAAGCTGGCGTCTCGTTCCCAGACCACATTCTCCTCATCAGTAAGGACCGGCCCGTCTATGTGACCGTTAGTGTGGGTGGTCTTGCGGCTGTCACAAAGAAATTCGATCCGAGCTGACCGGCTAATCGCGAGCTGGCCATTGCCTCTTTTACACGTACTTGGCTGGTACCCCACTTCTGTCAGATGCGTGCAGGTGAGGAGCCCCGCGTTTTCCGGACACGTCCCAAATGAACTATATGATGGACCCTATCACGCAACCGACCGATTATCGAACCATTCATCGAGGACTTCAAGCGGTGGTCGATAACCAAGCCCCGAATGAAGTCGGCGTGGATTGTAGAATCCCTCGATGTACTTGATGAGCGCATGCCGCGCTTCAGCGAGGTGATCTCAGCGACTTTTATTTCAGGTAGCCGTGTTCGAAGTGCGTGAGGACGAGTGCGGCTTTGACGATGTCGCCGATTCGGCTGGGGCTGGCGGTGATGCGCTGGAGGGTGCGCCAGCGTTGGGTGAGTAGGGCGAAGCCGCGTTCTCCCAGGCAGCGCAGGGCGCGCAGGAGGGCGTTGCGGGTGCGGGTGTCGAGGTCGAGGGGGCGGCCGTCGCAGGGGTGTTTGACCGGGGTGAGGATGCCGATGCCGGCGCCGTCGTAGCCTCCAGTCGGCCAAGGTGGGAAGCCCGTCGGCGGCGGCCTTGTACAGCGCACCCAGGACGTGTGTGCGAGCGGCGGTCAGGTCGTGGGCGGAGCCGGGGTCGACGTCGGAGACCCACAGCGGCAGGCCGCAGGGCGCGGACAGGGCCTGGATGTTGCCGCCGCGGTGGCGGGCCTTTCCGGAGTACCACAGGTCGATGGGCTCGCCTTTGACGCTGATGGTCTTTTCGGCGCAGCGGTCGGTGGCGATGACGGTGCCGTCCAAGATGAGGTGGGTGAGGCCCTCATCGGTAGCACGCTGCAGGGCGTGGTGCAGGTCGGGGGCTTGGTCGGCCAAGACGTTGATGACCTCGTCGAGGTAGCG
>NZ_JBEZEZ010000086.1:0-1645 GCF_040649155.1 Streptosporangium sp. NPDC049046 | reverse complement strand
ACCACGTAGGAGGCGCACTTGTCGATCTCGTTGGGCGCGCAGTCCTGCCAGATCGCGGTGCTGCCGTCCATCAGGATCTTGTCGGCGTCCTTGACGACGTTGTGCTCGGCACCGAAGTTGATCAGTGCCCAGGCGTCCTTGGCGTAGTACGTCTCGTCGAACATGATCGCGCGCGGGTGGCCGAGGTTCGTGAAGCGCAGGATGCCCCCGAACACCGCGACCAGCAGCGGGCCCAGCCAGCCCCACAGGGCGCCGCCGGGCATCGGCGGCACCAGCCGGTCGCGCACCGAGCCCTCGTGCCCGCCGGACGGCTGGGGCTCGGGCTGCTCTGACGCCTGGTTGGTGAAGTCGGTCACGGCCACTCCGACATCGTACGGTCCCCCCACCCCCTCCAGCCCAGAGAAAACCTGTCAGATGTCTAATTCGAGAGCTTCTTCCCAGGCTGGGGGCGATCAGGAATGCGGGAGGATGAAACGGTGAATGAAAACGGCAGGCTTGTGCTGGCAGGGGCTCCGATCGGGCAGGCGGGCGACGCCTCGCCCCGGCTGCGGCTCGCGCTGGAGAGTGCCGACGTGGTCGCGGCGGAGGACACCAGGAGGCTGCGCCGCCTCGCGGGGGAGCTGGGCGCGGAGATCGGCGGCCGGGTCGTCTCCTACTACGACGCCAACGAGGCCGGACGTGCCGCCGAGCTCCTCCAGGCCCTCCAGGACGGCAAGACCGTGCTGATCATCACCGACGCGGGCATGCCCGGCGTCTCCGACCCCGGTTACCGCCTCACCCACCTCGCGGTCGAGGCGGGGGTCACGGTCACCTCGCTGCCGGGTCCGTCCGCGGTGACCACGGCGCTCGCCGTCTCCGGCCTGCCCAGCGACCGCTTCTGCTTCGAGGGCTTCCCGCCGCGCAAGTCCGGTGAGCGCTCCCGCAGGCTCTCGGCCCTGGCGGAGGAGGAGCGCACGATGGTCTTCTTCGAGGCGCCGCACCGGCTGCACGCCGCGCTCGCGGCGATGGCGGAGGCGTTCGGCGCCGACCGCCGGGCGGCGGTCTGCCGGGAGCTCACCAAGACGTACGAGGAGGTGCGGCGCGGGGGTCTCGGGGAGCTGGCCGAGTGGGCGGCCGGGGGCGTCAGGGGGGAGATCACGGTCGTCGTCGCGGGATACGCCGGGCAGGCCCTGCCGCCGGTGATCGAGGACCTGGTCGGTGAGGTGGCGCGCAGGGAGGAGTCGGGGGTGTCGAGGAAGCAGGCGATCGTGGACGTGGCGAAGGCGGCGGGCATCCCAAAACGCGATCTTTATGATGCTGTCCATCGAGGCTGATTTATCACCATAATTGCCCGAATGGGATTGATACGGGATCGCCTCTTACCCCCCATGCGGGGAAGCGTGCTCTGGGGGTGGCTGGGACCGTCGCTGGTCGCGGCGTTCGGAGGGATCCTGCGCCTCGTCGATCTGGGCAGGCCGCGCGCGGTCGTGTTCGACGAGACGTACTACGCCAAGGACGCCTGGGCGCTGATCCACCACGGGGTGGAGCGAGCCTCGCTCGGCACCGTGGAGGACCCGGTCGCCGACCGCATGATCATCGCGGGGAAGACGGACTTCCTGGTCAAGTGCACACCGCCGGAGGCCGACCCCTGTCCCCTCTACGTGGC
>NZ_JBEZEZ010000085.1:0-2190 GCF_040649155.1 Streptosporangium sp. NPDC049046 | reverse complement strand
CGTGTTGACGACGCGCGAACGGTGACCCCGTGGCGACGGCCGAATACTGACCCCCTTGTAGTCACTCTGGAGGGTGATCAAGGTGGAGGACTGGGCGGAGATCCGCCGGTTGCATCGAGCCGAGGCGATGCCGATCAAGGCGATCGCTCGGCATATGGGCATCTCGAAGAACACCGTGAAACGGGCGCTGGCGACCAACAGCCCGCCGAAATACGAGCGCCCCAGCAAGGGATCGATCGTGGACGCGGTCGAGCCGCAGATCCGGGCGCTGCTGGCGCAGTTCCCGGCCATGCCCGCCACGGTGATCGCCGAGCGGATCGGCTGGGAACGGTCGATCACGGTCCTCAAAGACCGGATCCGTGTGTTGCGGCCGCAGTTCAAGCCCGTTGATCCGGTGTCACGGACCACCTACCAGGCCGGTGAGCTGGCCCAGTGCGATCTGTGGTTTCCTGCGGTGAAGATCCCGGTGGGAGCCGGGCATCTGGCCGGCCCGCCGGTGCTGGTGATGGTCAGCGGGTATTCGCGGTGGATCATGGCCCGGATGCTGCCCTCGCGCACGGCGGAGGATCTGTTCGCCGGGCACTGGGCTTTGTTGTCGGAGCTGGGTGCGGTGCCCAAGACGCTGGTGTGGGACAACGAGGGCGCGATCGGCCAGTGGCGAGGCGGCCGGCCGCAGCTCACCGCGGACGCCAACGCCTTTCGCGGAGCGCTGGGAGTGCGCATCGTGCAGTGCCGGCCAGGCGATCCCGAGGCCAAGGGAATGGTCGAGCGGGCCAACGGCTATCTGGAGACCTCGTTCCTGCCCGGCCGGCAGTTCGCCGGTCCGCAGGACTTCAACACCCAGCTGGCCGACTGGCTGCCCCTGGCCAACGGCCGCCATCACCGGCGTATCCAGTGCCGGCCACTGGATCGGCTGCCCGCCGACCTGGCGGCGATGGTGGCGTTGCCGCCGATCGCTCCGGCCGTGGGCTGGCGCACCTCGGTGCGGCTGGCACGTGATCACTATGTTCGCGTCGCCTCGTGTGACTACTCGGTGCATCCCTCGGTGATCGGCCGCCTGGTGGAGGTGGTCGCCGACGTGGAGGAGGTCACGGTGACCTGCGGCGGGCAGGTGGTGGCCCGTCACCGGCGGTGCTGGGCGCCGCATCAGACCATCACCGATGCGCTGCACGCGCAGGCGGCCGCCGCGATGCGCCGCACCTGCCTGCGCACCGCCCCAGCCCCGGCCCCTGCCCCGGCCGAGGTTGAGGTTGAGCAGCGCCGGCTGAGTGACTACGACGCGCTGCTCGGTGTCGAGGGGGTGGCGTGATGGCCGCGACCGGCACGAACACCACCACGACCAGCGGCCGCAATCTCGCGGCCGAGCTGTCGTATCTGACTCGGGTGCTCAAGGCTCCGTCCCTGGCAGCGTCCATCGATCGGCTGGCCGAGCGGGCACGGGCCGAGTCCTGGACGCATGAGGAGTTTTTGGCCGCGTGCCTGCAACGCGAGGTCGCCGCCCGGGAATCACATGGCGGTGAGGCCCGGATCCGGTTTGCCCGCTTCCCGGCCCGCAAGGCGTTGGAGGACTTCGACTACGACCACCAGCGTTCCCTCAAACGCGAGGTCATCGCGCATCTGGGCACGCTGGACTTCGTCACCGCCAAGGACAACGTGGTCTTCCTCGGCCCGCCGGGAACCGGTAAGACCCATCTGTCCATCGGCTTGGGCATCCGGGCCTGTCAGGCCGGGCACCGGGTCGCTTTCGCCACCGCCGCCCAATGGGTCGCCCGGCTGGCTGAGGCTCATACCGCCGGCACCCTGCAGGCCGAACTCGTCAAGCTGTCGCGGATCCCGGTGCTGATCGTCGACGAGGTCGGCTACATCCCCTTCGAACCCGAGGCGGCCAACCTGTTCTTCCAGCTGGTCTCCAGCCGCTATGAGCGGGCCAGTTTGATCGTGACCAGCAACAAGCCGTTTGGGCGCTGGGGAGAGGTGTTCGGCGATGATGTCGTGGCCGCCGCCATGATCGACCGTCTGGTTCATCACGCCGAAGTCATCAGCTTGAAGGGAGACAGCTACCGCCTGAAAAACCGGGACCTCGGCCGCGTGCCAGCGGCCAATCCCAGCAACGACCAGTAACAATCAAGTACACGACAGGGGTCAGCTTTCAGACGCCGATAAGGGGTCACGGTTCGAACGACGTCGACA
>NZ_JBEZEZ010000084.1:0-2452 GCF_040649155.1 Streptosporangium sp. NPDC049046 | reverse complement strand
TGCTGCCGGGCGGTCGCCGGGTGGATCTGCCCACCTACGCCTTCCAGCACCAGCGGTTCTGGCCGAACGCCAAGCAGAGCGGTGACGCTCATGTGTTGGGCCTGGCCGCGACAAGGCATCCGCTGCTGGGTGCGGTGATGCCTCGGGCCGACTCCGATGGAGTGGTGCTGACCGGGCGGTTGTCGTCGGCGTCGCATTCGTGGCTGGCCGACTACGTGGTGGCGGGCTCGGTGGTGTTGCCCGGTTCGGCGTTCGTGGAGCTGGCGGTGCGTGCCGGTGACCAGGTCGGCTGCGAGGTGGTCGAGGAGTTGATCCTGGACGCTCCGCTGGTGCTGGGTGCGGGTGACGCGGTGGCGGTGCAGGTGTGGGTGGGGGCTGCGGAGGAGACCGGTCGGCGGAGTGTGAGCGTCTACGCCCGTTCGGCGGACGCGGCCGAGGAGGTGCCGTGGGTGCGGCACGCCACCGGCACGCTCGCCATGGGTGCTTCGCCTGCCGAGCCGTTCGACACGGCGGTGTGGCCCCCGGTCGGCGCGACCGCGATCGAGCTGGACGGCTTCTACGAGGAGCTGGCCGCGGACGGCTTCGCCTACGGTCCGGCGTTCCAGGGGCTGCGGGCGGCGTGGCGTCGCGACGGTGAGATCTTCGCCGAGGTGAGGCTGCCCGAGCAGGTCAGCGAGGCGGATTCGTTCGGGGTGCATCCGGCGCTGCTGGACGCGGCGCTGCACGTGGTGCCGTTCGCTGGACTGGACGATTCCGAGGCTGCCCGGGTGCCGTTCTCCTGGGGTGAGGTGAGCCTGCACGCGGCCGGGGCGTCGGTGCTGCGGGTGCGGCTGGCCAGGACGGGCGGCGAAGTGGTTTCGCTGAACGCGGTGGATGCGACGGGTGCGCCGGTGCTGTCGGCCCGGTCGGTGGTGCTGCGGCCGATCTCCACCGAGCAGCTGGCGATCTCCGACGGTCGCGGGGCAGTGCAGGACACGCTGTTCCGGCTGGAATGGTCCGCGGCTGGCGGGCTATCCGAAACCGATCGGGTGCCGGTGGCGGTGCTCGGTCCGGACACGCTGGGTGTCGCGGCGGCCTCGCGGGAGGCCGGGGACGTGGTGCCGGTGTATGCGGATCTGCCCGCGCTGGCCGAGGCGGATCCGGTCCCGGCGGTGGTGCTGGCCGAGGTGGTCTCCGACCCGGCGGTCGGGGTGGTGGATTCGGCGCATGCGCTCACCGCTCACGTTCTGGACCTGCTGCAGCGGTGGCTGACCGAGGAGCGGTTCGCCGAGTCGCGGCTGGTGTTCCTCACCCGGGGCGCGGTCGCGGCGGGCGATGGCGAGGTGGTGGCGGATCTGTCGGCTTCCGGGGTGTGGGGCCTTGTCCGCAGTGCTCAGTCGGAGAACCCGGACCGGTTCGTACTGGTCGACATGGACCGGGATCAGGCATCGTCGGTCCTGCTCGATGTGCTGCCCGGGGCGTTGGTCTCGGGTGAGCCTCAGGTGGCGGTGCGCGGAGGTGAGGTGCTGGTTCCGCGGATGGCGCGGGTGGTGCCCGGCTCTGACGTCGGCGACGAGGTGGGCCATGCCTGGGATCCGGAGGGAACCGTTCTGATCACCGGTGGTACCGGTGGTCTGGGTGCGTTGTTCGCGCGGCATGTGGTGGCCGAGCGTGGGGTGCGGCACCTGGTGCTGACCAGCAGAAGAGGGCTGGACGCTCCGGGTGCGGTGGAGTTGCAGGCGGAGCTGATCGCGCACGGCGTCGAGGTCACCATCGCGGCCTGCGACATGGCGGATCGGGATCAGGTCGCGGGTCTGCTGGCCGGGATCGACGCCGGGCATCCGCTGACTGCGGTGATTCACACCGCGGGTGTGCTGGATGACGGCACGATTCCGTCGCTGACGGCCGAGCGGCTGGACGCGGTGCTGCGGCCGAAGGTCGACGCCGCCTGGCATCTGCACGAGCTCACCCGGGACATGGACCTGGCCGGATTCGTGGTGTTCTCCTCGTTCGCCGGGGTGATGGGCAACGCGGGTCAGGGTAACTACGCGGCGGCGAACGCGTTCCTCGACGCTCTGGCCCAGCAGCGCCGGGCAGACGGGCTGGCGGGGTTGTCGCTGGCCTGGGGCATGTGGGCGCAGGAGACCGGGATGACCGGGGGACTCGGGGCGATCGACCTGCGGCGGATGGCGCGGGCGGGGATGCCGGCGCTCTCGGCCGAGCAAGGGCTCGCGGCGTTCGAGTCGGCTACTACGACAGGTGACTCGCCAGTGGTGGTGGCGCGGTTGGATCTCTCGGTGCTGCGTACGGTCCCCGAGGTGCCGCATCTGATGCGTGGCCTGGTGCGCGGAAGCCGCCGCCTGGCGATCTCCACGTCGGCGGGTGGGGATTCGGAGTTGTTGCGGCGGTTGGCGGGGTTGGGTGAGGCCGAGCAGGTTCGGCTGGTGGTGGAGTTGGTGCGGGCGCAGGCGGC
>NZ_JBEZEZ010000083.1:0-2894 GCF_040649155.1 Streptosporangium sp. NPDC049046 | reverse complement strand
CGCGCCAGCACGGTCGGCGTCGGATAGTCGAACACCAACGTCGCCGGCAACCGCAGGCCGGTGGCGACATTCAGCCGGTTACGCAGATCCACCGCGGTGAGGGAGTCGAAGCCCAGCTCACGGAACTCCCGCCCAGGCTGAACCGCCTCCCCAGAAGCGTGCCCCAGCACCACCGCCGCCTGCGCCCGCACCAACTCCACCACCAGCCGAACCTGCTCGGCCTCACCCAACCCCGCCAACCGCCGCAACAACTCCGAATCCCCACCCGCGAGGACGGAAACCGCCGACCGACGGCCCGCACGAACCAGGCCACGCATCAGATGCGGCAGTTCGGCGAGTGTGCGCAGGACCGACAGTTCCAGCCGCGCCGCCACCACCGCCGCGTGATCCGACACCGCCGCCCGCTCGAACGCCGCGAGCCCTTGCTCGGCCGAGAGCGCCGGCATCCCCGCCCGCGCCATCCTGCGCAGATCGACAGCGCCCAGCGTGCCGGTCATCCCGGTCTCCTGCTCCCACAGGCCCCACGCCAGCGACAACCCCGCCAGCCCCTCGGCCCGGCGCTGCTGGGCCAGCGCGTCCAAGAACGCGTTCGCCGCCGCGTAGTTACCCTGACCCGCGTTGCCCATCACCCCCGCCATCGACGAGAACACCACGAACGCCGCGAGATCCGCGTCACGGGTGAGCTCGTGCAGATACCAGGCCGCATCCACCTTCGGCCGCAACACGCCGTCCAGCCGCTCGGCCGTCAGCGACGGAATCGTGCCGTCATCCAGCACACCCGCGGTGTGGATCACCGCGGTCAACGGATGCCCGGCGTCCACCTGCGCCAACAGTCCCGCCACCGCGTCCCGATCCGCCATGTCACAGGCCGCGATCGTGACCTCGACCCCGTGCGCGATCAGCTCCGCCTGCAGCTCCACCGCACCCGGAGCGTCCAGGCCCCGGCGGCTGGTCAGCAGCAGATGACGCACCCCACGCTCGGCCACCACATGCCGCGCGAACAACGCACCCAGACCACCGGTACCACCGGTGATCAGAACGGTTCCCTCCGGATCCCAGACCCGACCGACATCCTCACCGGAAACCTCGGCCGGAACCTCACCGGACACCACCCGCGCCAAACGCGGCACCAACACCCCACCCTCGCGCACCGCCACCTGAGGCTCACCCGAGACCAACACCCCCGGCAGCACACCGGGCAAGGACTCCTGTCCGTCCACGTCGACCAAGCCGAACCGGCCAGGGTTCTCCGACTGAGCGCTACGGATCAGACCTCGCGCCGCCGCAGCCGGCAGATCGGTGACCACCTCACCGTCGTCCGCCGCGACCGCGCCCCGGGTGACGAACACCAGCCGCGACTCGGCGAACCGCTCCTCGGCCAGCCACCGCTGCACCACATCCAGAACGTGAGCGGTGAGCGCATGCGCCGAATCCACCACCCCGACCGCCGGGTCGGAGACCACCTCGGCCAGCACCACCGCCGGCACCGGGCCCGCCTCGGCCAGCGACGACAGATCCGCGTGCACCGGAAGGCCACCCGGCTCCCCGTCCGCCCGCAGCGTGGAGGCGACACCCAACGTGTCCGGGCCGAGGATCCCCACCGACACCTCACCGGCCTCCGGCAAAGTGCCCGCGAGCCCCCACTCCACCCGGAACAACGCATCCTGGCTGACTCCGCGACCGTCGGAGACCCCCAGCTGCTTGGCCGGGACCGGCCGCAGCACCACCGACCGCGCCGACACCACCGGCGCACCCGTCACATCCGCCGCCAGCAGCGACACCGCATCCGTGTCTGTCCTGGCCAGCCGCACCCGCAGCACCGACGCCCCACCGGCGTGCAGGCACACCTGCTCCCACGAGGACGGCAACCGGCCACCCTCCACCGGCTCCAGCCCGGCGAAGGCCACCGCGTGCAGCGCCGCGTCCAGCAGAGCCGGGTGCACCCCGAACGAAGCGGCTCCACCGATCTGCTCGGGCAGCCTCACCTCGGCGAAGATCTCACCGTCGCGACGCCACGCCGCCCGCAACCCCTGGAACGCCGGACCATAGGCGAAACCGTCCTCGGCCAGCTCCTCGTACAAGCCGTCCAGCTCGATCTCGGTAGCGCCGACCGGCGGCCACGTCGCCGCGTCGAGCGGCACGACCTCGGAAGCACCGGTCGCCAACGTGCCGGTGGCGTGCCGCACCCACGGCACCTCCTCGGCCGCATCCGCCGAACGGGCGTAGACGCTCACACTCCGCCGACCGGTCTCCTCCGGCGCACCCACCGCGATCTGGACCACGACCGCGTCGTCCTCGCCCAGCACCAGCGGAGCATCCAGGATCAACTCCTCGACCACCTCGCAGCCGACCTGGTCACCGGCACGCACCGCCAGCTCCACGAACGCCGAACCGGGCACCAGCACCGAGCCCGCCACCACGTAGTCGGCCAGCCACTGCTGCGACGAGAGCGACAAGCGGCCCGTCAACAACACACCGTCGGAATCGGCCAGGCCCACCGCCGCGCCCAGCAACGGATGACCCGTAGCAGCCAGGCCCAGAACACGGGCATCACCGCTCTGCCGCGCGTTCGGCCAGAACCGCTGGTGCTGGAAGGCGTACGTCGGCAGATCCACCCGGCGACCGCCCGGCAACACCTGCAGCCAGTCGACCGTCACACCACGCACGAACAGCTCCGCCGCCGACGTCAGCACCCGCTCCAAGCCGCCCTCATCGCGGCGCAACGTGCCGGCGATCACGGTGGTGGCGTCGGTCTCGTCCACACACTCACCGATACCGACCGTCAGCACCGGATGCGGACTCACCTCGACGAACACCCGATACCGCTGCTCCAGCAACTGCCCGACCGCCGGAGCGAAGCCCACCGTGCGCCGCAGGTTCTCACACCAGTACCC
>NZ_JBEZEZ010000082.1:0-3506 GCF_040649155.1 Streptosporangium sp. NPDC049046 | reverse complement strand
GGGCCGTACTCCAACCCGCTCGCGGCGAGCCCTTCGTACACCCCGTCCAACTCGATCACCGACGCACCCCGCGGCGGCCACACCTCCGTCTCGAAACGCGTGACGACCTCGCCACCGGTCCCCGTGACCTGCCCTCGGTCTTCCCCGACGTGACCACCGCTCGCCAGCACACCCGAGGCATGCCGCACCCAGCCATCGTGATCACCGGCATCGGCCGGCCGGGCATGGACGCTCACCTCACGCCGCCCGGACTCGTCGGCCGACCCCACCCGCACCTGCACCGCGACCGCGTCGTCCTCACCCAGCACCAGCGGCGTGGTCAGGGTCAGCTCCTCGACCAGGTCGCAGCCGACCTGGTCACCCGCGCGGATCGCCAGCTCCAGGAAGCCGGTACCCGGGAAGATCACCATCCCGCCCACCGCGTGATCCGCCAGCCACGGATGCGACCGCAGCGACAACCGTCCCGTCAGCAGCGCGTCACCGGAATCGGCCAGGCCCACGGCCGCGCTCAGCAGCGGATGGCCCGCCGCCTCCTGTCCCAGACCGCGAGCATCCGCGATTCGCCCGACACTCGGCCAGAACCACTGGTGCTGGAAGGCATAGGTCGGCAGCGCCACCCGGCGCCCGCCCGCGAGCACCGCCTCCCAACTGATCGCCACGCCACGCACGTGCAGCTCGGCGAGAGCCGTCATGATCGCCGACTGCTCGTCCCGGTCCCCGCGCAGCACCGGCACCGCCACCGCGCCCGTTTCACCCGCGAACGCGACAGAAGAGCCCTCGGCCCTCGGATCGGAACCGGCAAACTCGGCGATGGTGTCGGACGCCATCGCGGCGAGCACCCCGTCGGGGCCCAGCTCCAGATACGCCCGAACCCCCTGAGCGTGCAGCGTACGGACGCCGTCGGCGAAGCGAACCGCGCCACGCACCTGCTCCACCCAGTACTCCGGCGAACACAACCACTCCGCACCGGCCACCTGCCCGGTCAACGTCGACACGACCGGAATCCGCGGCGCACCGTAGGTCAGCGACCCCGCCACCACCCGGAACTCCTCCAGCATCGGATCCATCAGCGGCGAGTGGAACGCGTGCGACACCCGCAACCGCCTCGTCCGCACCCCACGCTCCTCCAAGGCGGCGGCCACCTCCAGCACCACCTCCTCCACCCCGGAGACCACCACCGACGCGGGACCGTTCACCGCCGCGACCGACACCTCCTTCTCCCGCCCCACCAGCAGCTCGGCGACCTGCTCCTCGGAAGCCGCCACCGCCACCATCGCCCCACCGGCAGGCAGCGCCTGCATCAACCGCGCCCGCGCCGCCACCAACACACACGCGTCCTGCAGCGACAACACCCCCGCCACATGCGCCGCCGCGATCTCCCCGATTGAATGACCGGCCAGCACATCGGGCCGGATCCCCCACGAGGACACCAACCGGAACAGCGCCGTCTCCACCGCGAACAGCGCAGGCTGCGCCCACCCGGTCCGATCCAGCAACCCTGCCTCAACCGACCCCGGCTCGGCGAACACCACCTCACGCAACGAGCGCCTCCGGTAATGCTCGGCCGCCTCGCTGTCCGGCTCCCCCTCGAACTTCTCCAGCAGCGGATCCAGCTTCGCGATCACCTCGTCCAGCGCCGTCGCGAACACCGGGAAACGGTCGTACAGCTCCCGGCCCATCCCGGCGCGCTGGCTACCCTGACCGGTGAACAGGAACGCCAGCCGCGGCTCGCCTCCGGCCACCCCGCGCACCACACCCGCACCCGGCAGGTCCCCGGCCAGCGCACCCAGCCCGGCCGACACACTCTCACGGTCGCCGACCACCACCGCCCGATGCTCGAACGCCGACCGCGTTGTCGCCAGTGAGAACGCCACATCGGCCAGCCCCAGACCGGGCTCACCCTCCAGGAACGACGCCAACCGCCCGGCCTGCGCCCGCAACGCCTCCGCCGTACGACCCGACACCACCACCGGCAGCACGCCCGCAGGTGCCTCGCTCCGCGAAACCTCTTCGGGTTCCGGCGCCTCCGGCCCCTGTTCGATGATCACGTGCGCGTTGGTGCCGCTGATCCCGAACGACGACACCCCCGCCCGCCACGGCCGCTCCACCTGCGGCCACCGCGTCGGCTCGGTCAGCAACCTCACCGCACCGGCCGACCAGTCCACATGCGACGACGGCGCGTCCACGTGCAACGTCCGAGGCAGCACCCCGTGCCGCATCGCGAGCACCATCTTCATCACACCCGCCACACCCGCAGCCGCCTGCGTGTGCCCGATGTTCGACTTGATCGAACCCAACAGCAGCGGCCGATCCTCCGGCCGATCCTGACCGTAGGTGGCGAGCAGCGCCTGCGCCTCGATCGGGTCACCGAGGGTGGTGCCGGTCCCGTGCGCCTCCACCACGTCCACGTCGGCCGACGACAGTCCGGCGCCGGCGAGCGCCTGGCGGATCACCCGCTGCTGCGAAGGACCGTTCGGCGCGGTCAGGCCGTTGGACGCGCCGTCCTGGTTCACCGCCGACCCGCGCATCACCGCGAGCACCTCGTGGCCGTTGCGGCGCGCGTCCGACAGCCGCTCCAGCACCAGCACCCCGATGCCCTCGGACCAGCTCGTGCCGTCCGCCGCGTCGGCGAACGCCTTGCACCGCGCGTCGCCGGCCAGCCCGCCCTGCGCACTGAAGTCGATGAACGCACCCGGCGACGCCATCACCGTCACACCACCGGCCACCGCGAGCGAGCACTCACCCGAACGCAGCGCCTGCGCCGCCAGATGCATCGCCACCAGCGAGGACGAGCAGGCGGTGTCCACCGTCATCGCGGGACCTTCCAGCCCCAGCGTGTACGAGATCCGCCCCGACAGCACGCTCCCCGCGTTGCCGGTACCGAAGAAGCTCATCACATCCGGCGGGAACTCCACGCTGGACGCGTAGTCGTGATACGACACTCCGGCGAACACGCCGGTGCGGCTGCCCTTCAGCGAGATCGGGTCCATGCCCGCCCGCTCGATCGCCTCCCAGGTGGTCTCCAGCAGCAGGCGCTGCTGCGGGTCCATCGCGAGCGCCTCACGCGGCGAGATCCCGAAGAACCCCGGATCGAACTCCCCGGCCTCGTGCAGGAAGCCACCCTCACGTACGTAACTGGTGCCGGGCCTCTCGCGGTCCGGGCTGTAGAAAGCGGCCAGATCCCAGCCGCGCGTCGTCGGGAACGACGAGATCCCGTCCCCGCCCTCGGCCACCAACCGCCACAGATCCTCCGGCGAGGACACCCCGCCCGGATAACGGCATGCCATGCCCACGATCACGATCGGGTCGTCGGCCACCGGCATCACGGACGCGGGGATGATCACGTCGGCTCGCTCGCCGAGCAGCTCACCCAGCAGGAACTCCGCCAACACCACCGGAGTCGGATAATCGAACACCAACGTCGCCGGCAGCCTCAGCCCGGTCGCCGCGTTCAACCGATTACGCAACTCCACCGAGGTCAACGAGTCGAAACCCAACTCCCGAAA
>NZ_JBEZEZ010000081.1:0-4211 GCF_040649155.1 Streptosporangium sp. NPDC049046 | reverse complement strand
CGGCCAATCCCAGCAACGACCAGTAACAATCAAGTACACGACAGGGGTCAGCTTTCAGACGCCGATAAGGGGTCACGGTTCGAACGACGTCGACACTCCCGGTTCGCTCGGCTGAGCTTTGCGCAGAAGGTAGCGGTTTACGTGGGTCTGTATGACCCGGACGACGATCAGATCACACTGCTGTTGAGATTCAATCGACTGCGGAATCGCCTGGCGCATACGTTCACGAACCTTGAGGACGCCACCTTGGAATGCCTACCAGGCAGATTCGGTGGCTTGCCTGCCGACCACCCGGACGGGCGCGGTGCAGTAGCTCTCGATCGAGTGCAGACGATATTCCTCTACCTAGCCTTCTTCGAGCTGGGGGCGATTCGAGGCGTGAAGCGCCTTGATCGGATGGCCGAGGGCTAGAGACGTACATCGTCAAGCATCATGACCGCTTCAACTGTGGCATTCGAGGCATAGCGTCGGCAGCAGATGCAGGCTTCACCAGGGTGATCTTGAAGGAGATCATCGTGAACCTGCGGACGGCATACTGAGCATGCTGCGGTCTACTTGGGCGAGTCGGCGGGCCTGCTCTCGCTTCTGGCGGATGAAGGCTTGATCATCATGAATGCGTCCGTAGATTCGATCTATAAGCCGTGTGTGTCAGACTAAGTGCCAGCTCACAGGCCCTGCGGGGTGCGGAAAAGGGTTCACGCAGTCACGAGCGTGATCTGAGCTGGCGTTGATCTCTGTGAGATGAGGACTTTATCTACAGGTATCGAGGGCTTGTCGCCTACGGTGATTGACCACGCGTCGGGCGGTAGCAAACTCTGCTTCGGCTCTTTGGTCGGTCGAGGATCGCACCGCCCATGCGCTATCAGCTGCCGAAACAAAGCGCCAGAAAAATCAAGACAAGACAAACCATCCTCACGGCTGCGTTCCAATCTTATCAATTACTGCACCTCCAGGGGCTATTCGTATAACACCGGCCGCCCGAAGTACTGCAAGAACTTTGCTTGCATCTTTCTTCGAGATATTCCAGTCTTGCGCTACCTCGTCGATGGACGGCGCATGGGCGCCATCCATAGTTTTGCTAGAAAATATTTTTTCTCTAATCCCGGAAACAACGTAAGATAAAGGAAAGTCCTTTAGTCCTTCGGCGTAGAGAAGTAAGTAGATTGTGTCCCTTGCTAGGCCAGTTGCTCGACTTATTGACCTGATGTTCCTTTCTCCGCTCCTGTATATATCTAACGCCATGTCTTTGAGTGCCCCCTTTGGGTTCCGATCGTCGCTTCTCCATGCAATGGCCATAGCCTTTAAGGAATCAATGTCCGTGTCGCCGCCTTTCTCCTCCAGGCTTATCTGAGGGCGAATGGGGTCACTTGTGTTGGCGATGCCGTTGTAGTAGGAGGCAAATAGATCAGGAAGGTGAGGAGCTATGTCCTCGCACTTAAGTAGATCTTCACGACCCACCAATTCGGCAAGCAATGAGGCGTGCAAAGAAGCTGCCTCATTTGCAGTTGTGAAAACAAACGTCGCGGGGGAATAAAGTAGATCGCGCCGGTCCTCGACCTCCCAGATCGAAACTATTCTCGTCTCCTTTCTTGCTACGCTTCCCGTTACCTCTCTTTTGCTTGCCTTTAGAATGACTTTACTGGAACGCATGTTGCCGTTTATTATCTCCCTTCGCTCTATTCGTTGCACTTCCACAACCCCTAGCGCCTCGTCATAGTAAGCGTCGTGGCGTCGGATAAATATGGCCCTCGATTCCCGAGTGCACCCCATTTCCCATACCTTTCTATTTTTAGCCATGGCTAGCTTTTCCTTAACTTCATCTGGTATCGAAGCCGAGTTCCTGGCGATGTTTACTCTCGCCAGGAGAAATTCCGCTGGAGCGGTTTTTGGTGACCTATCAACCATTTTTCACCTAATATTTCCCGGTGTACCTTATGTTCGGTTTGTGGCTGTATGTAATTCTTTATCGTATTGGCATGTCGAGCGCTCTACATGTATAGCACTCGACAGCCTTTCGCCAAGAGTCTTCATGTAGGGGCTTTCCCCCGTAGGTTGAGAAAACCCTTACCTGGGAGTAGCCCACCTACCCTGAAATGAAAATGTCCGTTTGACTAGAGATAGATTCGCCGGGAGGGTATACCCGGAAAGGAGGTAAAAGTGATCGATCCCTCTGAAGGCTGGCCAACGAGGCTGATAACAGAAACAGGGCGGACAATCCGGTACGCGTTGGACCGCTGGCACCGAATTGCCGCCCTGATCGCCCTCTTGGTCACCATTGCAGCGATAGCTCATCTGCTAGGTGTTGGGCTCTAGCAGCAGGGTAGCGGGTAAGCAAAGAATCTGCGATATCCCAAAATAGGATTTGTAGCAGCAATCTTCGCCTACCTCGCCTCAGGGCCGTGCCTCCCGCGTGGGGCACGGCCGCCTTGAGCCTTGCGGGCATGGTCATTCCCGATGCGTTCCCAGTGAGAGGGGTGGATCTTTGAAGATGCAGTTCAGAGCGTTTTCGTAGTTGGACTGTAAAACCGTCGGCGTCTACAGTCACCGTGACGTTACGTGCTGGCGATCAGCTCGGTGGCCACACGAGGCCCCGGCAGCGAAACCCCTCCCGCTGTTGCCTGCCGTTGAACGATCGCTCGGAGTTCGGGCGGCGTGGGCCAAGGCGCGCTGCGGTGGATCATGCGATGGCGGTTTGAGCAGATGAGTGCGAGGTCCGAGAGCTTGATTGTGCCTTCGCCGGCCTCGTGTAGAGGAACTACGTGGTGGCACTCGATGTAGCCTTCGCCACGCTCGCCGTAGACCGCGGCGAAGTCGAAACCGCACACCTCACACGCCAGGGTCCCGCCGACCTTCAGTACCGCGGAGATCTTCTTCTTCCGCAGCCCCTTGTTGCGTTCCCGAGTGCGGTGGCGCCGGTAGAGCACGCGGCCTTCCGGTGCACTCGCCTCGTCTTCGGCGTCGTCGTCATCCTCCTCCAGCGGGACCGGATCAAGAGTCCCGTGCTTCAAGCCCTCGCGCAGTAAGTGGGCGGCCTGGGCCATCTCCGTTGGTCGGTCTAGGAAGTCCTGCAGAACCTCGCGATCCAACCGGCCGCCGTTGGTGCGCTTTTTCGTGTATCCCGGGTGGTGTGTGGCAACGTCGAAAGTCTTGCGAGCAGCCCTGTTGCGGTTGCGGTAGGTGGCAGCGCGCTCTTCTACAGGGTATGCGGCCAGCAATTGCAGCAGGTCGGACAGCTCAGCGATCCGCGAGTCCTCCGGGTACAGCCCCTTCCAGTTGTTTCGTGCGACGACATCACAGGCAAGGATCAGCTCGTCCCGCCTCCACTTAGGGTTGCGCGACGC
This sequence comes from Streptosporangium sp. NPDC049046, assembly GCF_040649155.1. Classification (NCBI taxonomy): domain Bacteria; kingdom Bacillati; phylum Actinomycetota; class Actinomycetes; order Streptosporangiales; family Streptosporangiaceae; genus Streptosporangium; species Streptosporangium sp. NPDC049046. The sequence continues at coordinate 870 of NZ_JBEZEZ010000081.1, read as the reverse complement.
GACGATGGTGAAGCCTTCGCGTTTGAGCCAGTCCACTGCATGTCCCAGGCCACCACTGAACTCCTTCCTCGTAAGGGGCGCTCCTTGCTAGTGCTTGTAAGCCACTCCGGCGATGGCCTTGGAGTCGTACTCCCTCCCGTTGTGCACGAGCAGGTACGTACTTGCCTCCCCGTAGCCGTACAGGTCGAGGAATGCATCACGTCCCAAATCGTCGTACTCCTCAAGCGTCTTGAGGATGTCATCCCGTGAGATCGCTCCCTTAGCCATGGGCCGGAGTGTAGAGGGCGGGTATGACAACCGCGTTGGATCACGTTGACGTCGACCAGCCTGGGCCGTCAGAGGGTGGCCTAAAGCAACCAATGACGAGTCTCGCAGGTTAGTGGAACATCCAGGCATAACAGGAGGTCACTGGTGATCACCGACCCGGCCAGGCCGTTGCGATGCACGGTGACCCGCGCGGCGGACTGAACGTCGATCAACGGGCCAAGCTCGAACAGGTGCGGTGCGTTGAGCTGCGCTGACCAGCCCACCAACATGACTCATGAGTGGTCACGAAACAACTGTGCCTGGGAAGAGCGTGCCATCGTCAGTGGTGGCGTCTCGAAACACCACCAAAACGTCGCACTCACCGTGAGATATAGGCATCGCACCATCAGACTGAAGGCCGTCAGCATTCGGGAACGACGCGGCCGTCTGAGTGTCCGCCATGCCGCGGCTGTACACCGCTTCGCCCTGACAACGGGGTCTCCAAACCCTGACTAGTGATCAGCTTCACTGAGCTGATTCCAACCTGGTGTCGCAGGTCGTGAGCTTGCTGTGGGTTGCTGGGTTCGGCCCTGACGTAGAGAAGCCCCTGGTATAAGGGTTGTC
>NZ_JBEZEZ010000080.1:0-4356 GCF_040649155.1 Streptosporangium sp. NPDC049046 | reverse complement strand
AAGCTCCCCGCACCCCCTGGAACACCGGCCCATACCCCAGCCCACCCTCGGCCAGCCGCTCGTACAACCCACCCACCTCGACCACCGACGCACCCTTCGGCGGCCACACCCCGACGTCGAACCGCTCCCCGGCCTGGCCGTCGGACGCCAGCACACCACTCGCGTGCCGTACCCAGGCGTCGTGTTCACCGGCCCCCGCAGGCCGAGCATGAACACTCACCCCACGCCGACCCACCCCATCCGCAGCCCCCACCCGCACCTGCACCGCCACCGCATCGTCCTCACCCAGCACCAACGGCGCCACCAACGTCAACTCTTCGACCAGGTCACACCCGACCTCATCACCCGCCCGCACCACCAACTCCAAAAACCCCGTACCCGGAAAAATCACCATCCCGCCCACCACATGATCCGCCAACCACGGATGCGACCCCAACGAGACACGACCCGTCAACAACGCCTCATCACTGTCGGCCAACCCCATGACCGCACCCAGCAGCGGGTGTCCCGCCACGACCTGTCCGAGACCTTCGGCGTCTCCGGCCCGTCTGCCACTCGGCCAGTACCACTGACGCTGGAAGGCGTACGTCGGCAACTCCACCTTGCGAGCACCGGCGAACAAGGTCGGCCAGCTGACCGGCACCCCGCGTACGTGCAGCCCGGCCAGCGCCGTCACGATCGTCGCCTGCTCGTCCTGGCCCCCGCGCAGCGCCGACACCAATACCGGGTCGGAGTCCGAATATCCGTCCATGGTGACGCGACGAGCATCCGGCTCCTCGGCGACCGCCTGAGAGCGGACCGTCTCCTCCGCGTCGGCGAGCACGGTGAGGGTGTCGGACGCCATCGCGGTGAGCACCCCGTCGGGGCCCAGCTCCAGATACGCCCGAACCCCCTGGCCGTGCAGGGTGCGCACGCCGTCGGCGAAACGAACGGCGCCACGGACCTGCTCCACCCAGTAGTCCGGTGAGCACAGCTGCTCGTCGGTGGCGGGTTCCCCGGTCAGCGTCGACACGATCGGGATCCGTGGCGGGTCGTAGGTGAGCGTCGCCGCCACCGCCCGGAACTCCTCCAGCATCGGGTCCATCAACGGCGAATGGAACGCGTGCGACACCCGCAGCCGCTTCGTCCTGATCCCCCGCTCCTCCAGAGTGGCGGACACCTCCAGCACCACCTGCTCAACACCGGAGATCACCACCGAGGACGGGCCGTTCACAGCGGCGACCGAGACCTCCTTCTCCCGCCCGGCCAGCAACTCGACGACCATCTCTTCGGAGGCCCGCACCGACACCATCGCCCCACCGGCAGGCAACGCCTGCATCAACCGCGCCCGCGCCGCCACCAACGCACACGCGTCCTGCAGCGACAACACCCCCGCCACATGAGCCGCTGTGATCTCCCCGACCGAGTGCCCGGCCAGCACATCCGGCCGCACCCCCCACGAGGACACCAGCCGGAACAGCGCCGTCTCCACCGCGAACAGCGCAGGCTGCGCCCACCCCGTCCGATCCAGCAACCCCGCCTCAGCCGACCCCGGCTCGGCGAACACCACCTCACGCAACGACCCCTCAAGCAGCGGATCCAGCTCGGTGATCACCGCGTCCAAGGCTTCGGCGAACACCGGGAACCGGTCATACAACTCCCGGCCCATCCCAGCCCGCTGACTGCCCTGGCCGGTGAACAACACCGCCAGCTTCAGCTCGCCCGCTGCCACCCCGCGCACCACACCCGCACCCGGCAGATCCTCGGCCAGCGCACCCAACCCGGCCAGCACACCCTCACGACCACCGACCACCACCGCCCGATGCTCGAACGCCGACCGCGTCGCCACCAGCGAGAACGCCACATCGGCCAACCCGAGACCGGGCTCACCCTCCAGGAACGACGCCAACCGCCCGGCCTGCGCCCGCAACGCCCCCGCCGTACGACCCGAAACCACCACCGGAACCGTCTCGGCACCCGGCACCTGACCCGCTGTGCGAGCTTCGGCGGTTTCCGGGAGCTCCGGTCCCTGTTCGACGATCACGTGCGCGTTGGTGCCGCTGATCCCGAACGACGACACCGCCGCCCGGCGCGAGCGGTCGGTCTCCGGCCACTCAGTCGGCTCGGTCAGCAGCTCCACCGCACCCGAGGACCAGTCCACATGCGACGAGGGCGCGTCCACGTGCAGCGTCCTGGGTAGCGTCCCGTGCCGCATCGCCATGACCATCTTGATCACGCCCGCGACACCGGCGGCGGCCTGGGTGTGCCCGATGTTCGACTTGATCGAGCCCAGCAGCAGCGGCCGATCCTCCGGCCGATCCTGGCCGTAGGTGGCGAGCAGGGCCTGCGCCTCGATCGGGTCACCCAGCGTCGTCCCGGTGCCGTGCGCCTCCACCGCGTCCACCTCGGACGCCGACAGCCCCGCACTCGCCAGCGCCTGACGAATCACCCGCTGCTGAGACGGACCATTCGGCGCCGTCAACCCGTTCGACGCACCATCCTGATTCACCGCGGAACCACGCACCACCGCCAACACCCGATGACCATTACGCCGAGCATCCGACAACCGCTCCAGCACCAGCATGCCCACGCCCTCGGACCAGCCCGCACCGTCGGCGCTGTCGGAGAACGCCTTGCACCGTCCGTCGGCGGCCAGCCCGCCCTGGGCGCTGAAGTCGATGAACGAGGTCGGCGTGGCCATCACCGTCACGCCACCGGCCAGCGCCAGTGAACACTCACCACCGCGCAGCGCCTGCGCGGCCAGGTGCAGCGCCACCAGCGAGGAGGAGCACGCGGTGTCCACCGTCACCGCCGGCCCTTCCAGGCCGAGCGTGTAGGACAGGCGGCCGGTCGCGACACTACCGGCGCTACCCGTACCGGAGAAGCTCATCGCCTCCGGTGGCAGCTCAACACCGGTCGCGTAGTCGTGGTACATGACCCCGGCGAACACGCCGGTACGGCTGCCACGCAGCGAGAGCGGATCGATCCCGGCCCGCTCGACCGCCTCCCACGACGTCTCCAGCAGCAACCGCTGCTGCGGGTCCATCGCCAGCGCCTCACGCGGCGAGATCCCGAAGAACCCGGGGTCGAACTCCCCGGCCTCGTGCAGGAACCCACCCTCACGCACATAACTGGTCCCCCGGCTCTCCCGATCCGGGTTGTACAACGTCCCGAGATCCCAGCCGCGTGACGTCGGGAACCCGGTGATCGCGTCGGCCTCCTCGACCACCAGACGCCACAGATCCTCCGGAGAAGACACCCCACCCGGATAACGACACGCCATCCCCACGATCACCACCGGATCGTCGGCCACCGACCGCACCACCGGCGAGAGCACGTCCTCATCGACCCGCTCGCCGAGCAACTCACCCAGCAGGAAGTCCGCCAGCCCAACCGGAGTCGGGTAGTCGAAGACCAAGGTGGCCGGCAGGCGCAGCCCGGTCGCCGCGTTCAACCGGTTGCGCAGCTCCACCGCGGTCAGGCTGTCGAAGCCCAGCTCAATGAACTCCCGCCGGACGTCCACCGCCTCCGGCGAGGCATGCCCCAGGACCGTCGCCACCTGCGCCCGCACCGTGTCCACCAGCAACCGCACCCGATCGGCCTCACCCAACCCGGCCAGCCGTCCCATCAGCGCACCGTCACCGGTCACGACCGACGACACCGCCGATCTGCGCGAGCCGCGCACCAGCCCGCGCAGCAGGTGCGGAACCTCACCACCCGCCCGCACCGCCGCCAGATCCAACCGCGCGATCACCAGCGCCGGACGATCCGTCGCACGCACCGCGTCGAAGGACGCCAGTCCCTGCTCGGGCGAGAAAGGCGCCATCCCGGAACGCGCCATCCGCCGCAGATCCACCTCGTCCAACCCGCCCGTCATCCCGGCGTCCTGCTCCCACGGACCCCACGCCAGCGAACGCCCCGCCAGCCCCAGCCCGCGCCGATGCCCCGCCAACGCGTCCAAGAACGCGTTGCCCGCCGCGTAGTTGCCCTGCCCCGCCCCACCGAACGTCCCCGCCACCGACGAGAACACGATGAAATCGACCAGATCCTCGTCTTGAGTGAGCTCGTGCAGATGCCAGGCGGCATCCACCTTCGGCCGCAAGACAGCGTCCAACCGCTCCGCCGTCAGCGACGGGATCGTCCCGTCATCCAGCACACCCGCAGTGTGGATCACCGCTGTCAGCGGATGAGCGGCGTCGATCCCGGCCAGCAGCGCCGCCACCTGATCCCGATCGGCCACGTCACACGCCGCGACCGTGACCTCGACCCCGTGCGCGATCAGCTCCGCCCGCAACTCCACCGCACCCGGAGCCTCCAACCCCCGGCGGCTGGTCAGCAGCAGACGCCGCACCCCACGCTCGGCCACCACATGCCGCG
>NZ_JBEZEZ010000079.1:0-4361 GCF_040649155.1 Streptosporangium sp. NPDC049046 | reverse complement strand
TCGATGCCCGCCCGCTCCAACGCCTCCCACGCCACCTGCAACAACAGACGCTGCTGCGGATCGGTCGCCAACGCCTCCCTCGGACTCATCCCGAAGAAGGCCGCGTCGAACTCACCGGCGTCACGCAGGAAACCGCCCTGCCGGGTGTAGGACGTCCCCTTGTGGTCGGGGTCGGGGTGGTAGAGGGCCTCCAGATCCCAGCCGCGATCGGCGGGAAACTCCCCGATCGCGTCCGTCCCCGATGCCACCAGCTCCCACAAATCCTCGGGCGAGGCCACCCCACCGGGAAACCGGCACCCCATCCCCACGATCACCACCGGGTCCGAGACGTCGGTTCCCTTCACGGTCACGGGCGCGGTGCTCTCCTGTGCCGACAGGGCGTCCAGCAGGTGCCCCGCGAGCGCCGCGACGGTGGGGAACTCGAAGGCGACGGTGGGGGGCAGGGTGAGTCCGGTGAGCGTGTTGAGCCGGTTGCGCAGCTCGACGGCGGTCAGCGAGTCGAAGCCGAGCTCCTTCAGCGGCCGGTCCGCGCCCACCCCGTCCGCGTCCTCGCGGCCGAGGACGGCCGCGGCCTGTTCGCGTACGAGCCCGGTGACGGTTCGAGACCGCTCGTGTGGCGGTTCGGCCCGCAGCCGCCGCGCCCAGGCGCCGTCGGCCGTCGTCCGCCGGGCCGCAGCGGGCGGCTTGACGATTCCGGAGAACAGGGCGGGCAGGCGGCCCGCCGCCGCCTCGTCCCGCAGCACGCCCTCGTCCAGCGGGGACACCACGGTGTGGGCGTCACGCACCCGTTCGAGCACGTCCAGCGCGCGGCCGGTCTCGACCGTGCCGACACCGTGCCTGGCGAGCCGGGCGCGGTCGGCCGCGCCGAGGTGGGCGGTCATCGCGCTCGCATCCTCCCACAGGCCCCAGGCGACGGCCGTGGCCGGCAGACCGGCACGGCGCCGGTGCTCGGCCAGTGCGTCGAGGAAGGCGTTGGCGGCCGCGTAGTTCGCCTGCCCGGGTACGCCGAATGTGGCCACGGCGGAGGAGAAGAGCACAAAGCCCTCCAGGGGGAGGCCCGCGGTCAGCTCGTGCAGGTGCCACGCCGCGTCCACCTTGGGCCGCAGCGCGACGGCCAGTTCCTCGGTGGTCATCCTGGTGACCGTGACGTCCGCGAGCAGTCCCGCGGTGTGGATCACCGACCTGAGCGGGCGGTCCGCGGGGATGGACTCCAGCAGTTCCGCCACGGCCGCACGGTCGGCGACGTCGCAGGCCACCACGCTCACCCCGGCTCCGGTCGCGGTGAGTTCCTCGGCCAGGGCCTCGGCGCCCGGCGCTCGCGGCCCCGAGCGGCTCACCAGCAGCAGGTGCGGGGGGTTCGCCGAAGCGGCGAGCCTGCGGGCGACCAGCGCGCCGAGGGTTCCGGTGCCTCCGGTGACGAGGACGGTGCCGGCCGATGTCCCCACCGGGGATCCGGAGTCGCGGGAGGCGGAGTCGTGGGGGGCGGAGTCGTGGGGGGTGTTCCCGCCGAGGTCGTGGGAGGCGAGTCTGGGCACCAGCAGCTCGCCGCCGCGTACGGCCACCTCGCGTTCGCCGTGCTCGGCGGCGAGCAGCGCGGCGGGGGCGGGACCGTCGACGGTGACCAGGGTGAACCGGCCGGGGTGTTCGGCGGTGGCGGTGCGGACCAGACCACGGACCGGGGCGGACGCGAGGTCGGACTCGGCCACCACGACCGAGAGCCGGATACCGTCGAACCCGGGATGGCGGAGCCACTCCTGGAGCAGTCCCAGGACGGCGGCGGTCCGCTCGTACGCCTCCGCGACCACGTCGCCCGTCCGCCCGCCCACGGGCACGAGCACGGCCCCGGCGCCGGCCGCCGACAGCAGGTCGTCGACCACGCCGACGTCCCCGTCCGTCGTGACGAGGCCACCGGGGCCACCTGGGTCGTCGGGGCCGCTGAAGCCGCCGAGCACGACGACGTTCCCGGGAGCCGGACCCGTCTCGGCCGGTCGCTCCCAGCCGACCCGGTAGGTGTCGGCCTCGGGGCGGGCCGCGGCGAGTTCGGCGCGGGCGGCCGGGCGGAACGCCACGGACTCGACGGCGCCGACGACCTCTCCTTCCAGGTCCGCGAAGGTGTAGCGGAACCGGGAGGCGCCGAGCGGCTCGATGCGCGCCCGCAGCCCTTCCCGCCCTCGCTTCGCCCCGCCGGTCAGGCGCAGGCCCTCGAAGGCGAACGGCAGGAGAGGGTGGTCCGGGTCGGGGTCGGCGAGTCCGGCCAGCCCTGCCACCACCGGATGCAGAGCGGCGTCGAGCAGTGCCGGGTGAAGGACGAAATCCTCACCCGCGGTACCCCGGGCCTCGGCCGCGACGAGCTCGGCGTAGACCGTGCCGTCGCCGCCGTCGCCGTCGCCGGCTCGCCATACGGCGGCCAGCCCCTGGAAGGCCGGGCCGTAGTCGTAGCCGAGCCGGTACAGCCGTGCGTACACGTCGGTGACATCGACGCTCTCGGCTCCGGGGGGAGGCCATGCGACCCGCGTGGCCCCTGTCGTCCCGGGGGCGAGGGTCCCGGCCGCGTGCCGGGTCCACGGCGCGTTCTCGGACGAGCGCGCGTGCACCTCCACGGTCCGGCGGCCATGCTCGTCGGGGGCCGCGACGAGCACCTGCAGCGGCGCCGGGCGCCCGTGGGTGAGGACGAGAGGCGCCTGGACGGTCAGCTCGCGCACCTCGGAGCAGCCGACGAGGTCCCCGGCCCGCGTGGCGAGTTCGGCGAGAACCGTGCCGGGTGCCAGCACGGTGCGGAACACCGAGTGGTCGGCGAGCCACCCCTGCGCCGCCGTGTCGAGTCGGCCGGTCAGCACCGCGCCGCCGTCCGCGAGCGCGACCATCGCCCCCAGCAGCGGGTGGCGGACGGCGGACGGCCCGAGCCCGGATGCCAGGGCCGAGCCGGCGGAGGGGGTGAGCCAGTAGCGCTCGCGCTCGAACCGGTAGGTCGGCAGGTCCACGACAGAGGGGCCCGTCGTCGTCCAGGAGACGGGGACGCCGCCGAGGTGGGCCACGGCGAGGGCGCGGCGGAACGTCTCCGTGCCGCCCTCGCCGCGCCGCAGCGTGCCGCCCGCCAGCCCGGGCAGGCCCCGCTCGGCGAGGATCTCCTCGACGGCCACGGTGAGCACCGGGTGCGGGCTCACCTCGACGAACCGGTGGTGTCCCGTGTCGAGCAGGCCGTGGACGGCGGCTTCGAACTCCACGGTCTCGCGGAGGTTCCGATACCAGTACCCGGCGTCGAGCGTGGCGGTGTCGGCCGGTTCCCCGGTCACCGAGGAGTGGAACGCGATCTCGGCCGGCCTCGGTTCCAGGCCGGTGAGCGTCTCCAGCAGGTCCTCGCGCAGGGGTTCGACGTGTCGGGTGTGCGAGGCGTAGTCCACCGGGACGCGGCGGGCGCGCACGCCCTGCTCGTCGCACCACGCGAGCAGTTCGTCGAGGGCGTCCGCGCCTCCCGCGACCACCGTGGAGCGTGGTCCGTTGCGCACCGCGATCTCGATCTCCCCCGGCCGGCGCGTCAGGACCCGGGCCAGTTCGTCGGCGCCCAACGCCACCGACACCATGCCGCCGTTCCCCGCGATGCGGGCGATCGCCCTGCTGCGGAGTGTGACGATCTTCGCGGCGTCCGCCAGCGACAGCGCGCCCGCCACGTAGGCCGCGGCGATCTCGCCCTGTGAGTGCCCGACGACGGCATCCGGCCGTACTCCGGCGGCGCGCCACATCGCCGCGAGCGACACCATCATCGCGAAGAGCACCGGCTGCACGACGTCGACGCGCTCCAGTGGTGGCGCGCCGGTGTCGCCACGGAGCACGGCGGTGAGGGACCAGTCGGTGTGCCCGGCGAACGCCTCCTCGCAGGCCTCGATCTCGGCGCGGAAGGTGTGGTCGGAGTCCAGGAGCGCGCGGGCCATCTCGGGCCACTGCGATCCCTGGCCGGGGAAGACGAAGACCGTCCTGCCCGGGGCTTTCTCGCCGGTGACGATCTCGTCGTGGAGTTCGCCCCGTGCCAGGGCGCGCAGGGCGGGCAGGTGGTCGGCGAGTACGGCGGCGCCGTGGCCGAGCCGCGCCCTGGAGACGAGGGTGGCCGCCACGTCGCGCGGGTCCAGCCCCGGATGGGCCTGAAGGTGGTCGGCCAGCGCCTCGGCCTGCCTGCGCAGAGCGGCGGGGCTGTCCCCGGACAGCAGCACGGGGGGAGCGGGCGCGGTCGCGGGCCGATTGGCGTGGCCGGAGACATTCGGTGTCTCGGCGGGGTCGTCGGGTGCCTGTTCGAGGATGACATGCGCGTTGGTCCCACTGATCCCGAACGACGACACCCCCGCCCGCCGCACCCCACCCCGATCCGG
>NZ_JBEZEZ010000078.1:0-4405 GCF_040649155.1 Streptosporangium sp. NPDC049046 | reverse complement strand
AACACCGCCCTCGACGGCATGGGCAACAGCACCGCCGGCTCCACCGTCGCCATGTGGGCCCCCAACAACAGCACCAACAACCAGTGGACCATCACGAACGTGTGAGGTCGCCGACCTGATCACCGTGCGCTTCGCCGCGACCGTCCACCGGTCGCGGCGAAGCCCGCCCCGGTGCGCACCGAAGGGACGGCCGGAACGCCGCCGAGCCCGGAGGGTCGCGACGCGCCCCCGACCGGCCCGGCCGCCGTGACCGGCGCCTTTCCCTGAACTCCTCGTCTGCGGGCCCGGCAGGCAACGGGTAGATCTTTCTGCGTCCTGTGTCAAATGTAACCCTCGGACGGCTACAGTTCCCGCGTGCGTTTCATCCCTTTTGTCATGATTTCTGCCGCTCTCGCGACGATCACCGCCTCCCCGGCACGGGCGATCACGAATGGTTCGCCCGACCTGACCGTTCACCCGCAGGTGGGAGCGATCATCGGCGACATGCCCAACGATGACGGCACATGGTCCTACTGCACCGGCACGCTCATCTCGCCGACCGTCTTCCTCACCGCCGCCCACTGCGCGGAACCGGGGCAGAAGAGCGCCCAGGTCTCCTTCTCCAGCCGCTACCGGCCGGGAGACAAGATCTACACCGGTCGCTACGTCCTCGACTCACGCTACAAAGACGAGTCCGATCTTCATGACATGGCCGTCGTCGTCTTCGACGCGGCGATCCCCGGCATCACGCCCGCCAGGTTGCCCACCGAGGGACTGCTCGACCGCCTCAAGGCCGACAAGACCCTGAAGACGATGAGATTCACCCCGGTCGGGTACGGCGCCATGGCCTCGGTCAAGGTCAAGCACAGGACACGGCTGACCTACACCGACACCCGCTACCAGGCGTCCATCTCCTTCGAGGCCCTCACCCGCGACTGGCTCAAACTGTCACTGGACCCCTCCAAGGGCGACGGCAGCACCTGCTTCGGCGACTCCGGCGGCCCGAACTTCCTGGGGGGACCCACCTCGGACCTGCTCGTGGCCACGACCATCAGCGGGGAGGACGAGGCGTGCAAGAAGATCAACTACGACTATCGCCTGGACACCCCGGCGGCCCGGAGTTTCCTCAAGAGGTTCGTCACACTCCCCTGAACGGGCGATCGCCTCTCCGGACGGCCCTTCGGCGCACGACCAGGCCTTACCGCACAGGACCTGACCGGCCCGTCACACACGAAGCCGGGTCGCCCCGGCGACCGGGCTGCCATGGACCACCTCGATTGACGCAACCAGTTGATTGCTATAAGTTGGATAGCAATCAACTGGTTGCTACATGGAGGCGGACATGACATTCCCCGACCAGATCGAGCGCACGATCCAGCTGGCCCACCCGCCGGAGCGAGTCTGGGAGGCACTCACCACCGCCGAGGGCCTGGGCACCTGGTTCGGCAACCGCGCCGAGATCGATCTGCGCGTCGGCGGCCAGGCCAAGCTCACCTGGGACAGCGGCGACACCGCCGTCCTCACCGTCGAGCGCCTCGAACCGCCGCGCGTCTTCGGCTACACCTGGCCGGTCTACGGCCTTCCCGACGGGGATCCACGACGCACCTACGTGGAGTTCACCCTGGAGCCCACCGGCACCGGCACCACGCTGACCATGGTCGAGAGCGGGTTCGCGCAACTGCCGGACGCCGAAGAGCACAAGGTCGCCTACTCTGGCAACACGGAGGGCTGGTCGAACGAACTGAGTGAGCTGGTTGCGTACCTCGATGGACAAGCCTGATCCGGAGGCGGTCGCGCAGGAGGTCTTCACCGCCCTGGCCGATCCGAGCAGGCGCGAGATCCTCGCCGCGCTCGCGGCCAGGGGGCCGGCCACCGCCACGGATCTGGCCGCCCAACTGCCGATCACCCGGCAGGCCATCGCCAAGCATCTCGCCCTGCTGGCCGAGGCGGGGCTGGTGGTGGCCGAGCCGGGAGAGCGGCGCCGGGTCCGCTACCGATTGAACTCCGCGCCCATGAAGGTGGCACAGCAGTTCCTCGCGGCCCTCGCCCGCGACTGGGACGGCCCCCTGGCAGCCCTGCGAGATCGCTTGAAGTAAGGGGCCCACCCCCCTCACCGGGACGACCCCGTGCCACACGGGGTCGTCCCACCCGTCAACCTCGTCGCCCCGCCCGCAGTGGCCCGCACCCACAGGGAGCGTCCGATGTTCGATCCGGTCGCGATGATCCTCGCCGACAAGGCGACCAGGCGCCACGTACTGTCCGCCCGCCCGAACGCGCCCATAAGACCCGAGCGCCCGCCACGGCGGCGCGGCGACGCCATACGCCGACTGACCGCGAGGGCCCTGCGCCGCCTCGCCGACCAGGTTGAGCCGCGCCGCGTCGACGCCTCCGTGCCGGCGCCGTAACCGCTCGCGACCCCGGCCGGGACCGGATCCCGTTCGGGTCTCGCGGAGAGAGCGGACCTCTCGGGCGCCCGGCACGGCGAGACCGGCCGCCCGACATACCCGCCCGCAACTCGGCAGGCAGTTCATGCCGCGACGTCCGATTGCTGAATTATTCATCTTGGCCGGCATGAAAGATGCACGCGCTTTTGATGATTGATGCTCTGGCCGCCCTTGGCCTGCGACCACATAATTGATTTACACCCGGAACAATTATGTCGACGCCAAGGAGAGTGAAAATTGTCGGCCAAGACCATGCTTCTCCTGTCGGCAGGCGTTCGTATTCGCCCACGATCCACGGACGGCTGCTGAGCGCCGACAGCGGCTCGCCCGGCCGCGTGCCATTGAGACGGTTGTGCTCGAAACAGCCACTCGGGTCATCGGTCGTCACGGGAACATACGGGCTTAAATCGACGCCGAGAATAGCCTAATCCGTGCCAGGAGACAGGAGAAAGAAATCATGGACTCTCAGGTTAAGAAGCCACCACCACTGCTTCTTTTGTGCCTCGCCCAGTTCATGCTGACGCTCGACTTCGCGATCGTGAACGTCGCGCTGCCATGGATCAAGACCGACCTGTCCTTCACCTCCGGCGCCCTGCCCTGGGTCGTCGGAGCGTACGCGCTGTTCTACGGCGGCTTCCTGCTGCTCGGCGGGCGCGTGGGCGACATCATCGGCCGCAAGCGCATGTTCGTGTGGGGCCTCGCGATCTTCACGATCGCCTCCCTGGTGGGCGGTTTCGCGACCTCCTCCATCGTGCTCATCGCCGCCCGCGCCCTGCAGGGCTTCTCGGCCGCGGCGGTGGCTCCGGCCGTGCTGGCGATGATCGGTGCGGGCTTCCCCGAGGGGGAGGCGCGGGCCAAGGCCATGGGCGTGTTCGGCGCCGTGTCCTCGGTGGGCTTCGCCGGTGGCGTGCTCGCCGGCGGTGTGCTGACCGAGATCTTCGGCTGGCGTGCCGTCATGTTCATCAACGTCCCGGTCGGCATCGCGATGGTCGTGCGCGCCGCGATCCGCCTCGACGACGACAGCGTGTCGACGCGCTCCTCGCGCATCGACGTCCCCGGCGCCATCCTGGTGACCGCGAGCATGTGCGCGATCGCCTACGCCCTCACCATCGCCTCCGACGAGGGCTGGGGCAGCGCCGGTGTGCTGACCCCGCTGATCGCGGGAGCCGCGCTGCTCGTCGTGTTCCTCTTCGTGCAGACCCGCGTGTCCGCGCCGCTGGTGCCGCTCTCGATCTTCCGTAACCGCGGGGTGACGGGCGGCAACCTGGTCGCGTTCCTGTCGGGTGGCGTCATGTCCATCTCGACGTTCTTCATCACGCTCTACATGCAGCAGGTCCTGGGCTTCTCGGCCATCCTCACCGGGCTCGCGTTCTTCCCGCAGGCCCTCGTGGTCGTGCTGGCGTCGCTGCCGGTGGCGAAGACGACCGCGCGGATCGGAGCCCGTCCGGTGCTGGTCGTCGGCGCCCTCTTCCTGGTCGTCGGCTCGCTGGTGCTGGCGCTCGCGCCCGCCAACGGCTCGTTCCTGCTGAACGTGCTGCCCGGAGGCGTCCTGCTCGGCGTCGGTGTGACGGTCATGATGATCAGCACCGCGGTGGCGGCCACGTCCGGTGTGGCCGGTGCCCAGATGGGCCTCGCGTCGGGTCTCTACAACTCGAACCGCCAGCTCGGGGTCGGGCTGTGCCTCGGCGTCGCGGTGGCGGTGGCCTCGCTCGTCGGCGGGACGGGACAGGGCATCTCCGTCGACGGGATCCAGACGGCGTTCTGGCTCTCCACCGCGCTCTCCGTGGTGATCGTGATCATCTCCGCGACCGTTCTTCCGGCGGTGCGCAAGCCGGCTCCCGCCGCTCCCGCGGCTTCCGTCCCGGAGGCCAGGTCCGCCTCCGTGGCCGGCGCCTAGTCTTCGGCGGGTCTTCGGCGGATCTTCACAGGGAGAGGGCCGGTCCCGGCGCACGCCGGGGGCGGGCCCCGCCCGGGGGAGAAGC
>NZ_JBEZEZ010000077.1:0-4520 GCF_040649155.1 Streptosporangium sp. NPDC049046 | reverse complement strand
GCGAACACCGCCGACTCCTCCAACAGAGCCGCACCCATCCCCACCCACTGCGCCCCCTGACCCGGGAACACCCACACCGACTTCCCAACCACATCCGCCACCCCGGACACCACGCCGGGCACCGACTCACCCGAGGCAACCGCCCCCAGCCCTGTCAGGAGATCCCCGCCGACCACCACGGCCCGGTGCTCGAACGCCGACCGCGACGACACCAGCGAGAACGCCACATCGGTCAGCCCAAGAGCAGGCTCGCCCTCCAGGTACGACGCGAGCCGCCCGGCCTGGGCCCGCAGCGCCTCACCCGTACGACCCGACACCACCATCGGAACCACGTCCGCAGCCGGTACCAGGTCCTGCGAAGGAGCCACCGCCGCGGCCTCGGGCCCCTGCTCGATGATCACGTGCGCGTTGGTGCCGCTGATCCCGAACGACGACACACCCGCCCGGCGCGGACGACCCGTCTGAGGCCACTCGACCTGCTCGGTCAGCAGCTCCACCGCACCCGAGGCCCAGTCCACATGCGACGACGGCTCGTCCACGTGCAGCGTCCGAGGCAGCACCCCGTGCCGCAGAGCCATCACCATCTTGATCACACCCGCCACACCGGCCGCCGCCTGCGTGTGACCCAGGTTCGACTTGATCGACCCCAGCAGCAGCGGCCGATCCTCGTCCCGATCCTGACCGTAGGTCGCCAGCAGCGCCTGCGCCTCGATCGGGTCGCCCAGCGTCGTACCCGTACCGTGGCCCTCGACCGCGTCCACCTCGGTGAAGGACAAGCCCGCGCCGGCGAGCGCCTGACGGATCACCCGCTGCTGAGAAGGGCCGTTCGGCGCCGTCAACCCGTTGGACGCACCGTCCTGGTTCACCGCCGACCCGCGCACCACCGCCAGCACCTGGTGGCCGTTGCGGCGCGCGTCCGACAGCCGCTCCAGCACCAGCATGCCCACACCCTCGGAGTAGCTGGTGCCGTCCGCGGTGTCGGCGAAGGACTTGCACCGGCCGTCACCTGCCAGCCCTCCCTGGGTGCTGAAGTCGATGAACACCGCCGGGGTGGCCATCACGGTCGCGCCTCCGGCCAGTGCCAGGTCGCAGTCACCCGAGCGCAGTGCCTGCGCCGCCATGTGCATCGCCACCAGCGACGACGAACACGCCGTGTCCACCGTCACCGCAGGACCCTCCAGGCCCAGCGCGTACGAAATGCGGCCGGTCGCGACGCTGCCCGCCGTACCGGTACCGAGGAAGCCCATCGCCTCCGGCGGGAACTCCGCGCTCATCCCGTAGTCGTGGTAGAAGATGCCGGCGAACACGCCGGTGCGGCTGCCGCGCAACGAGATCGGGTCCACGCCCGTCCGCTCGATCGCCTCCCACGACGTCTCCAGCAGCAACCGCTGCTGCGGGTCCATCGCCAGCGCCTCACGCGGCGAGATCCCGAAGAACCCGGGGTCGAACTGCGTGGCACTCTCCAGGAAACCACCCTCGCGCACATAGCTGGTGCCCCGGCTCTCCCGGTCCGGGTTGTACAGCGCCCCCAGATCCCAGCCTCGCGTGGTCGGGAACTCGGAGATCGCATCTCCGTCCTCGGAGACCAGCCGCCACAGATCCTCCGGTGAGTCGACCTCGCCCGGGAAGTGGCAGGCCATGCCCACGATCACGATCGGATCGTCGTTCAGCGGCATGACGGGCGCCGGAATGATCGCGTCAGCGTGCTCGCCAAGCAGTTCGGCCAGCAGGAAGTCCGCCAGCGCGGTCGGTGTCGGGTAGTCGAACACCAGCGTGGACGGCAACCGCAGCCCCGTCGCGGCGTTCAGCCGGTTACGCAACTCGACCGCGGTAAGGGAGTCGAAGCCCAGCTCACGAAACTCCCGACGCACCTCCACCATGTCGGACGAGGCATGACCCAGCACCATCGCCGCCTCGACACGCACCAGGTCCACCAGCACCTCGGCCCGCTCGGCCGCCCCCAACGGAGCCAACCGCTGCAACAACGTCGCGGCCACCACCGAACCCGACGCCGCCGACCGCCGACCACCCCGCACCAGACCACGCAACAACGCCGGCACCTCGCCGTGGGCGCGCAGCACCGCGAGCTCCAACCGGAGCGGGATCACCACCGACCGGGCCACCCGTCCGGCGGCGTCGAACAGTGCCAGTCCTTGCTCCACCGAGAGCGGCGGCATGCCCGTACGGGTGATCCGCCGCATGTCGGCGTCACTCAGCGTGCCGGTCATTCCGGTGTCCTGGGTCCAGGCTCCCCAGGCCAGTGAGAGCGCGGGCAGCCCTTCGGCCCTGCGCGCCTGCGCCAAGGCGTTGAGGAACGTGTTCGCGGCCGCGTAGTTGCCCTGGCCGGGTGCTCCCATGACACCCGACAGGGACGAGTAGGTGATGAACGCCGCCAGATCCAGTTCCCGGGTGAGTTCGTGCAGGTGCCAGACGGCGTCGACCTTGGGCCGCAGGACCCTGCCCAGCCGCTCCGGGGTCAGTGACGGGATCGTCGCGTCTTCCAGCACACCGGCGGTGTGAATGACCGCGGTCAGCGGATGGTCGGCATCGATCCCGGCCAGCAGAGCCGCCACCTGGTCGCGGTCGGCCATGTCACAGGCCGCGACCGTGACCTCGACCCCATGCGCGATCAGCTCAGCCTGCAACTCCACCGCACCCGGAGCCTCCAAGCCTCGACGGCTGGTCAGCACCAGATGCCGCACCCCACGCTCGGCCACCACATGCCGAGCCAGACTCCCTCCCAGACCACCGGTACCACCAGTGATCAACACCGTCCCCTCCGGATCCCACGACCGTCCCGCCTCCTCGGCAGGCGCCACCCGCACCAGACGCGGCACCAACACCCCACCATCACGCACCGCCACCTGCGGCTCACCCGAAACCAGCACCCCCGCCGGCACCGACGACGACAACCCACCATCACCATCGACGTCGACCAGCACGAACCGGCCCGGATTCTCCCACTGCGCCGACCGCACCAACCCCCACACCGCCGCAGCCGGCAGATCAACGACCACATCACCATCCCGCGCCTCGACCGCGCCCCGGGTCACGAACACCAACCGCGAGCCGACGAACCGCTCATCGGCCAACCACTCCTGCAACAACCCCAGGACCTGCGCGACCACCGCGTGCGTCGACTCCACCACGTCCTCGGCATCGGCCGACCCCACCGAGACCATGACCACATCCGGCGCCGAATCCAGCGAGGCGAGCTCTCCACTCAGCTCGACCACGTCCGCCCTGGGCTCCGCATCCCCCGCCTCCGGCAACGAGACCCAGTCCACCCCGAACAGCGAGTCCCGCTCCACACCACGCCCCCCACCGGCGCCGACCAGCTGGTCGGGGGTGAAGGGACGCACGATCAACGACCGCGCCGACAGCACCGGCTCTCCCGCCAGGTCCACCGCCGTCAGCGAGACCGAGTCGGCACCCGTCCTGGTCAGCCGGACCCGCAGCAGCGCCGCCCCGCCCGCGTGCAGGCTCACCTCACCCCAGGAGAACGGCAGCCAACCTCCCTCGACCACGTCGAGACCTGCGAAGCTCACCGCGTGCAACGCCGCGTCCAGCAGAGCCGGATGCACCCCGAACGAACCCGCGCTCGAGGTCGCCTGCTCCGGCAGGGCGACTTCGGCGAAGATCTCCCCATCGCGCTGCCACGCGGACCGCAGCCCCTGGAACACCGGACCGTAGCCCAGCCCCCGAGTGGCCAGTTCGTCGTACAGCCCGTCCAGCTCGATCGCCGTCGCACCCTGCGGGGGCCACACGGACGCGTCGAACGGCACCGCGGCCCGCCCGCCCGTGGCGAGCGTGCCGGTGGCGTGCCGCACCCACGGCACATCGTCGACGGCCGACGCCGACCGGGAATAGACGTTCACCGCACGCCGGCCACTCTCCTCCGGCGCACCCACCGCGATCTGCACCACGACCGCGTCATCCTCGCCCAGCACCAGCGGCGCCGCCAGCGTCAGCTCCTCCACCACGTCACAGTCGACCTGGTCACCGGCCCGCACCGCCAGCTCCAGGAACCCGGTCCCCGGGAAGATCACCATCCCGGCCACCGTGTGATCGGCGAGCCACGGATGCGACGAGAGCGACAACCGGCCCGTCAGCACCACCCCGTTGGAGTCGGCCAGACCCATCGCCGCGCCCAGCAGCGGATGATCCGTCGCTGCCAGCCCGGCCGCGGCCACATTCCCCGCACCGGAACCGGTGCTCTCGGGCCAGAACCACTGGTGCTGGAAGGCGTACGTCGGCAGATCCACCCGGCGACCGCCCGGCAGCACCTGCAGCCAATCCACCGTCACGCCACGCACGAACAGCTCCGCCGCCGACGTCAGCACCCGCTCCAGGCCACCCTCATCGCGACGCAACGTCCCGGCGATCACGGCCTCCACCTCGGCCGCGTCCACACACTCACCGACCCCGACCGTCAGCACCGGATGCGGACTCACCTCGACGAACACCCGATACCGCTGCTCCAGCAACTGCCCGACCGCCGGAGCGAAGCCCACCGTGCG
>NZ_JBEZEZ010000076.1:0-5034 GCF_040649155.1 Streptosporangium sp. NPDC049046 | reverse complement strand
AACAGCATCCTAATGGACTATGAGAAGGCTAGATTGGATAAAAGCGTTGCGGAAGCGAGCTATGACACCCTTAAAAAACGTGTTGAGCCTTACTTGATGGCTATTGATGGTCTAAATCAAGAGGAAATTGCTAGAGTAAACGAAGCAATGCAGCTAGAAAGCCATAAAATCGCTGTAGAGATGGATAAAATAAAAAAGGCTAGGTATGTATAAGAATTAAGGTAGAAGGCTATTAAATCTCATTTTGTAGGCAAATAGAGTAGTTTCTATAGCTTATTACTGAGGTTAAGAAAAAATTGATCAATCATCTGATCCAAGAAGACATGAGAAAAGCCAAATATTTTATGGTAACTAGTGCTTTTTTCTTTTGTCTTTTTAGTTAGTAAAAAATAAAAAAAATGCTTTTAATGCTTTTAAATGCTTTTAAATGCTTTTAAGCCCTCTGTATCCATTGGTATTAAAAGGATACAAGCACCATTCGAATACGTTTACTTACCCATTCGAATACGTTTACTTACCCATTCGAATACGTTTACTTACCCATTCGAATACGTTTACTTACCATTTGAATACTTGAATAAAATAGTATTCGAAGATACAATTAAATATAAGTATTCAAATTTGAAGGTTATTATGTCTAAATCTAATCTAGTAGTGAAAACTAATTATCTAAATACCGTACTACAAAATCTAAAACTATCAGAAATACGCATTGTTCAGTTAGCCGTTGTAGATGCTAGAGAGACTGGTACAGGGTTGAGTGCAGAGATACCACTTCGTATTGATGCTAAAAGATATGCTGAAGTTTTTAATACCACTCGCCAAAACGGTTATCTAATGATGAAGGACGCTGAAGATACGCTATTTAACAGACGTTTTAGCTATGTTGATGATGAAGGTAAGTTAGTTAAATCTCGCTGGTTATCCCAAGTTAGATATTTAGATGACGAAGGAGCGATTGAAGTTGTATTTACTCCGGCTGTAGTACAAGGGATTACTCGGATTGATGGGGCTGAAGAGTTTTTCACTAAGTATTTACTAGAACAAACAGCCGAAATGGATAGTAATTATTCAGTAAGGCTCTATGAGCTGCTGGTTCAATGGAAGCAAGCCAAAAAAACACCTGTTTTTGAATTGGAGAAGTTTAGAGGTCAGTTAGGATTAGAGTCTGATGAATATCAAACTATGAGCAACTTCAAAAAAAGGGTCTTAAACCTTGCTGTTGAAGAGATAAACGAAAAATCAGATCTCAATGTTAGTTACACTCAAAAGAAAAAAGGTCGCAAAATTGCAGGATTTAGTTTTACTGTTCATGAAAAGCCAAAAGCTAAGAGGGATGTAGTTAATAAGGAGCGCGACGTTAGTACAGGAGATATGTTTACGGTCGATGGATTGAATGATAAGCAGCTAGGGCGAATTGCTCGTAATCCTGCTTTTATGGCGGAATACAATCATTTAGTAAGCCCTACTAGTCCAGCTGGTCAGTCACAGCAAGGTTGGGAGTTTGAAATGGTTAACCGCCTTAAAAAAGACCCTACGCAGTTTAACAAACGTCCGATTAGAGAATATCTTGAATACTAAATTATATTGCTCGATAAGAAATAACTAAGAAGCCTTGTAGCCCAAGCTATTCACTTTTCAGATTTTTACTCAATATTAAATAAATTTTTCATACATATAATAGAAAGTTTATTGTGCTTTACACTTCTAAGCTTTAAGACCATCTAAGACAGTTAGTTGGTTTTTTAATCCCTAAACCCATGAAAATCGGTTGGGGGGGGGGTGATTTTTTTGTCGTGTGCAGAGAAAAACAAGTTAAAGATTTTTTTGCTAGCTGCTTTAGCGATAACCATTATTTAAGACAATCTCGTTAAAGCAGCTATGACCTAACCTTTAAATGTTAAAAGTAAAGGGCAAATTTGAAAAATTAAGGAGTTAAAATGACTTTACGACATTCTTCTTCACGCTTTTCGAAAATTTCATAACCTTTAGCAGCGTCAGACAAATTCATACGGTGAGTAATAATAGCTTCAGGTGATAAATCACCATTTTCAATATACTCTAATAATTGTGGTAAATACTTGTGTACATGGGTTTGGCCCATTCTGAAAGCAAGCCCTTTATCAAAAGCGTCACCCATTAAGAAATCATTAATGGGTCCTGCATATATACCAGGAACACTAACGACCCCGCCACGACGCACAGCTGCCATACATTGACGTAAAGCTGGAGCGCTTGATCCTTCAATTTTCGAACTGCCCTTAGCTTCAAAGCCAACCGCATCAATAACACCGTCAACGCCGCGATGTCCTTTGGTCTGTTCAATGATGAATTCAGCAGCATCTACCTTATCGAAATTAACCGGAATAGCCCCGTACGTATCTTTGGCATACTGCAAACGGTAGTCATTATGATCTACCACGAAGATCTGCTCAGCGCCTAACATTTTGGCACAAGCGGCTGATAACAACCCCACAGGACCCGCTCCATAAATAGCTACGGTTGAACCTTTAGTAATATTGGCATTAGTCACGGCCTGCCAAGCAGTTGGTAAAATATCTGATAAAAATAAAACCTTCTCATCTGACAGTGAGCCATTTACTTTGAACGGATTAAAATTACCTTTAGGAACCCGTACAAAATCTGCTTGTCCACCAGGAATCCCACCATATAAATGGCTAAAACCAAATAAAGCAGCCGGTGGCGGAATTATTTTTTTATTAATAGCAGCGCCTGGGCCTGTATTTGTAGTCTCACAAGCGGACATTAGGTCATGCTGACAGAAAAAGCAGTTACCACATGCAATAACAAAAGGAATAACAACTCTATCGCCTTTTTTAACAGCAGTAACTTCAGAGCCTACTTCTTCAACCACACCCATAAACTCATGGCCGAGGATATCGCCTTCCTCGGTTTCAGGTATTTTGCCACGATATAAGTGTAAATCTGAACCACAAATTGCAGTTGCAGTCACACGTAAAATAACATCATCTTTTTCTTGCAGTTTAGGCTCTGGGACATTGTCCACTCGCACATCTTTAGCACCATGATAAGTTAAAGCACGCATAATTTCTCCAGTTAAGTAAAGCTTGCAAAATCTCGATAAACAATAATCTGTGAGAATACAAGATGAAAGTTATTAGAATCAGTGGTTTATGTTATCTAAGTTAAGTATTACTCAATTATATTAGCACCTTGAAAATCGAGATTTATAATCAACGTGTGTTAAAAAGGTTGCGTGTTGTAAGTGAAAAGTTGTAGTGGTCAACTAATTTAGGATACCCGATAAATTAACTTTTCGAGTCCTCCTGCCGAGGACTGAAGGCTTATAAAAGCTGTTTGTATTTTTAAAGTAACTTTTCTTGTTAGATAAGGATATACCCTAGTGGAACCGTCTTAAAAGCCCCAAAAGTCTATTAACAGACTACTCAAAATAGACTGTCATTATGGAACCACTTGAATTAGGCTAATCAAACACTTCTGAATGGCTACCTAGCCTAACAAAATCTACCGTATCGTTCTGAACACGGTAGATAAGCACCAAGTCAGGCTTGATATGGCAGTCTCTAAATCCCTTATGATTGCCGGTCAACGCATGATCTTTGTATTTAGCCGGTAGCGGTATGTCGTTAGTCAAACAATTGAGCACCTCGCCCCATGCAGGAGTGAGTAAGCTTAGATAATTCTTTTTAGCATCTCTCTTAAACTGACTTGATACTTCAATGGATCTCATCAGCCTCGCCTTCTAGCTCATCCATGAGATCACCAAAGCTATCGTACTTAGTGCCTTTACCGCTCGCGACCTCAGCAATAGCCGCAATCGTTTGCGCGTTGAGCTTAGGTTGTTGATAGTCAAAAGACAGAGGAATCGCATTGGTATCGGCGACTTGGTTCAAGAACAGTCTTATGGCCTGTGAAGGCGTTAGTCCATAGCTTTCAAGAACAGAAAAAGACCTATCCTTCAGATCCTGGTCAAGCCGTATATTATAATTAGTTGTAGTCATAACAATCACCTATCGCTTATATCTGTACACCCAATATAAGCGATAGGTGATTAGATCTCAATAGTTTTAGCATTTTATACTTCTTATTAAAAACCCAGAAAAAGGCTAACGGCTTTCTTTCTGAGTTTTTGTATGACATAGAGTTAGGGAAAACCTTGGTTATACGTCTCTACTTTAAGCCTTTAAGTAGTTTTGATTCTATATGACTAACCCCAGCAGCTTCTTGCATTTCTATCCAGCTTTCATAAGATGTATTTGTTTGAATAAACTGCTCCCACTCCTGATCTGGGATGGCTGCAAAATCTTCTTCTGTTTCTACTTTGAACCCAGAAGCTTCTATTAGTTCCTCAAAATTCGAATACTGACTGCAACTAGATATAAAATCAGGGGTCATAAGATCATCCAGTGGGATACTGTGAGTGCCAGATAACTCTGAAAGATTCTTCTCTAGTTGATCAAAACCTCTTAAATCAAATTTCATGTTTCTTTCCTCGTGTCTATAAGCTTTATATAGCTTATAGAGTGTTGATTATTTATAAAGAATAACTAATCAGACCATTGGAATCATCTGTAGCTACAGATGATTTTTTAGGCTAATAAATTATTTGTACCAGCCTAAGATTATGCCAGTGAATGACGAGAAGTAACGCTCTTATAATCCCTTTTTTGTAGCAGATTTTACGACAGATAAAAGACCCGTTATTTTCTACCTAATTTAATGACTACACCTTACGCACCCTAAAGGGACTGCCAAATAGCTGATATTGTTAGGTTTATTGAAACTTGAGTGTTTGCAAAGTGTAAACAAAATCGTTATAACTTATTGATTTAAAAATGAAAAAGGTGTTTACAATCTGTAAACAGCCTAGCTTCAAAAAAGTGAAAAACAGCCCCTTTTTACCGCCTTTTGCCGTAAAAATTACGCTTTCCTAACTGGTGAAATTATGGTGTAGTAAGTACACTTTAATGAAATAACACTCAATTATAGGAAAAAAGTGGCGATGAACTATGCAATTTTGAGAACAGCAAA
>NZ_JBEZEZ010000075.1:0-5753 GCF_040649155.1 Streptosporangium sp. NPDC049046 | reverse complement strand
GTCAGGAACGGCCCCGCGATTTCGGAGAAGCCGTTCCAGGCGGCGGGTGATGTCAGGGAAGCGGGCCTGGCCGCCCCGGAGCAGCGCGTCCAGATATTCCAGCGTGCGGGGATGGCCGCCCACGTCGGCCCAGGCACGCTCCCGATCCGCCGTCGCCAGCGCGTCCAGGCCGGGCAGACGCCACATCAACTTGCGGGCCTCGGCGAAGGACAGCGGGCCGAGATGATGGACATGCAGGAGGTCAAGGGCGTCGTCGGACAGCGGGAAGGGGTGGCGGCTGGTGACGAGGAGTTTCCCGACCCGGAGCCAGGCGGCGAGGAATTCGGGCAGGTCGGCGTCCACGAAGGAGAAGCCCGACGCGCGGTCGAGGTTGTCCTCGAAGTTGTCCAGCAGGAGGGTGATCGGGGGAGGGCCGATCCTCCTGGTCAGGGAGGCGCTGACCTCCGTGAGAGCCTGGGCCAGCGCGTCGAGCCGCACCTGCCAGGGGTATCTCGGCTCGCGCAGGGCCAGCGCGACATTGCGCAGGTCCTCGCCCTCCGCGCCGGTCCTGGAGGTGGCTGCCAGCAGCTTGTCGGCGACGGCCGTCAGGATCTGGTCGGGGCCGCCCCGGCCGACGTGGGAGACCACCAGACCGGCGTCGGCGCCGAGGGTGCCGATCAGCTCGGCGGCCAGGCTGCTCTTGCCGACCCCGCCGATGCCGTGCAGCAGCACCCCCGGACGGCCGCGCAGCGCGGCCCGCAGGGTACGGAGCTCCGAGCGGCGGCCGACGAAGTCCCCGATGGCCCTGACCACCACACCGGGGTCGAGGGAGACGGCCTTCGGCGGTCTCAGGTTCACGTCCACGCCGTCGTTCACGTCGTACAGCGGCAGGGACGGGCCACGCAGGAACAGCGCCGGGGTGGCCCACTCGACCAGGTCCGCGTCCCGGTTGTCGCCCTTCCCGCGCCTCTCCTCCAGGTCCCGGCGGGCCTCGGACAACGCGGTCAGCACGTCGGGCTGGGGCCGTACGGCCAGCTCGCGGTAGAGGGCCCCGCTGAGCAGGGTCGCGTACCGGTCGGTCACCGGCGCGGTCATCGCCAGCACGGCCGGGACCCCGGCCGCCGACAGCCCGCGCGCCAGCCCGGTGAGCACCGCCTTGTCGTCCTTCCCGCCGGAGACGTCGTCGGTGGGGGAGACGTCGGCGGCGTCCATACGGGGAACCGGGTGGCGGGCGTCGAGCGCGGTGGAGCAGCCGGAGAGCACGACCAGCGGAACACCGCGGTTCCGGGGAACAACCCCGGCCAGCCGGGCCGCCGACACCTTGTCGACCCCGCCCCGCTCGTCCTCCAGCAGCAGCGCGTCCGGTCCCGCGTGGCAGGAGATGTGCAGGACGTGGAAGCGCTCCTCCTTGAGTGCCCGTTCGATCGCGTCGAGGGTGCCCTCGTTGAGGATCCGCACGTGCGCCGCCGCGTGGCGCCGCGCCTCCTCGACCGAGTCGAGGATGACCCGCAGCTCCCCCTCCAGGTCGAGCAGCGGCCCGCTGCCGGGCCCCTCCGGGGAAGCGACCACGGCCAGAATCCGCAGCGGGGCGAGGATGCCGGTCGCCGTGGGACGGCCGGTCGCCGGGAGGTGGCGGAACAGCTCCACGCACGGGTGCAGCGCCAGCGGCCGGGTCTGCCCGGGCAGGACGACCGTCTCCCAGGGCAGCCCGGCGAGATCGTCGTCCACCTGGAGTCCGAGGCGGAGCGTCCGGTTCTCCGCCGCCGCCTCCTCGATCGCGACGGCCAGCGCCGCCCCCACCTTCCCGGCGAGGAAGGTTTCCCCCAGCCCGGTCCCGGTCTCGCGCAGCCGGGCCTCCAGCACCGCTCCCGGCCGCCCCGCCGCGAGGACGTCCTTGGTGAGCAGCGCGCCCCCGCCCCGCCGGGCCCGGTCGAGCTGCCAGAGCCGTTCCTCCAGGGCGAGAGGGAGCGGTCCGGGCCGGTGAGCCGCCTCGCCCGCCGCCGCTTTGCTCGCCGTCCCTCGCTCCGTTGTCTCCTCGCCCGCCGTTTTCCGGTCGGCCGTCGTCCCGCCCGGCCGGAAGACGACCGTGTCCCTGCCGATCCTGAGCAGCGCGTCCCGTGCGCCTTCGAGCCCGTGCCCCCTGTACGGGGCGAGTGGCGGCGTGGCGGGACGGTCGACGCCCAGGAGCCGTAGCAACTCCCGGTAGGGCCCGTCCTGGTCCTCACCCCGGAAGTCGAGCGGCTTACGAGAAGCGGCGAACGGGCCCAGCGGAACGTCGTCGAGCAACGCGGGGATGAACCTCCGGGCCTCCGCCTGCGAGACCAGCGCCGCGTACTTGGCGTCCGCTATCGGATCGCCCTCGATCGCCCGGCTGTAGACGAAGACGCAGTTCTTCGAGGCCCGGATCAGATCCTCGATCCTGCGGACGATGATGTCGCCGGGCAGGTAGTCCTCCAGTGCCGCCCGGAACCCGTCCTCCGACAACCGTGCCAGGACCTGCCTCGCCCATTCCAGGTCGGCCCGGGCGTGCACGATGAAGACGTCGTATGTCTCCTCCGCCAGTTCGCTCACCTGACCTCCACGGTCTCCACGGCAGCGTATTCTTCCGTTTACGGATAGTTGACCATTTACCGCTACTTCCGGCCATGGAAACGTTTCACGCCGTAGCCTGATCGCATGGATATCGCGGACCTGGCGGTCGCCGTGATCGGTGCCGTGGCGGGCATCGCGGGTGCCTACTTCGCCTGGCTTTCCGTACGAAAGAGATCCCCCGGAAAGCGCGCCCCCCGTCCCCCGATTTCCCCGGCGTCCTCTCCCGGGAGTAGCGGCAAAATGCCGACTTATGACGTTTTTGTCTCTTATTCGCATAATGATGCCGACATCGTCACCGACCTGGCCGAGCGGCTAAAAGGACACGGCATCGAGGTGGCCTACGACAAAGTCGTCGTCCGGCCCGGTTCGATCATCTTCCACGAGGTGGGGGAGGCGATCAGGAACTCGACGCACGGGCTGCTCGTCATCAGTCCCGCGTCGATGGCGAGCGGCCCGGTGATAAACGAGTACTACACACTTCTCCAGCGGTCCATGTACGACGGGCGGCTGCTCATCCCGGTCCTCGTCGAAGACGTGAAGACCCAGGACCTGCCGGAGTTCGTGAAGATCCGCTTCTACAGCGACCTGCGCGGCGTCACCGGCGCGCTCTTCGACCAACGGGTGGACGAGATCGCGGAGGCCATCCGGAGAGCGCGGTGAGCGACGCCTACATCTCGCACGCCCCGCGGGACGCCGAGTGGGTCCGCTGGCTCGCCGACCGGCTGCGCGCGGAGGGCCTGGAGGTCACCTACGGGGAGGTGCTCAGGTCGCCCGGCGCGATCGTCGTCGAGGTGATAGAGAAGGCGATCCGGGACGCGGCCCACGGGATCCTGGTCCTCAGCCGGGCCTCCCTGACCGACCCCTGGGTGCGCCAGGCGTACGCCTCGCTGGTCCGGCGCTCCGTCGAGGGCCGGCAGCGGCTCATCCCGGTGCTGATCGAGGATGTCGAGCTGCCGGAGTTCGCGGCCGACCGGTTCTGGGTGGACCTGTCCTCGGTCGACGGGCACGACCACGACCGGCGGCTGGACGAGCTGGTCCGGGCGCTGCGCGGGCAGGTGCCGGAGGTGGTGCCGGGTCCGGTGACACGGCCGGGCAGCGGGATCCGCCCGGAGAAGCCCCGGCGCTGCGTCCTCCGGATCTCACCGGACGAGGTCACCCTCCAGACCTCGTTGTACGAGGGCGCGATGCCGATCTCGCGGCATGAGGACATGTCTCGGCCGAAGACGCGCGAGCCCGGAGGGCGGGACGCATCGGGCACGGCCGGGGACCGGCTCTCACCGGATGGGACGTCGCGCCAGGCGCGGGCGGCCCACTCCCCGGCCCAGACCTCGGTGCTGAACGAGCTGGTCTGGCGGCTGAGGTCGGCTCGCGAGCGCGGCGACCACATCACGCGCGGCCCCGACGGCTCCGGCGGGGTCGGGGCGTTGCTCGCCGAGTGCGGCAGGGAGCTCGGGCGCGCGTATCTCACCGGGGCCGCCGGGGAGGCGCTCGCCGCCGAGCTGGCCGGGGCGCACGCACTGGGAGCGACGCTCCGGCTCGGCCTGGAGGTCGCCGAGGAGCTGGCGGATCTGCCGTGGGAGACGCTGACCGTACCGGGGACGACCGAGCCGCTGGCGCTGCGTCCCCGCGTGCAGCTCTACCGGCGCGTTCCGGCCGGTACGGCTCCGGCCGTCGCGATCCCCGGCCCGCTGCGGATCCTGGTCGTGATGGCCGCCCCCGAGGGACCCGGGAGCGGGACGGTACTGGACCTGGAGGCGGAGCTCGCCAAGATCCTCGACTCGGTGGAACGTGCCCGCAGGGGTGGCCGGGGCCGTCCCGGGGCGTACGTGCGGATCCTCAACCAGGGGACGCTGGCGGGCATCAGGGAGGCGCTGCTCCAGGAGCGCTTCCACGTGCTGCACATCTCCTGCCACGCCGAGCCCGGGGCGCTGCTGCTGGAGGACGCGGCCGGGCGTGTCGACCGGGTGGGCACCGAACGCTTCGTCCGCGACGGGCTGCCCGCGGATCGCGGGGTGCCGTTGCTGGTGCTGTCCGGCTGCTCCACCGCCCTGGACGCCTCGGCGGACCATGCGTCTGACGACCTCGCGATGAGCGGGCTGGCGCGCGGGCTGACGGCGGCCGGGGTGCCCGGCGTGCTGGCGATGACCGCCTCGGTCACCGACCCGTACGCCACGGCCCTGGCGGGGGCGCTCTACTACGAGCTGGCGGTCCGCGACGTCCCCGAGGCGCTGCCCGCGTTCTGCGACGCGCGGCGACGGCTGGAGGAGGAACGACGGCGGCTGCCCGCGGGCAGCCTGGGCGCCTCGCTGGTGGAGTGGGCCACCCCCGCGCTGTTCCTGCGTGGCCCCTCGGTGTCGCTGTACGACCCGGCCGGGGGGTTCGAGGAGATCTCAGCCCCGGCAGAGCCGCAGTTCGCCGACGGGGTGCCGCTGCGCAAGGTCGGCGAGTTCGTCGGCCGCCGCTCGGAGATCCGCGCGGCCCTGACCGCCCTGCGCGGCGACGGGCCGGGCGTGCTGCTGCACGGCATCGGCGGGGTGGGCAAGAGTAGCCTGGCCGCCGAACTGCTGCGCGCGTCGGGGCCCGACGGGGGTCTCGTCGTATCAGCAGTCAGCCAGACCGGCCCCGACCAGCTCCTTGAGGAGATCGGCCGCACCCTGCTGGCGGCCTTCACCGACGAGTCGATCCGCCATCTGGCCCTCACTGTGCGGGAGCCTCGGCACGAATGGAGCGACCGGCTCCAGGCACTCGGGCGGCTCCTGGCCCAGGTGCCGGTGACCCTGCTGCTCGACAACTTCGAGGACAACCTCACATACGACGGCACGCGGTGGGCGGTCGTCAACGAGGAACTGGCCGCGTTCCTGACCGCCTGGATCCGCCTTCGCGGCAGGCACAAGCTGCTGATCACCAGCCGTTACCCCTTCCCCCTCCCCAAACGCGCCGAACGCCGTCTGTACGTCCATCATCTCGGCCCGCTGTCCTTCGCCGAGGCCCGCAAGTTGATGTGGCGTCTGCCCGGCCTGGACGCGCTGGTGATGGCGGATCGGGAGCGGGCCTGGGCCGACGTGGGCGGCCACCCTCGCACGCTGGAGTATCTGGACGCGCTGCTTCGAGGTGGCCAGGCCCGCTTCGACGACGTCCGCGAACGCCTGGAGGATCTCCTCGACCGTCGCGGCATCCCCGAT
>NZ_JBEZEZ010000074.1:0-5903 GCF_040649155.1 Streptosporangium sp. NPDC049046 | reverse complement strand
ACGTTGCAGGCGCAGGGTGTGCGGGCGTATCTGGAGCTCGGCCCCGACGGGGTGCTGACCGCGATGGCCCAGGACACGCTGACGACCGACCCGGACCCGACTGCCGCGACGTCCGGTTCTGACGTGGAGCCGGATCCGGACGTGGTGCTGGTGCCGGTACTGCGCAGGGACAGAAACGAGCACGAGTCCGTTACCGAGGCGCTGGCCCGTCTGCACGTACACGGGGTGCCGGTGAACTGGCAGACGGTGCTCCCGCGCGGGCGCCGGGTCGACCTGCCGACCTATCCCTTCGAGCACCAGCGGTACTGGCCCGAGGGGGCAGGCTCCTCGGTGGGCAACGTGGCCGCGGCCGGGCTGGCTACAGCCGGGCACCCGCTGCTGGGCGCGGCGGTGGGCCTGGCCGATTCTGACGGGGTGCTGCTGACCGGGCGGTTGTCGCTCTCGTCGCATCCGTGGCTGGCCGATCACGCGGTGGCCGGGACGGTGATCTTCCCGGGTACCGGGTTCCTCGAGCTGGCGATCCGTGCCGGTGACCAGGTCGGTTGCGACGTGGTCGAGGAGCTCACCCTGGTCGCGCCGCTGGTGCTGGGCGAGAGCGACGCCGTCGCGGTGCAGGTGTGGGTGGGCGCCGAGCAGGAGACGGGCCACCGGAGCGTGAGCGTCTACGCGCGGCCGGCGCAGGCCGCGGACGACGTGCCGTGGATGCGGCACGCGACCGGCACGCTCGCGACCGGGGCTTCCGAGGTCGCACCGTTCGACGCGTCTGTGTGGCCCCCGCAGGGGGCGACCGCCATCGAGGTGGGCGGGCTGTACGAAGGGCTCGCCGCGAGCGGGTTCGAGTACGGCCCGGTGTTCCAGGGGCTGCGGGCGGCCTGGCAGGGCGCCGACGGTGAGGTGTTCGCCGAGATCGTCCTGCCCGAGCAGGCGCAGTCGAGCGCGGGTTCGTTCGGGGTGCATCCGGCGCTGCTGGACGCGGCGCTGCACGCGGTGGCCTTCGCCGGGCTGGACGATTCCGAGGGCGGTCGGCTGCCGTTCTCCTGGAGCGAGGTGAGCCTGCACGCCGGTGGCGCGGCGATGCTGCGCATTCGGATGAGCCGGACCGCTGCCGACTCGGCCACGCTGACGGCGGTGGACGCCGCAGGGGAGCCGGTGCTGTCGGCGCGCTCGCTGGTGCTGCGCCCGTTCTCCCCCGGTCAGCTCGCCGCGGGCGGTGACCACGCGACGGAGCGCGACGGGCTGTTCCGGCTGGAGTGGACCGCGCTCTCCGAAGTCACCGCTGCAGACCCGGCGCCGATGGCGATGGTCGGCTTCGCGGCGTTCGAACCGGGTCTCGCGGGTACGTGGGAGTCGGTCCCGGTTCATCGTGACCTGTCGGCGCTGGCCGAGGCGGGCGCGGTGCCGGGTGTGGTGCTGGCCGAGGTCGAGACCTCGTCGACCGCGGACGCGGTGGCATCGGCGCATCAGGTGACGGCCGGGGTGCTGGGGCTGTTGCAGGAGTGGCTGGCCGATGACCGGTTCGCCGAGTCGCGACTGGTGCTCGTCACGCGGGGCGCGGTCGCGGCGGGTGAGGGTGAGGCGGTCACCGATCTGGCGGCCGCGGCGGTGTGGGGTCTGGTGCGCAGCGCGCAGTCGGAGAACCCGGGCCGGTTCGTGCTGGTGGACGTGGACGAGGAGTCGGTGCGACTCGGTGCGCTGAGCGGATTGCTGGCCGGAGTACTGACCTCCGGCGAGCCGCAGGCGGCGGTGCGCGGAGGTGGGGTCTGGGCGCCGAGGTTGGCGTCGCTGACCTCGGGTGCGGGTCTGTTGCCTCCGTCGGGTACGGCGTGGCGGTTGGGCAGCCGGGCCAAGGGCAGCCTGGACGCGCTGGAGCTCATCTCGTACGCGGAGACGGCCGAGCCGCTGCAGGCCGGTCAGGTTCGGGTCGCGGTGCACGCGGCGGGGGTGAACTTCCGTGACCTGCTGGACGGGCTGAACGCACTCGGCTGGTTCCAGGACAAGGTCGGCCAGATGGGTGGCGAGGCCGCGGGCGTGGTGCTTGAGGTCGGCCCCGGCGTCGAGGACCTGCGCCCGGGGGACCGGGTGGTCTGTCTGACCGAAGGCGCGTTCGGCCCAGTGGTCACCAGCGCCCACGTCCTGTCCAAGATCCCCGACGGCATCTCGTTCGAGCAGGCCGCGACGATCCTGGTGACGTTCCTGACGGCCTACTACGGCCTGATGGACCTGGCCAGGTTGCGGGCGGGCGAGCGGCTGCTCGTGCACGCCGGCACCGGTGGCGTGGGTATGGCGGCGATCCAGCTGGCGCAGCGCCTTGGCGTGGAGGTGTTCGCCACCGCGAGTCCGGCCAAGTGGGAGGTACTGCGTTCCCTGGGCATCCCGGACGACCACATCGCCTCCTCCAGGACTTCGGAGTTCGAGGAGCGCTTCCGCGCTGTGTGCGGTGAGCGGGGCATCGACGTGGTGCTCAACTCGCTGACCGGGGACCTCATCGACGCCTCGGCGCGACTGCTGCGCCCCGGTGGCCGGTTCGTGGAGATGGGCAAGCTCGACATCCGCGACCAGGCACAGTTCCCCGGCCTGGAGTACCACTGGTTCGACATGCTGGACGCCGGCGCCGAGCGGCTGCGGCAGATCCTGGTCGAGCTGATGGAGCTGTTCGCGACCGGTGAGCTGCGGCCGCTGCCGGTCACGGCATGGGACGTGCGCCGGAGCCGCGACGCCTTCCGGTTCATGAGCCAGGCCAGGCACACCGGCAAGATCGTGCTGACCATGCCCCGGCGCTGGGACCCGCAGGGCACGGTGCTCATCACCGGCGGTACGGGTGGTCTGGGTGCGGAGCTGGCCCGGCATCTGGTGTCCGAGCACAAGGTGCGGCACCTGCTGCTGACCAGCCGCCGGGGTCTGGAGGCTCCGGGGGCGGTGGAGCTGCAGGCCGAGCTGATCGCGCACGGCGTCGAGGTCACGGTCGCCGCGTGCGACATGGCCGACCGGGACGCGGCGGCCGGTCTGCTGGCCGGGGTGGATGCCGATCACCCGCTGACCGCGGTGATCCACGCGGCCGGAATCGTGGACGACGGAGCGATCACCTCGTTGACGCCGGAGCGGGTGGACACCGTGCTGCGGCCGAAGGTCGACGCCGCCTGGCATCTGCACGAGCTCACCCGGGACATGGACCTGGCCGGATTCGTGGTGTTCTCCTCGCTCGCCGGACTGATGGGCAACGCGGGTCAGGGCAACTACGCGGCGGCGAACGCCTGGCTGGACGCGCTGATGGTCCAACGGCAGGCGCAGGGGCTTCCGGGGCTGTCGCTCACCTGGGGACTCTGGGCGCAGGCCACCGGGATGACCGGAGGACTGTCACAGGCCAGCGTGGAGCGGATGGCCGCCGCCGGGATGCCGGCGATGACCACCGAACAGGGGCTCGCCCTGTTCGACGCGGCCCTGGGCTCGGACTCACCGCTGGTGGTCCCGGTGCGGTTGAACCTGCCGGCGATGCCCGCTCAGCTGGTGCCGCCGCTGCTGCGCGGCCTGGTGCGCGGCACCCGCCGTACGGCCGCCGCGCTGTCGGCGGCCGGAGGCGGTGGCGCGGGCGAGGCACTGTCGCGGCAGCTGGCCGGCCTGGACCACCCCAAGCAGCTCCAGGTGCTGATCGACCTGGTCCGGGCTCAGGCCGCCGCCGTACTCGGGCACCCGTCGCTGGATTCGGTGGACGTCCGGCGGGAGTTCCGTGAGCTGGGCTTCGACTCGCTGACCGCGCTTGAGCTGCGCAACCGGCTCAACGGCGCCACCGGGTTGCGGCTGCCCTCCACCCTCGTCTTCGACTACCCCACTCCCACCGTGCTCGGCGAGTACCTGCTCAGCGAAGTGCTCGGCGTGCACGGCGACGCGATTCTCCCGGTGGTCGCCACCTCGGTGACCGATGACCCGATCGTCATCGTCTCGATGGCCTGCCGCTACCCCGGAGGGGTGAGCTCTCCGGAGGATCTGTGGCGACTGGTCGCCGAGGGGCAGGACGCCATCTCCCCGCTGCCACGGGACCGAGGCTGGCAGGCACGCGGCGAGCTGGACTTCGACGGTGGATTCCTCGTCGACGCGACCGACTTCGATCCCGGGTTCTTCGGGATCTCGCCGCGTGAGGCGCTGGCGATGGACCCGCAGCAGCGGCTGCTGCTGGAGGCGTCCTGGGAGGCGATCGAGCGAGCGGGGATCGACCCGACCTCGCTGCGCGGCAGCCGTACCGGCGTGTTCGCCGGGGTGATCTACCACGACTACGGGTCGAGCGCCGAGTTCCCGCCGGATGTGATGACCTTCGTCAGTACCGGTAACTCCGGAAGCATCGTCACCGGTCGTGTCGCCTACGCGCTGGGCTTGGAGGGTCCTGCGGTGACGGTGGACACGGCGTGTTCGTCGTCGCTGGTGGCGATGCACATGGCGGCGCAGGCGCTGCGCTCGGGTGAGTGCTCGCTGGCACTGGCCGGTGGTGTGACGGTGATGGCCACGCCGGGGGTGTTCATCGACTTCAGCGCCCAGGGCGGGCTGGCCGCCGATGGGCGGTGCAAGGCGTTCTCCGACACCGCGGACGGTACGAGTTGGTCCGAGGGCGTGGGTGTCCTGGTGCTGGAGCGGCTGTCGGACGCCCGCCGCAACGGCCACGAGGTGCTCGCGGTGATGCGCGGGTCGGCGATCAACCAGGACGGTGCGTCCAACGGCCTGACCGCACCGAACGGTCCCTCGCAGCAGCGGGTGATTCGTCAGGCACTTGCCGGCGCCGGGCTGACCGCCGCCGAGGTGGACGTCGTGGAGGCGCACGGTACGGGGACGACGCTGGGCGACCCGATCGAGGCGCAGGCGCTGCTGGCCACCTATGGTCAGGATCGGCCGGAGGACCGGCCGGTTCTGCTGGGGTCGATCAAGTCGAACATCGGTCACACCCAGGCTGCGGCCGGTGTGGCGGGTGTGATCAAGATGGTCATGGCGATGCGGCACGGGGTGCTGCCTCAGACGTTGCACGTGGACGAGCCGTCGTCGCACGTGGACTGGGCCTCGGGCGCGGTGGAACTGCTGACCGAGGCCAGGGAGTGGCCGGAGGCCGGGCGCCCGTGGCGGGCGGGTGTGTCGTCGTTCGGGATCAGCGGCACCAACGCGCACCTGATCCTTGAGCAGGGACCGGAGGCTCCTGAGGCGGAGTCGCGTGACGAGGATGAGGCTCCGGCCGCGGGTGTGGTGCCGTGGGTGGTGTCGGGCAAGAGCGAGGAGGCACTGCGGGCGCAGGCGGGTCGTCTGGCGTCGTTCATGGACGCGCGCGACGAGCTGGGCCTGGTGGACACGGCGTTCTCGCTGGTGGCGTCGCGGTCGGTGTTCGAGCACCGGGCCGTGGTGGTCGGTGCCGGCCGTGAGGGGTTGTTGGCGGGGCTGGGTGCGGTGGCTTCGGGTGAGTCGGTGCCCGGTGTGGTGTCCGGGGTGGCGGATGTGGATGGGAAGTCGGTGTGGGTGTTCCCGGGTCAGGGGGCGCAGTGGGTGGGGATGGGTGCGCGGTTGTTGGAGGAGTCGGCGGTGTTCGCGGCTCGGATGGCCGAGTGCGCGGCGGCGTTGGAGCCGTTCGTGGACTGGTCGCTGCTGGATGTGGTGCGTCAGAGCGAGGGTGCCTCGTCACTGGATCGGGTGGATGTGGTGCAGCCGACCTCGTTCGCGGTGATGGTGTCGTTGGCGGCGGTGTGGGAGTCGTTGGGTGTTCGTGCGGATGCGGTGGTGGGTCATTCGCAGGGGGAGATCGCGGCGGCGGTGGTGGCCGGCGGGTTGTCGTTGCAGGACGGCGCCCGGGTGGTGGCGTTGCGGAGCCGGTTGATCGGTGAGCGGTTGGCGGGGTTGGGGGCGATGGCGTCGGTGGCGCTGCCGGTCGAGCGGGT
>NZ_JBEZEZ010000073.1:0-6486 GCF_040649155.1 Streptosporangium sp. NPDC049046 | reverse complement strand
GGGGCAGGCCGGCGGCGCGGGCGGGGATGTAGGTGAGGGTTTCCAGGGCGTATCCCAGGGCGGTGCCCAGGGCGAGTTCTTCGGGCAGGGTGCGTTTGCCGGGGTGGGTGGCGCGGATGATCAGTGTGCCGGGCAGGGTGAGGGCGAGGGTGAGGTAGGCGGTGAACAGGGCCAGGTCGGTGGCCGAGACGCCGTAGAGCAGGAGTGTGGCGTAGGTCAGGGCGGCTGTGCAGGTGGCGGGCAGGGTGCGGCGCAGAGTGCGGCGCAGGGTGCGTAGGTGGCGGGGGGCGCGGGGCGGGGACGGGCGTCGCCGGGCGGGCGCGGGGGCCTGGGGTGCCCGCGGGGCGGCGGGGCTCGGCAGGGGGGCGGGAGCGGGCGACGTCGTGTCCATGAGCGCAAGCATGCTGACGTGAGCGTCCCGGGCGATCTCGGACTCAGGCTACCGGGTATTTCCTTGCCAGTCCTTTATGTGGGAGGCGAAGGCAGCCGACCGGATTATCCGGCCCTCCGCCGCGCCGGACGATGAAATGAGCAGGCAGGCGGCTGTTCCGGAGCCCGTATTTCTTTGCGGGAATTTAGGCGGCCCGACGATGGCATATCCGGCGGTAAGGGCACGCCCGGCATTAAAGTCGGCGGGCAATGCCCACTCCCCCGCTCCGCCCTCGCGCCGGAGAACCGACTCGCCTTCGGCATACGAAATCTCGATCCGGCCACGACATCGTACGGGTGATTCTCTGTGGAGTACATAATCGTCGCGGCCGCCGTGGTGGGGCTGGTGTTCGTCGTTCAGACGGCCCTCGGCGCGCAGGTGGCTCGGCGCGCCCTGTGGGTGCTGATGCTGGCCTTCGTCGTACGACTGCTCGTTCACGTCCTCGTGATGCGGTCCAACTCGATCGCGTACGGCGGGGACAACTTCGTCTACGAGGGCAGGGCACTGGAGGTCGTGGCGTACTGGAAGCGCGAGGGCTTCATGTTCGTCACCTCTGATCAGATCGAAAGCCTCTACTCCGTGGCGGTGCCGTGCAACGTCTTCGCCGCGATCATGTATCTGTGCGGCGGCCCGGCCCCTCTGGCCTGCACCGCCCTCGTGGCGCTCATCGCCTGCGGGCTGTGCGCCGTCATGTACAGGTTCGCGCGGCTCATCGGCGCCGACGAGCGCGCGGCGTTCAGGCTGATGACCCTGATGGCATTCATGCCGGCATTCATGCTGCACACGTCCGACACGTTCAAGGACGGATTCAACGCGTTTCTCGTCATATCCTGTCTCGGCCTCGCCGCTTCGAACGTCCAGCGTTTCGACATGCGCAAACTCCTTCTTCTCGGGCCGCTGCTGTGGACGCTCTGGAACGTGCGCCCCTACATGGTTTTCATGTGCGCGATACCGCTGATTCTCGGCCTGGCGGGCCTCAGGCGCGCTTTCCCGTTGTGCGTGCTGGCCATCCTGGCCACACTCGTGGTACCCATCCTGATATTTCCGGATATGGCGGAGAGCACGCCGGTTGGCATGATGCAGGAGCAGCTGGAACACGGACAGTCGGAGGTCGTCCTTCAGGCCAACGCCGCGGGAGGTTCGGGAATCGTCTTCGACGACGGCGGCAATCCGTGGAGCGCGTTCCTGCCGAAGCTGGTGTACACGCTTCTCTCGCCGTTCCCCTGGATGGACGGCAGTCTGGTGCTACAGCTGGCGAAGGCCGAGACGGTGCTGTGGTACTACCTGCTGTGGTGCGCGGCCGTCGGGGTCCGGCGAATGTGGGGTGAGAACCGCAGGATGCTCCTCATCCTCCTGCTCTTCGCCGTACCGTGCACGATCATGTACACGACCACCATGTCCAACATCGGTCTCATCTTCCGGCAGCGGATACCGATCGTCATGGTCGTGAGCCTGCTGTCCGCGGTCGCCTGGACCAGGGTCCCCCAGGAGCGGCGGCAGCTCGTCTCCGGCGCGGGAACGAGGCCGGACACCGCCGGTTCGACGGTGTCCGCCCCCCCGTCCGACCCCCCGTCCGGCCACCCGTCCGGCACGGCGGGGAGGGCGCCGGCCGGGATCTCGCGAGTGCGGTGAGGCTAGTCGACGGCGAACACCACGTCGACCCAGTAGTTGCTGGTCTGGTAGGTGCTGGCCGGGAAGGGGTTCGCCGCGCCGTAGGTGTAGACACCGTTGCCTCCCACCGCGCCACTGGCCGGCGCGATGAGCGGTTCGCTCGTGTACTGCACGTTGAAATACGGCCGTGTCTGCGAATAATAACCAGACAAAGTGTTGTAAGAGACTACATAATTCGTGTTCTCCGTCACCGGGACGGGCGTGTCGAAGTTCACCTGCTGCCACCCGCTCGCCGTCTCGTTGGTGAAGGTCGCGCTGGCGAGCAGCTTCCCGTCACTCGTCCACAGACTCCCGACATGCGTCCCGGTGTTCTTCACACCCTTATAGAAACGGACGCCCCTGATACTGCCACTCGTCATCGCCTGGAACTTGACGCCGACGGTGACGGGCTGATTGTCGGGTTGGGAGGTGACCGCGGGCGTCGCCGTCTTCTCCCAGAGGCTCGTGAACGGCACGAAC
This sequence comes from Streptosporangium sp. NPDC049046, assembly GCF_040649155.1. NCBI lineage: Bacteria > Bacillati > Actinomycetota > Actinomycetes > Streptosporangiales > Streptosporangiaceae > Streptosporangium > Streptosporangium sp. NPDC049046. The sequence goes on along the minus strand of NZ_JBEZEZ010000073.1, from coordinate 3,926 downwards.
AGCACGTCGACCCAGTAGTTGCTCGCCTGGTAGGTGCTGGTCGGGAAGGTGCTCGTCGCGCCGTAGGTGTAAACGCCGTTGCCCCCCTCGTCGCCGTTGCCCAGCGCGACAAGCGGACCGTTCATGTACGGCGCGGTGAAGTACGAGGATGTCAGCGAGTAGAACCCCGAACTCGTGAAGTACGAGGCGATGTACGTCGTGTGGGCGGTCACCGCGACCGGCGTGTCGAAGCGCACCTGTTGCCACCCGCTCGCCGTCTCGTTGGTGAAGGTCGCGTTGGCGAGCAACTGCCCGTCGCTCGTCCACAGACTCCCGACATGCGTCCCGGTGTTCTTCGCGCCCTTGTAGAAACGGATGCCCTCGATGTTGCCATCGGTCAGCGCCTGGAACTTGACACCGACCGTCACGGCGTTGGGGTCGTTCTGCGACGGGACCTTCGGAACCGTCTGATCGTCCCACAGGCTCCTGACCGGGACGAACAGCACGTCGACCCAGTAGTTGCTGGCCCGGTAGGTACGGGTCGGGAAGGTGCTCGTCGCGCTGTAGGTGTAGACGCCGTTACCGATCTGCACGCTGCTGGCCGGCACCACGAACGGGCCGTTCGTGTACTGCGTGGTGAAGTAGGGAACCGTTGTCGAGTAGTTCCCGGATGTCGTGTGATACGAGGCGACATACGTCGTTCCGGCGGTCACCGCGACCGGCGTGTCGAAGTCCACCTGTTGCCACCCGCTCCCCGTCTCGCCGGTGAACGTGGCTCTCGCCAGGAGTTGCCCGCTCGCGCTCCAGAGGTTCCCGGTGTGCGTTCCGGTGTTGAGCACGCCCTTGTAGAACCTGACGCCCCTGATGGTGCCCGCTGTCGTGGTCTGGAACTGCACCCCGAGCTCGACCGGAACGGGGTCGTTGGCCGAGTCGACGGCGGGCACCGCACTGGGTGGCCAGATGGTGCAGGCGTTGCACGACGTGTAGACGGTGACGGTGATCGTGGTCGGGATCACCTGGAGGTTGCCGATGTCGTCGACCGCCCGGACCGCGATCGTCGTGGTTCCCGTGGTCTGGGGTGTCCAGCGGTACTGCCAGTTCTCCCGGCCCGTCGCCGGGAACCACCGGTTACCGCCGTCGGTCGAGACCTCGATCCCGGCCACGACGCCGCCCCCGGTGTCGGCCGCCGTTCCCTTGATCACGACGGTCGTCAGCTCGGGCAGGGTGACTCCGTTCGACGGGCTCGTGATCGTCGACGTGGGAGGGCTGGTGTCCGTCGACGCGGTGGCCGGTACCAGCCCCGGCTGGAGGCTGGCGGGCTGGGAGTGCATGTCGGCGAGGAGGTTGACCGTCGCCTGCTGCATCCGGATGTCGGTGGGAGGACCCGCTCGATCGTGGTTGGCGTCCAGCCCCCACGACCACTGGATGGTCCCTGCGCCGAAGACGAGCGCACCGCTGGAGGCCCGATAGAGCGTCAGGTTGTGGTTCGCGGTGCCGAGACCGTACGTACTGCCGTAGTCGAGCAGGTATTTGGAGGTGAGGTTCATGATCGTGCTTGAATACCTGGCCACGCCCGGTGGTTCTGACCCGTTGCTGGGCGACACATCCCATTCGTAGCCGAGCGTCCCTGTGGGGAAGACGGCCGTCTGCCCGGGAGATAGGTTCGCCACGGAGGTGTTGCGCCAGATTCGCATCTTGCTGAAGTCGGCCGACACGGTTATCGCGTCGTTGGAGACGCCGTTGACCCTGAACCACGTCCCGTTCAGCGCGTTCTCCGGCCTGCCGCCGTTCGAGGGCGGGGAGAAGCGTGGATCACGCCACGATCCGGTCCACTGTGGGCTCGGGTCGATCTTGGCGTTCGCCAGCGTCTCCTTGTAGCAGACGAAGGTCCTGAAGGGGGTCCCGTCGCTCAGTGCCTGCTCCCAGCGCCCCTTCCAGAACCCCTCGTTTCCGGAGAAGAAGGTTATGTTGACGCCGTTGTCCCGGGCGTTCGTGACGTTGTCCCGCATGTCGTCGGACCAGTACTCGTCATGGCCGACGGAGAGAAAGACCCTGTGGTTGAGAATCTGCTGACCACGCATCGCGGTGTCGATACTGCTGGTGTAGCTGACGTCGTAGCCGTTGGCCTCGATCCATCTGATCATGGGGTATTCGGCGTTGAAGAACCAGCTCTCCACCGAACCGGCGCAGCAGCTCCCGACGCGCGTGATGAACGGCCGGTTGTAACTGACCTTGTAGGCCCGCCCCGCCGGAACGCTCGCCGAGTAGAGACTGCTGCCGCCGTACTTGTTGTACGCCTGCCAGGTGCTGTCGGAGGTCTGCAGCAGCAGGTCCGACCCGCGTTCGTCGTCCCGGATCACGAATATCATCTGGCTGGCACCGGGTGTCGCGTCATCGCGGATCAGGTTCGCGATGTAGACCCCCGAGACGGCGTCGGCCGGCACGGCCCACGAGGCCGAGACCGCCCAGTTCCCGCAGTCGACCAGTGCGGTCGCCTGATCCGTGAGGCAGGGCGGCTGCGCCTGGGGCAGCGGGACCGAGGGAGTGAGCGTTGTGATCTTTCGTGCGCCCATGCCGCCGTAGTAGCCGATGCGGTAGACGTCCACGTGGTAGGCGGTCGCCGGAGTGTTCACCTTGAACTGGACGGTCTCCCCTTTGTCGACGCTCATCTGGGTCGCGTATCCCTGGATGCTGGGGCTGCCTGCTCCGGGTATGTCCCATTCGCTTGGCGGGTTTCCCGGCAGGCTGTTCTCCAGGCAGATGACGGAGGTCGGCGGGCAGGCCGCGCGGCGAGCCCGGCTGCGAGGTCTCGCGTCCGTGGCCTTCTTCTCCGGCGTCTCCGCGCCTTTCCCGGGAAGCCCGCGCAGACCGACCTCGGCGAGCCTCTGTTCCAGCGAACGGGCCCGGCCGCCTTCCGGCGGCGCCGCCTTGACCTCCACGGCCTGGCGTCCGTCGGCCGGCGCCCGCCCCGCTCCCGCGGCGGTGCTCGGAGCGGGCCGCCCGGGTGGGTGTCCGGTCGCCGGGCCAGGGGCGGCATCCGGTTCGAGCGGTACGACATTTCCCACGGTCGCCCACTTCCGCGGGGTGACGGTGCCTGGCTCAGGTGCCCAGCTCGCACCCAGCAGACCGAACAGGGTGAGAAGACCGATCCCGAAGGTGAACGGCGACCGCCGCCCGAACCCGACCTTCCTCGCATTGTCCGTACCGCCTGCCATGTGCGACCTCCCGCAAGCACCCCCTTGGCCGACTTTCCGCCCCGGCCAGGGTCATAAGTAGAAAGAAAGGCAATCACATCCAACCCTCGACAAGAATCAACCTCAAATAACGGCGATTTACCTACAACGCAGAAGAACGATCTAATATGGCACCAAAAGATCATCTAAACCGTAAATCAATCCCAACGTGGTCGTGGTGTGGAGTAATCAGGTCGGCTGCCTTCGCGTCACGTATAAAGGACTGGCAAGGAAATACCCGGTAGCCTGAGTCCGAGATCGCCCGGGACGCTCACGTCAGCATGCTTGCGCTCATGGACACGACGTCGCCCGCCCCCGTACCGAGCCCCGCTCCCCTGCAAACCCCCCAGGCACCCCAGGCCCCCGCGCCCGCCCGGCGACGCCCGTCCCCGCCCCGCCACCTGCGCACCCTGCGCCGCACCCTGCGGCCCACTCTGCGGCCCACTCTGCGGCCCACTCTGCGCCGCATCCTGCCCGCCACCTGCACCGCCGCCCTGACCTGCGCCACACTCCTGCTGTACGGCGTCTCGGCCACCGACCTGGCCCGCTTCGGCGCCTACCTCACCCTCGCCCTCGCCCTGCCCGGCACCCTGATCATCCGCGCCACCTACCCCGGCCGACGCACCCTGCCCGAAGAACTCGCCCTGGGCACCGCCCTGGGATACGCCCTGGAAACCCTCACCTACATCCCCGCCCGCGCCGCCGGCCTGCCCC
>NZ_JBEZEZ010000072.1:0-7000 GCF_040649155.1 Streptosporangium sp. NPDC049046 | reverse complement strand
TGTATTGAGTATTTAATAACCGCCAGTCCTGAATGGGAAGGTTGGGGAAGCAGCAAGGAAGTGGAATTTTTTAAGCGATCTGCTCAGTGGCTCATGGATAAACATGGAGCAGAAAACATTGCAGGTATGAGTGTTCATCGAGACATAAGCACACCGCAACTAGTCGCTTATGTCGTTCCTATTGACCAAAAGGGGAAGCTCAACTGTAAGGATTTTCTAGGCGGCAGGGCTAAATTAAATCAGATGCAAACCGATTTTGCTAAAACCGTTGCTGATTTGGGGCTAACAAGGGGCAAGGAAGGCTCTAAAGCCAAGCATACCAGCATCAAAGAGTATTACCACGACATCAATCACGCGAGGGATTTTAGTATTACGACTTTAGCGCCTAAGCCTGAAATGTTTGAAAGCAAGGCTAGGTATGGGGAAAAGGTCACAGCAGCCGTTATTGATCAAATAGAACCGACTGTGAAGGCTGCTAACAGCATCCTAATGGACTATGAGAAGGCTAGATTGGATAAAAGCGTTGCGGAAGCGAGCTATGACACCCTTAAAAAACGTGTTGAGCCTTACTTACTGGCGACTAAAGGGTTAAATCAAGAGGAAATTGCCAGAGTAAATGAAGCAATGCAGCTAGAAAGCCGTAGAATCGCCATAGAGAGAGTTAAATATGAAAGAGCTAGGTATCTATCAAAATAGATAATGAATGCTGTTAAATCTAATTGTGTAGGCATATAGAGTGGTTTCTATAGCCCATTACTAATGGTTTAAGAAAAATAAAATCAATAGAATGCTAAAAAACTTATAAAGTTTAATAAACCTATTGCTTTGGTTGAGGTTAAAAACAAATTGATAGATAAGTTTGAAAGCATTGATCGATTATCTGATTCAAAAGAACACAAAAAGTCCTTCATATTTTGAGGTAACTAGGGTTTCCCTCCTTTTTCTTTTCAGTTAGTAAAAAAATAAAAAAAGGCTTTTAATGCTTTTAATAGCTTTTAAATGCTTTTAAGCACTCTGTAGGCCTTGCTACTATTGGCTTGTAGCCTCCATTAAAGGACGTTTAGTTACCCATTAAAGGACGTTTAGTTACCCATTAAAGGACGTTTAGTTACCCATTAAAGGACGTTTAGTTACCATTAAAAGACTATTTGTGATTTGACCTTTAAATGACTTAGTGTAATATGTCATTAAATACTTATGGACAAGATGGTTATGAACACTAAAAAAAACCTAGTCGTAAAGACTAATCAACTAAATCAGGCATTACAAACCTTATCGTTGGCTGAAGTGCGAATTATTCAGTTAGCCATAGTCGATGCTAGAGAAACAGCCACAGGATTAAGCACAGACAAGCCGTTACGAATTGATGCCACTCGTTATGCAGAGGTATTTGAAACTACACGGCAAAATGGCTATAAGCGCATGAAAGAAGCTGAAGAGACCCTATTTAATAGGCGTTTTACCTACCTTGACGATAATGGTAAGCCCATTAAAAGCCGTTGGTTACAGCAGGTACAATATCATGATGGGGAGGGCGCAATAGAAATAGTATTTACTCTTGCTGTTGTAGAAGGTATCAGCCGTATCAATGGCTTAGAACAGTTTTTTACCTCGTATTTGCTAGAGCAAACGACACAGTTTGATAGTGTTTATTCAGTACGCCTTTATGAGTTATTGACGCAATGGCGCACAGCTAAAAAAACACCATGCTTTGAGATAGGAGTATTTAGAGACCAGATGGGGCTAGGAATCAATGAATACAAAGCGATGTGTGATTTTAAGAAACGTGTTTTAGATCTTGCTACAGATGAGATTAACAAGAAATCGGACCTTAAAGTCAAATATGAGAACGTAAAAAAGGGACGCAAAATTGTAGGTTTTGTTTTCACTGTTCATGAAAAGCCAAAAGCTAAGATAGATGTAGTTAGTAAGGAACGTGACTCTAGTACAGCAGATATGTTTACGGTTGATGGGCTGAATGATAAGCAGCTAGGGCGTATTGCTCGCAATCCTGCTTTTATGGCGGAATATAATCATTTAGTAAGTCCTACTAGCCCAGCTGGGCAGTCACAGCAAGGGTGGGAGTTTGAAATGGTTAACCGCCTTAAAAAAGACCCTACACAGTTTAATAAACGTCCTATCAGAGAGTATCTTGAATACTAAGTCTTATGAGTGCGTTTGATAGGTCTAATTTCCTAGGCTTCCTGATTAAAATACCTCCAGTTTGTTTGTGCGGATTTGACAGCAAAGGTCAGTGGTAAGCCCTATGCTATACTTCATTTTTTAAAACGGACTGGTGCGTAGAGATGGCAAAAAAAGAAGCAAAAACAGATTTATGGGTTCACAGTTTATTGACAGAAGCAGGTATTGAACTTGAACCTCAAGGTAGCACTATTCTTGAAATCGATCTTGCCTTAAAAACTGCCTCTAAAAGTGGTTCTGGGAAAGTAGGTTTTCCAGAGTTTGTTGGAGTCGTAAAAGATTTTATCCTTGTTTTTGAGAACAAAGCTGATGTCTCTAAGCATGTAAAGCTTGACTCAAAAGGCCTGATTAGTACAACAGTTAAGGATATTAAAGATTTTGCTGTTAATGGCGCGCTCTTTTACGGTCAACATTTAGCTCAAAACACGTCTTACAAGAAGGTCATCGCTTTTGGTATCTCTGGAGACGAAAAGAAACATAAAATCAGTCCATATTTTATTGATGAAACCGAGTATTACCGTGAGTTACCAGAAGTTGAATCTTTTATCTCATTCAATGAAAAAAACATTGTTGAATACTATATAAGAGAGGTACTGCAAGAAAATACTGACCAAGAAAAGGAACTAGCTGAAATATTACGTGATGCTTCAGAGTTACACGAAGATTTGAGAAATTACGGAAACTTAAAAGACATTGATAAACCCTTAATTGTCTCAGGTATTTTATTGGCACTTAGAGAGGCGGAGTTCGGTGGTTTTGATGTTGCTCTCTTAACTGGCGATGAAATTGAGACGGATGGCGAAAAAATATATAGTGCTATCGAAAAGAATCTAAAGCGTTCTAAAGTCTCTCCTGATGTCAAAAGAGATAAGATTCTTAGTCAGTTCTCAATTATTAAAGACACACAAATCCTAAATGAAATAAGCGGTACGCTCAACAAAACCCCTCTTAAGCATTTCACTGAATTCTTGCATGATAGAATTTACAAGAGCATTAAATATACAAGCTCTTCCGAAGACTATTTAGGGCGCTTTTATGGTGAGTTTATGTCTTACTCTGGAGGTGATGGGCAGACTCTAGGAATAGTGTTGACACCCAAACACATTACCGACCTGTTCTGTGATTTGATTGACATTAATCCTCATGACACTGTGCTCGACCCCTGTGCAGGAACGGCCGGATTCTTAATAGCCGCAATGCACCATATGCTCGAACAAACAGAGAATGATAATACAAAGAAGAGTATCCGTCAGAAACAATTGCACGGTTTTGAGTTGCAACCCTATATGTTCACCATTGCCACAACTAATATGATTTTAAGAGGTGATGGTAAAAGCAATTTGATTAACCATAATTTTCTAAACGAAGACCCAAACAAACTTCAATTAAAAGGCGCTACTGTAGGGATGATGAATCCTCCTTACTCACAAGGCTCAAAGAAAAATCCAGATTTATATGAAATAGCTTTTACCGAGCATCTACTGAATTCATTGGTTGAAGAAGGTCGTGCGATTGTGATTATTCCGCAATCCTCTTTAACGGGAAAAACTAAAGAAGAAATATCAATAAAGGCGAACATTCTCAAGAAACATACTTTAGAAGGCGTTATTTCACTCAACAAGGATACATTTTATGGTGTAGGAACTATTACATGTATTGCAATTTTTACTGCTGGTGAACCACACCCAAAAGACAAAGAGTGCAAGTTTATTGATTTCAGAGAAGACGGGTTTAAAGTAAGTCCTCATATTGGGTTGATCGAAACAGAGCAAGCTAAGGATAAGAAGCAACACCTTTTAGATGTTTGGTTTGATCGCATCGAAGCAGAAAGTCAATTCTGTGTAAAAACAACAGTCGAATCAGATGATGAGTGGCTTCACAGCTTTTACTATTTCAATGATGAGCTACCAACTGATGCTGATTTCGAAAAAACTATAGGAGATTACCTAACATTTGAGTTCTCAATGATTATGCAAAATCGAGAATATCTCTTTGAATCTGAAGATTCTAAGGAGGCTTGATATGTCGTTAAATCTTGTAGATGTGGAATGGCATGAGTTTTTCATAGAGGATACTGCAAAGATTTTCTCTGGTAGAGATATTTATGATGCAGAGAGAGTTCAAGGGAAAGTCCCATATATTTCCTCAACTGCAAAAAACAATGGTATAGGACATTTTGTAGGGAACCGTAACTCTACTTTAGAAAGTAATTGTCTCTCAGTTAATCGAAATGGTTCTGTTGGTTACTCATTCTTTCATCCCTACAAAGGCCTATATTCAAATGACTGTCGAAAGCTTCGGCCTATAGTTAGTTCTAATTACGTAGCTTTTTTCTTATCTAACCAAATTTCATTTCAACGCCATAAATACAGTTATGGCTATAAAATGGGAACAGGAAGGCTTAAACGTCAAAAAATAATGCTTCCAGCTATTTCTGAGAATAAACCAAACTGGCAATTCATGGAAGACTACACAAAAGCCTTAATGGATAAGAAAAAGGCTACGTATATTGAGTTATGCCTAAACGAATTAGCAAAGCTAAAACCCAAAAATATTGTCAAGCTTGAAGATAAAGAGTGGCATGAATTCTTCTTAAAAGATATTTTTAAAATTGTTCAGCGTGGTAAGCGTCTCACTAAAGCCAATCAGATTGAAGGGGAACATCCTTATGTCTCTTCAACCTCATTGAATAACGGTGTGAATGATTTCATTGGGAATGAAGACGGTGTTCGCATGTTCTCAAATTGTTTGACAGTTGCAAATAGTGGGAGCGTTGGTGCGAGTTTTTATCAACCATACAAGTTTGTCGCAAGTGATCATGTGACCCATTTGCAGAATGATCATTTTGACCGCTATATTTACCTTTTTATAGCAACTTTAACTAATAGGCTGTCTGATAAATACAATTTTAACAGAGAGATCAACGACAAGCGCATTTCAAGAGATAAAGTCATGTTGCCTGTTAAAGAGGATCAACGCCCAGATTTTGAGTATATGGGGCAGTATATGATGAACCAGGAGTATATTAAGCGAAAGCAATATCTTAACTATGTTCAAAGCGATAAATGAGAGAATCTTATTAATCGCTTTGCCTTAGCGGAACCGCCTTAAAAGCCAAAAAACCTACTAACAGACTACTCAAATACTTCTGAATGGCTACCCAGCCTAATAAAATCTACCGTATCGCTCTGAATACGGTAGATTAGCACCAAGTCAGGTTTGATATGGCAATCTCTAAACCCCTTATGATTGCCGGTCAACGCATGATCTTTGTATTTAGCCGGTAACGGTATATCGTTAGTCAAACAATTGAGCACCTCGCCCCATGCAGGAGTGAGTAAGCTTAGATAATTCTTTTTAGCATCTCTCTTAAACTGACTTGATACTTCAATGGATCTCATCAGCCTCGCCTTCTAGCTCATCCATCAAATCACCAAAGCTGTTGTACTTACTACCTTTACCGCTCGCGACCTCTGCAATAGCAGCGATAGTTTGCGCGTTGAGCTTAGGTTGTTGATAGTCAAAAGACAGAGGAATCGCATTAGTATCGGCTACTTGGTTTAAGAACAGTCTTATGGCTTGTGAAGGTGTTAATCCATAGCTTTCAAGAACAGAAAAAGACCTATCCTTCAGATCCTGGTCAAGCCGTATATTATAATTAGTTGTAGTCATAGCAATCACCTTTCGCTTATATTCGTACCCCCAATATAAGCGAAAGATGATTAAACCTCAATAACTATAGCGTTCCATCTTTTCGCTAATCTAAGTGGTAACAGTCTGCTCATTTAATCCAGCAAGAAAATCATCAACCGTTTTCTCAATGCTTTTTTGCATGACATACAGATCAGAAGTGGAGTACTTCCCCAGCTGATTTCTTTCATCCATGACTTCAAACAGCTTGTTTCTGACTACTTCTTCGTGCGTTTTATCGTCAATCAACAGCAAATTAAGCTTCACGACAGCTCTATTATAGGCTTCTTGGGTAGCTTCAAGCTGAAGGCTTTTATTGCTAGCTACTGATACACCGATCATGCTCATAAATAACTCCGCTACTAGAATCATCTGTAGCTACAGATGATTTTTTTAGGTTAATAAATTATTGATACCAGCCTAAGATTATGCCAGTGAAAAACGAGAAGTAACGCTCTTATAATCCCTTTTTTGTAGCAGATTTTACGACAGATAAAAAAACCGTTATTTCCCACCTAATTTGATGACTACACCATACGCACCCTAAAGGGACTGCCAAATAGCTGATATTGTTAGGTTTATTGAAATTTGAGTGTTTGCAAAGTGTAAACAAAATCGTTCTTAGTTATTGATTTATAAAGAAAAAAGCTGTTTACAATCTGTAAACAGCCAAGTTGAAAAACAGTGAAAAATAGCCCTTTTTTACCGCCTTTTGCGCCAAAAATCACGCTTTCCTAACAGGTGAAATTATGGTGTAGTAAGTACACTTTAATGAAATAACACTCAATTATAGGAAAAAAGTGGCGATGAACTATGCAATTTTGAGAACAGCAAAATTAAAGACGATGGGCAACATCGGTGGCAGTCTTGCACACAGCTACCGAACGATAGAAACGCCAAATGCTGACCCCAACCTCACCCCTAAAAATCATCATACCGTTGCGACCCCTGAAGCCGTCAAACAGGCAATAAAAGATCGACTTCCTGAAAAAAGACGCGCTGATGCGGTGCTATGTATTGAGTATTTAATAACCGCCAGTCCTGAATGGGAAGGTTGGGGAAGCAGCAAGGAAGTGGAATTTTTTAAGCGATCTGCTCAGTGGCTCAT
>NZ_JBEZEZ010000071.1:0-7022 GCF_040649155.1 Streptosporangium sp. NPDC049046 | reverse complement strand
CCGACATGCCGCAGTTCGGCCGGGCGATGATGGACGTCTTCTCCAAGTCCATCAACTCCGCATCCGCATGAGCACACCTGGCCGGTCTCGGTGACTCGATCCCGGCCAACCTGTTCAACCCGCGAGTGATCGTCATCGGAGGCTATTTCGCCTTGCCGGCCCAGTGGCTGCTGCCACACGCACAAGACCGGCTGCAGCGGCTCGTGGTAGCCGCTCCAGCCGCCCGTGCCGATTCGTCGCCTCCACGCTCGGCTTCGGCGCCGCTTCCCGTGGCGCGGCGAGCATGGTGATCAACCACATCATCGACGACCCGACCACGATCATGGATTTACCCAGGCCGGCACCTTACTGACGGCCCCACAGACCTGGAGACGGCACCCTCCAGCAACCGCAATATCCGCTACCGCCAAGTGGCATAAGCGCGGCGGCGCGCGCCTTGCCTGACATCCCCCCGGTCAGGAAGGGTTTCTCATGTCACCACGTCATCGAACGTGGGCCAGGCTGCTCGACGCAGTCCTGCCAGAAAATGCACAACGTCCGAGACGTCGCACCGCGACCACGATGGCCTTAGCCCTCATCGCCCCTTTCATCACGCTCCTCACGATGCCGGTGAGCGCCGAGGCCGCCACGGCGGCTAAGCCCGCTTTCAAGGTGCTCGTGGTGCGCAGCACCCAGAACGCGGTGTCGTCGGCCGGCCTGGCCGCGATCCGGAATGCGGCCAAAACTGGTGATTTCACGGTTGTGGCGCCCGGGCCCGCTGACGTGGGCGACCATTTCACAGAGAAGAAGCTGGAGCAGTACCGCGCGGTCGTGTTCTTGGACACGGGTCTCGCGAGCCCGCTCACGGACGCGCAACGCGCGAACTTCGAGAGCTACTTCCGCAAGGGCGGCGGCTTCGTCGGCGTCGGCTCGGCGGTCGAGACCGACGCGTCCTGGTCGTTCCTGACCGACGTCCTGGGGACGCGTGCGTCCGGCAGGACCGACGTGCAAGCAGGTGACGTGAAGGTCGCCGACCGCGTCCACGACGCGAGCAAGGATCTGCCGCAGTTCTGGTCGCGGACCGACAACTGGTACAACTTCACGAAGAACGTCCGCGGTCTGTCACACGTCCTCGCCACCGTCGTCGAGGACCCGTTCGGGCCGCAGCCGCAGGGCGCCGACCTCGACGGGATCGCCGGGGGCACGATGGGCGCCGATCACCCGGTCTCGTGGTGTAAGGACTTCCAGGGCGGCCGCTCGTTCTACACCGGCCTGGGCAACACGGCTGCGAGCTTCGACGCCGGCCTCACCAAGCACCTCAAGGGTGCGATCGGCTGGGCCGCGGGCCAGGCCGACCCGGTCTACAGCGATTGCGGCGCGACCGTGCTGGCCAACTACCAGCAGACGAAGATCGGCTCGCCGCCGAACCTGCAGGAGCCGATCGGCTTCGACCAGCTGCCGGACGGCCGCGTTCTGCAGACGGACCGCCTCGGCTCGCTGCGCATGCACGACGCGACCACGGGCGTCACCACGGTCGTCGCCAACTTCGCCGATCCGAGCCTGCCGATGACGCAGCAGATCTACTCCGCGGGCGAGGACGGGCTCTATGGCCCGGCGGTCGACGCCGACTTCGCGACCAACAAGTGGGTCTACCTCTACTACTCGGGGAAAGAGGTCACCGACGTCAAGCTGAGCGACGGATCGGTCGTCACCCAGATCACGCCGAACACCACCCCGCCGAACGTGGCGGCGTCCAAGACCGCGTGGGATCCGTACGTGGGCTATTTCCAGCTCAGCCGCTTCAAGTTCGTCGACGCCACCGACAGCACGCCGGCGCACCTCGACATGGGCTCCGAGCAGCAGATCATGCGCGTGCCGGTCAACCGCCAGGAGTGCTGCCACGTCGGGGGCGACATCGACTTCGACAAGCACGGCAACCTCTGGATGGTCACCGGCGATGACACGCCCGCGGGCGGCATCAACGCCGGCGGCTACGGGCCGTACAACTCGCAGAAGACCGACGAGCAGCAGACCGTGCGTGTCACCAACGCGACGGGCGGCACGTTCACGCTGACCTTCGAGGGCCAGACGACGGAGCCGATCGCGTGGAACGCGGATCGCAATGCGATCGACGCGGCGCTCGAGGCGCTCTCGAACATCGAGGCGGATGAGATCCAGACCAGCGGCGGCCCGGTCAACACGTCGAACGTCAACGTGTTCTTCCGCCGCGGCAAGCAGCAGTCCGATCAGCCGCAGATCACCGCCGACGGCGCCGGCCTGACCGGCACCGCCACGCCGGCGATCACCACCAGCACGGCGCAGGCGGGTGGCTGGTATCAGCGGCTCACCGGTGACGCGCGCCGCAGCGCGCTGAACACCAACGACCTGCGCGGCAAGGTGCTGCGGATCAAGGTCAAGGACGGCGACATCTCCGCCGCCGACGCCAACAAGGTCGACTTCGGCTCCGGCGCGGGCGCCTACTCGATCCCGTCGGGCAACCTGTTCCCGCTGGTCGCGGGCGCGCCGCAGGACAAGACGCGGCCGGAGGTCTACGCGATGGGTCTCCGCAACCCGTTCCGGATCCAGGTCGACGAGAACGACGTGGCCTACATCGGCGACTACTCGCCCGACGCCCAGACACCGCAGCGCTCGCGCGGCCCGTCGGGCACCGGCCGCTACCAGATCGTGCGCAAGCCGTCCAACTACGGCTGGCCGACGTGCTACAAGCGCGACCTCGCGTACTACGAGTGGAACTTCCACGAGTTCGCGCCCGGCACCACCACCGCGGGCACGCCACTGAACAACCCGCCTCAGAAGTTCGACTGCGACGGGCCGACGCAGCGCAACGACTCGCTGTGGAACATCGAGGGCGGTTCGACGGTCGAGCCGGGCCTGAGGGACGTCCCGCCGGTCACCGACCCGGACATCTGGTACTCCTACCGCGACAACAACACGAGCACGCCGCTCGGCACCCCGTGCGAGGCCTACTACGCGCCGACCCCGGGCCCGATCGCGCCCGGCTCGACGACCGAATGCCCGCGACTGTTCCCCGAGCTCTACACCGGCGGCGTCGGTCCGCACGGGGTCACGAAGTACCACTACGACGCGAAGAACCCGAACCCCAACAAGTTCCCGCCGTACTACGACGACTCGGTGATCATCAGCGAGTGGACGCAGGACACGCTGCGCGAGGTCAAGCTCGACAAGCAGAACAACCATGTCCAGAAGATCAACAACTTCCTGGATTGCGGCAGCCGTGCGAACGCCGGGGCAGGCAGGTTCCGGTTCGAGTGCGACAACCCGATGGACTTGCAGTTCGGTTCTGACGGCGCGTTCTACCTGCTGACCTACGGCAACGGGTTCAACGTCATCAGCCCCGACGCGGGCATGTACAAGTGGGAGTACGTCAAGGGCAAGCGCGCGCCGAAGGCCGTGCTCACCACGGACCGCACCGATGGCTCAAGGCCGCTGACCGTGAACTTCTCCAGCGCCGGCTCGCTGGATGAGGATCCCGGCGACTCGATCCGCTACGAGTGGAACTTCGGCGACGGCTCGGCGATCGAGACCGACCCGAACCCGGCACACACCTACACGCAGTCCGGCCGCTACACGGCCGTGCTGACCGTGCTCGACTCGTCCGGCAAGCAAACCTCGACCAGCACCGTGATCACCGTGGGCAACACGAGCCCGACGGTGGTCGTCAATACGCCGGTGGATGGCGGGACGTTCGCGTTCGGCGACGACATCCCGTTCTCGGTCACGGTCACCGACCCCGAGGACGGGACGGTGAACTGCTCCGAGGTGCAGGTGACGTTCGTGCTCGCCCACGACGAGCACGGCCACGCCGAGGAGTCCGTCAACGGCTGCTCGGGCGTGCTCCACACGATCGCCGACGACGCCTCACACGGCGGCAACGTCTCCGGCGTGATCCAGGCGCGCTACACCGACCACGGCGGTCCGGGCGGCGTCCCGCAGCTGACCACGACCGGCCAGCACCAGATCCGCCAGAAGCACCAGGAGGTGGAGTTCGTCGTCAACCAGTCCGGCACCAACACGGCGACCAACACCGACGGCGGCGCCGGCGTGCACCGCGGCAGCCTGGGTTCGGGCGACTGGCTCCAGCTCAACGGCCCATTCAACCTGACCAACATCGATTCGATCACGTTCCGCGTGGCGGACGCGGCGACCGGCCGCACGCCCGGGTCGCCGCTGGCGGCAGTCGAGGTCCGTCAGGGCTCGATCACCGGGCCGATCCTGACGACGGCCAACCTTGTGTCCACCGGCGGGACGGGAACCTGGACGAGCCAGACGTTCCCGGTCTCGATGTCCGGGACGCATGAGCTGTTCCTGGTGTTCCGCTCGGTCACGGGTGGCGCCACGGGCGGCAACCTGTTCAACCTCAACTGGGCCGAGTTCGTCGGCACGGGCATCGGCAACTAGCGAACCCGCCCGTACAACGGCAAGAGAGAAGACACTCATGCGGAGAAGATTTCGCACATTGGCAGTGGCCGCCTGCGTGACGGCGGCCGCACTCATCCCCGCGGCACCGTCGTGGGCAGAGGAAACGACACCGCCGACGATCAACGTGGCGACGCTGTCGCCCTCCGCGCCGACCGGCCAGAACAACTGGTACCGCGGCTCGGTGACGCTGAACATGTCGGGGACCGACGACGTCGGCATCGCAAAGTTCCAGTACTCGCTCAACGGCGGCGCCGCCTACATCGACGTACCCGTCGAGGGGGCGCCGGCGTCGGCCACCGCGTCGGCGGTGATCACGCAGGAGGGCAACACCAGCGTCCGGTACCGCGCGGTCGACACGTCCGGAAACGTCGCGGCGTTCCGCTCGATCGCGGTCCGGATCGACACGCGCGCGCCGGCCGCATCGTACCCGGCGATCACCGACGGTCACGTCGGTCACGTCGCCACACTCATCCCGACGCGCACGGACCCCACCCCCGGCTCGGGCGGAGTGGCTGTGCTGAACATGTACCTCGACGGCAAGCTGGTCCCGCCGTTGCCGGTGCAGACCTCCGACCTGTCGCTCGGCGTGCACACGCTCGCGGTGCACCTCTCTGACGCTGCTTCCAACAGCGCGAAGTACACGCAGACGTTCATCGTGACGACATCGTTCGCGGACGTCGGCACGCTGATCACCCGGTTCGTGACCGCCGGCAGCGTCCCGGCGGAGGTCGGCGCGGCGCTCCAAGCCAAGCTCGACCAGGCGAAGGCACTCGCCGACGCCGGTTCGGCCAAGCAGGCGAGCCAGGTCCTGAACGAGTTCGTCTCGACCGCCAACGGCGGGATCAAGCCCGGCTCGGCCCGCAGCACACTCGTGGGCGATGCGCGTTACCTGATCGACCAGCTCAACGGCCGGCTCGCGCCGGAGCCCGCGACGGGCCTCGAGTCTGAGCCCGCGGAGGGCCCGAAGTTCATCCCGGACCCGGTGCTCGCCCCGCTCCCGCACAACCCGGACGCCGACTACAACGTCCTGGTCTTCTCCAAGACGACGGGCTTCCGGCACGACCACATCCCGCACACCGTGGCCGCGATCCAGAAGCTCGGCATCGAGCGCAACTTCAACGTCGACGTCTACGACCCGCAACTCCCAACCGTCACGCTGCCCACGAGCCCGTTCCTGAGCCTCGACACGCTCAAGAAGTACGACACGATCGTCTTCGAGTCCAACGTCGGGCACCCGGGCCCGCTCAATTCGAGCACCGAGCAGCCGAACTTCGAGGCCTACATGAAGCAGGGCGGTGGCTATGTCGGCATCCACGGCGCCGCCGACTCGTTCGAGACCCGCACCTGGCCGTGGTACGGCAACCTCGTCGGTGGGTTCTTCACCAACCATCCGAACGGCCAGAACGGGTTCGGCCAGTGCGGCAGCTGCATCCACGCCGAGGTGGTGACCGAGGACCACACGCACCCGGCGACCGCGCATCTCCCTGCCCGGTGGATGACGGTCGACGAGCTCTACAACTTCGACCGCAACATGCGGGCCGACGTGCACACGCTGCTGAGCCTCAACGAGGACAGCTACCAGCGCAGCCTCAACAGCGGCAACGCGGCCACCAACCCGCTGCGGCTGATGAACGGCGACCACCCGATCGCGTGGTGCCAGAACTGGGGCGGTGGCAAGGCGTTCTCGAACATCCTCGGCCACTTCCGGACGCATTACTACGACGACTCGTTCATGCGGATCATCCTCGGCGGGATCGAGACGACCGCCGACCGCAAGGGCGCCAACTGCTCGTCCTACCGCGAGACCAGCCTGCTGATCGAGGCTGACCGAGCGGCCGGGCTGCTGACCGAGTCCGCCGCGGACGCCGCCGATGCCGCCCTGGACATCGCGCGGGACAGCTACCTGGAAAACAACTACACCACCGCCATCCCGGCGCTGAACTCGATCGTCGCCCTGGCGAACGACAAGGCCTCCGGCGACGCTGCGGCGCGTTCCGAGCTCGCGCGGCAGGCGCGCGAGCTGCGGGAGTGGATGCAGAACCTCAACCGGCGCTGACCCCTTCACGCGGTGGGGGCGGTGAATCGCCGCTCCCACCGCGCTGACGCTTGACCCGTTCACGCGGTGGGGGCGGTGGATCGCCGCTCCCGCCGCGCTGACGCTGGAGGGCGCTGGCGGGCGGTTCCGCGATGGTGCAAGATGACTAGCATCCGTCATCTTTCCTATACGATCCGAGCGGTCGTCACCATGCAGCAGCGTTGCGACCGATGTCAACAGGTTCGTGAAGACGCTAGAAGGGACCTCACGTCACGATGGACGACGAAGCGGTGACCGCGCGGCGCCGTGGGGCCATGAGGGGTGAAACGCCGCCGGGAAGATCTCGCGGCCGGCTTGCCGACGAGGTGTACGACACGCTGCTCGGACAGCTGGAGGACTTCCCGAAACTCGGCTATCACGTATGTTGATGTGACGGTCGGTGACTTGGAAATCAGGTCACTCACCTGGCCATGGCCGAGCACGAAGAGGTTCTGGCCGCGATCGCCGCGCGTGATCCCGACGCCGCCGCCTACGCCATGCGTCGGCA
>NZ_JBEZEZ010000070.1:0-7372 GCF_040649155.1 Streptosporangium sp. NPDC049046 | reverse complement strand
GTCAGGTAGTGGCCGCGCATCCGGGCGAACAGGTCCAGGCTCCAGAGCATCCGGGCGTGCGCGGCCCCGCTCGCCTTCGCCGCGATCGCACCGGCGTGGGTGACGGGCTCCCAGATGACCAGGTCGGGTTTCCAGTGCCGGCAGAAGTCGGTGAGCTCCACGATCATCGGGTCGTTCACCACCCGGCACCACCACGGCACGAACTTCCCGCCGTAGCCGTCCTTCAGATACTTCCAGGTGAGCTTCTCCGGCCGCTCCTCCGCCAGGTCGAAGAAGGAGGACTCCCGCTCCTCGGAGGCGGCGCCTTCGGAAACGGCGTCCCTGGAGGCGGCGTCCCTCTCCTTCGTCGTGCTCACCAGCCGGTGCAGGATGTGGTCCTTGCCGACGGGCACCGCGGTGAGGCCGGCGCCGGTGATGACGTCGGTGAGCTCCGGCTGGCTCGCCACCCGCACCTCGTGACCGGCGTTGCGCAACGCCCACGCCAGCGGCACCATCCCCAGGAAATGAGTCTTCTCCGCGTACGCCGTGAAAAGAACGCGCATGACCTCTCCTAACCGTTCTTCACGGCTCCCAGGGCCTGGGCGCTCAGATAGTCGACGGCGTCGATGTAGGTGTAGGGCTGCATGAAGCCACCCGCGCGCACGTCGCGGTAGAGCCGCGCCAGTGGGTGGGAGGCCGAGAAGGAGGCGCCGCCGATCAGGCTCTGGGCGTCGAAGACGACGGCGGGCGCCAGCTGGTTGACGATCAGCTTCGCGCACTGGAACGGCGTCATCATGGCCGGTCCGCGCTCCCGGGGGTCGCCCGTGTCGTCGTAGGAGAGCCGGTCGGCGCGCGCCAGGGCCGCCGCGACCGTCGACCTCATCGTGAAGAGCCGCGCGTCCATCTCCGCCACCAGCGTCCGCGCGGCCGCCGCCCCCGCGGCTCCCCTGCGGATGAGGGTCGAGACCGCGATGTCGCGCGCCGACTGGGCGATGCCGGTGTAGATCCCCAGCATGGTGATCGAGCTCACCGTCTGCCCCGCGAGCATCGCGAGGTCCTGCTCACCCGCGGGCCCGCGCAGGACCACGTCCTCCGGGGGGATGACGCAGTCGTCGAACACGATGTCGACGCTCCCGGAGGCCCGCATCCCCAGGCCGTCCCAGTTGTCCAGTACGCGAAGCCCCGGGCAGTTCCTGGAGAGCACCGCCATCCCCGACTGGGGACGCTGTCCGGGGACGCGCGTCTGCGCGTACACCGCGAAGTCCGTGGCGATGGGCGCCATGCTCACCAGGGTCTTGCCGCCCGACAGCAGCCAGCCGCCGTCGGCCGTCTGCGTCAGCGTGGTCGGACGCCGGTCGCGGGGGATGTCCTTCACCCCCGTGGAAACGACCGCCTCGCCGGAGCCCATGCCGCGCAGCAGCCGCTCGGCCAGCGTCCGCGCGAGCGCCGGTCCCGTCCGCCACTCGTAGGTCAGCGTCAGCGCCCGGCTGAGCTGCATGTGCAAGGCGAGCGCCGTCGAGGCGTCCGCCTCGGCGACCCTCAGCAACGCCAGGGAGACGTCGTGCAGACGATCGACCCCCAGGCCGCCGAGCGCGCAGGGCACCGTGGCGCCGAGAACCCCGCTCCTTCGCAGGTCCTCGAAGATGTCACGCGGGAAGGTGCCGCTGCGGTCGTTGTCCGGGGCCGCGGCGGCGATCGCCGGTAGGTGCGTCTCGACGAGGCCGATCAGGTCGCGGCCCTCGGGGGTGATCGGCTCGCGGAGCTCTCCCGGCATCACGGCGTTCTCGGTGTGCACTGTCATCAGCCCATCCCGCTTCCCTGCGTTCGCACGTCGGCCCGCTGCCGCCGCATGCACCATAAACGACTTTTCCGCCAGCCGCCTAAGAAATCAACCGGGAAATTATGCACGATCCAGGAAATGGCATTCCATGGGCATTGGGGACGGCCGGAGAATAGCTTGACCCACCGATCACCCGGAACTAGCATCTGTCCCGCTGGCGAGACGGACCCGCCGCTTTGATGCAGGGGATGACAGTCACCCGGCCGGCTCGAACAATACCCCGGGTAATCCCATTCAGCCGCAACGCCGAGTTGAAGGTGGAAGAACGTGCTCTTTCCCCACACCAAGACCAGAAGGACGCTGCTGCGCCATGCCAATCCTCCGGAGGGCGTCACGGCGCACGACCTTCTCCTGAAGGCCGAGCTGAACGACCTGCCCTCGGCGGAGGTGTTCGGCGCGCTGTACTCCAAAGAGGTGTCCGCGCAGTTCATCGTGGAGCGGCGGGACACCGACAGGGTCGTGGGATACGTCTCGTTCCACCATCTCGACCTCTCGGGACAGCACGTGCGGGCGAGCTTCTTCACCGATCCCGCCGCGGCCGGCAACGGGGTCGGCGCGGAGGTCATCCTGATGACCGTCAACTACGCCTTCGCCATGTGGAACGTCAGAAAGATATATTTCTGGACCACCGAGACGGATTTCGCGGCTTTCCGTACGGCCTTCAACTCCGCCTACAAAGAGGCGACTCTCCCCGAGCATCTTTACGATCGCGGAGCGCTGCGAGACGTGCATATCTACGCCGTCTACCGCGAGCAGTGGGAGGAGCACGGCACCGAGCTCCTCAATAAGCTCGCGCAGGGGCCGGGCGAACGCCGGGAGGCGGCATCCACCGCGTCCACGGTATCCACCGTATCCGCAGTGTCCACCGATTCCGCCGAGGCATCCGAAGGAGAAAAGAGTTGACCGAGATGTTCGTTTCCGACCAGAAGAAGGAAGTGCGCGAGCAGATCGAGCGCGAGGCGCTGAAGATCGTTCTGTTCAGCTCCTCCGAGCTCGCCATTCCCGAGCTGACCGACCTGGGGGAGATCCCCGAGCCCAGCGATCTGGGCAACCTCGACTCCTTCTCCATCATCCTCCTCATCCTCGCCCTGGAGGACACCTACGGCGTCCCGCTCCTGGACGACATGGCCGGTTTCACCGGGAGAAACTTCGACGACCTGGCGGACTTCGTCATCGAACGTCTCCCTCCGCGCGCCGACGGCCAGAAGTAGCGCCCACGGGCGGGACAAGCACGGTGAGCGGGGAAAACGGCCTTGACCTGGCCTCCGTCACTCATCTGTCAGGGCGTCTAGATCTTGTCTAGAACTCTCCCGTGGCGCCTAGGGCAAACTCTCAGCCATCGACGACCCGCCGGGGCGAAAGGGCGTGACAGATGTGACAGGCGTTAACGGTTACCCAAGTCTTGCGACCACACATCACGGGCAGGCCAGACCGGCCGGCAACGCGCGGATGGCGCTCGACGCACCGGGCATGACCAGGAGAACGGCTCTCTCACTGCCCCCCGGTATGTCGCTGACCGCCTGGAGCCGCCTTGGCCGCCAGATCTTCATCATCTCCGACTCCTCCGCCTGGTGGCTGGGAGACTGGCTGATCTACGGCCAGGCGCACTATCCCGACCGCTACAAGCGGGCGATCGCCGAGACCTCCCTCGACTACCAGACGCTGCGGAACTACGCCTGGGTGGCCCGGCAGTTCAGTCTTTCCAGGCGGCGCGACAAGCTGAGCTTCCAGCACCACGCGGAGGTGGCCAGCCTGCCGGAGCCCGACCAGGAGATCTGGCTCAACCGGGCGGAGAAGGGCAGCTGGTCGAGGAACGAGCTGCGGCGGCGTATCAAGGCGGAACGCAACGGCGGCACCGCCGACGAGGTCACCCACATTCAGATGAACATCATCGCGGAGCAGAAGAAACGCTGGCAGGAGGCCGCGGAGAGCACCGAGCAGGATCTGCTCGTCTGGATGGTCTCCAACCTGGACCGCGCCGCGCTCGCGGCGCTGGAGTCGAGGAAGGCCGGCGCGCTCCCCCAGTCCGCCTGACCACGGGGCGGCGAAGCCTCAACGAGCGGACGGAGAAGACAGCTTGGACCCCGATCACGGCGCGTCGCCACAGGACGTCATCGAGACCGCCGTCACCACCCCTCGGGGATCGGAACGCCTCCGTCTCCGCTACCTGCCCGACAGCGTCGGCCGCTTCGCCAGGACCTCGGGCTCCTCCCCCGCCGTCACCTTCGTCGAGTACGGCATGCGCCGCGACACCGGCCGCAGGGAGAAGAGCTCGCGGACGATGAGTTACGCCGAGCTCGACGAGCGGGCCCGCGCGGTGGCCGCGGTCCTCCAGCGGCGGTGCGAGCCCGGCGATCGGGTGGCGGTGCTCTGTCCCCACGAGCCGGCGTACGTGGTGGCGTTCCTCGCCTGCCTGTACGCCGGTCTCGTGGCGGTGCCGCTCTACGCGCCCGAGGCGCTGCGCAGCAACGAGCGCCTGCGATCGGTGATGGGGGACTGCGAACCGCGGTGCGTGCTCACCACCTCCGCGGTTCACCCGTCCGTCCAGCGGCTGCTGGAGGGGATGGAGCGCCCGCCCGAGCATCTGGTCCGCGTCGACGAGGTTCCCGTGGCCGACGCAGCGCACTGGCGCAGGCCGGACATGCGGGCGGAGGCGGTGGCGTACCTGCAGTACACCTCCGGCTCGACCGGCACCCCGTCGGGCGTCCGCGTCACGCACGAGAACATGACCGTCACCAACTACCAGATCAGGGCACACTGGCCGAGTTCGGTCGTCGCGTCGTGGGTGCCGTTCTTCCACGACTTCGGACTCGTCTGCGCGATCACCAACCCGCTGGGCGCGGGCGCGCACTCGGTCAACCTCAGCCCGATGGCCTTCGTGCAGGATCCGTACCGCTGGCTACGCATGATCTCCGACTACCGGGCCGACTGGAGCGTCGCGCCGAGTTCCAGCCTCGCCCAGTGTGTGCGCCGGGTGGCCGTCGAGCGCAGGGGCGAGCTCGACCTCGGCTCGCTGCGGCTCCTCACGATCGCCGCGGAGCCGGTGTACGCCGAGTCGACCGAGGCGTTCATCTCGGCGTTCGCGGCCGGCGGCCTGGCGCCCACCGCCCCCGCCCCCTGCTACGGCCTGGCCGAGGCGACCCTTCCGGTGAGCGCGCCGCCGGTCGGCGAGGGCATGACCGACCGCTGCTTCGACCGCGCGGACCTGGCCGCCGGCATCGCCCGCGAGTGCCCGCCGGGCAGCCCGGGTACCGTGCGCGTCGTCTCCTGCGGGGTACCGAGCCTGGGGGTGTCGGTGCGGATCCGCGACGAGGAGGGCCTGACCTCGCTGCCGGAGGGGAGGGTCGGCGAGATCTGGGTGAGCGGGCCCAATGTGGCGGACGGTTACTGGAACCAGCCGGAGCGGTCGGCGGAGGTCTTCGCGAAGCACCTCGCCGAGACCGGCGGCGAGCTGCTTTCCGGCCCCTGGCTGCGGACGGGCGACCTCGGTTTCCTGTTCGGCGGCAACCTCCACGTGGTGGGCCGGGCCAAGGACATGATCATCATTCGCGGCCGGAACCACTACCCGGACGACATCGAGGCGACCGTTCAGGCCGTGCGAGACGTCGGCTCCGAGGGGGCGGCGGCCGCGTTCTCCAGCGAGGCCGAGGGCGAGGAACGGCTCGTCGTCCTCGTCGAGGCCGGCCCCGCGCTCATGGCGGCCGAGCAGGACGACAGGGAGGCGGTCCTGCGCGTCCTGCGCCAGGAGATCACCCGCAACCACGGCCTGGCCGCGCACGACCTCGTCCTCGTACGGCGCGGCAGCCTGCCGCGGACGACCAGTGGAAAAATCCGCCGTGGTGCCTGCCGCGAGCAGTACCTCCGCGGGGAGTTCGACCACTGAGCCGAAGTGGCTTCCCTTCCGGAGGTGATGCGTGATCAGGCCCCTTTTCGTCTGGGACTATCTGCAGGAGTACGAGAACGAACGCGAGGACATCCTCGACGCCGTGGACACCGTGTTCCGCTCGGGCCAGCTCGTGCTCGGGCGCGGTGTGCGCGACTTCGAGGCGGCCTTCGCCGCCTACCACGGCGTCTCGCACTGTGTGGGCGTCGACAACGGGACGAACGCGATCGTGCTGGGGCTCCAGGCCCTGGGTGTCGGGCCGGGCGACGAGGTCATCACCGTGTCGAACACGGCGGCGCCCACGGTCGTGGCCATCGACGCCGTCGGCGCCACCCCGGTCTTCGTCGACGTGCACGAGGACACCTACCTGATGGACGTCGGGCAGGTGGAGGCGGCGATCACCGAGCGGACCCGCTGCCTGCTTCCCGTGCACCTGTACGGTCAGTGCGTCGACATGGCCCCGCTGCGGGAGATCGCCACCCGGCACGACCTGCTGATCCTGGAGGACTGCGCGCAGGCGCACGCGGCCCGCCATCACGGCAGGATCGCGGGTTCAATGGGCGAGGCGGCCGCGTTCTCCTTCTACCCGACCAAGGTGCTCGGGGCGTACGGCGACGGCGGGGCGACGATCACCTCCGACCCGGAGGTGGACGCGGCGCTGAGGCAGCTGCGCTACTACGGGATGAGGGAGCGCTACTACGTCGAGCGGACGCCCGGCCACAACAGCCGGCTCGACGAGGTGCACGCCGAGATCCTGCGCCGCAAGCTGACCAGGCTCGACGGCTACGTCGCCGCCCGCAGGGCCGTCGCGGCCCGGTACGCCGAGGCGCTGGCCGGCACCGACGTCGTCCTGCCCGCGGTCGCCCCCGGCAACGAGCACTCGTACTACGTCTACGTGGTCCGCCATCCGCGGCGCGACGACATCATCGAGGCGCTCAAGCCGTACGGCGTGTCGCTCAACATCAGCTACCCGTGGCCGGTGCACACGATGTCGGGGTTCGCGAAGTTCGGCTACCGGGCGGGGACGCTGCCCGTCACCGAGTCGGCGGCCGGGGAGATCTTCTCGCTGCCGATGTATCCGTCGCTGACCGAGGGCGACCAGACGAAGGTGGTCGAGTCGCTGCTCAAGGTGCTGGCGGCGCTGTGACGGGCGACCGGCCGGGCCGGCCGATGCGTGTGGTGTTCGTCACCTATGCCGAGAAGACCCATTTCCTGGGGATGGTGCCGCTGGCGTGGGCGTTGCGCAACGCCGGTCACGAGGTGCGGGTGGCGAGTCAGCCGGAGCTCAGCGACGTCATCACCGGCGCCGGCCTCACCGCGGTGCCCGTCGGCAAGGACCACATGCTGCACCGGCTGCTCACGCACGCCGAAAGCCTGGATCCCGACGGGCCCGCGCCGTTCGACATGGCGGAGAACCGGCCGGAGATGCTCACCTGGGAGTACCTGCGCCGGGGCTATCACGACGAGCTCGTGCCGTGGTGGTGGCGGGTGGCGAACGATCCGATGATCGTGGAGCTCACCGACTTCTGCCGGCACTGGAAACCCGATCTCGTCATCTGGGAGCCGGCCTCCTATGCCGGTGCGATCGCGGCGAAGGCGAGCGGGGCCGCGCACGCCCGGATGCTCTGGAGCCTGGACCTGTTCGCCCGGATGCGCGGCCACTACCTGAC
>NZ_JBEZEZ010000069.1:0-10901 GCF_040649155.1 Streptosporangium sp. NPDC049046 | reverse complement strand
ACGTTGCAGGCGCAGGGTGTGCGGGCGTATCTGGAGCTCGGCCCCGACGGGGTGCTGACCGCGATGGCCCAGGACACGCTGACGACCGACCCGGAGGCACAGGCGCACGAGTTGCCCACGGTGCTGGTGCCGGTGCTGCGCAAGGGCCGGGACGAGCACGCGGCGTCCATGGCGGCGCTGGCCGAGCTGCATGTGCACGGGGTGCCGGTGGACTGGCGCTCGGTGCTGCCGGGTGGGCGCCGGGTCGATCTGCCGACCTATCCCTTCGAGCACCAGCGGTTCTGGCCCGAGGGCAGTGCGGGTGCGGGGAATGTGGCGGCGGCGGGACTGGCCGCGACGGATCATCCGCTGCTGGGCGCCGCGGTCGGGCTGGCCGACTCCGATGGGGTGGTGCTGACAGGGCGGTTGTCGCTCTCGTCGCATCCGTGGCTGGCCGACCACGTGGTGGCGGGCTCGGCGGTGGTGCCGGGTTCGGTGTTCGTGGAGCTGGCGGTGCGTGCCGGTGACCAGGTCGGCTGCGAGGCGGTCGAGGAGCTGACCCTGATCACGCCGCTGGTGCTGGGTGAGCGGGACACGATCGCGATGCAGGTGTCGGTGGGGGCTCCGCAGGAGTCGGGCCGCCGGAGCGTGAGTGTGTACGCCCGTTCGGCGGAGGCGGCCGAGGAAGTGGCGTGGACGCGGTACGCGACCGGAACGCTCGCGACCGAAGTGGCGGAGGTCGCGCCGTTCGACGCGTCCGTCTGGCCTCCGCAGGGGGCGACCGCCATCGAGGTGGACGGGCTGTACGAGGAACTGGCCGAGGACGGCTTCGTCTACGGGCCGGTGTTCCAGGGGCTGCGGGAGGTCTGGCGCGGCGCCGAGGGCGAGGTGTTCGCCGAGGTGGCGTTGCCGGAGCAGGCGGTGTCGAGTGCGGGTTCGTTCGGGGTGCATCCGGCTCTGCTGGACGCGGCGCTGCACGCGGTGGCCTTCGCCGGGCTGGAGCCGGTGGAGGGTGGCCGGTTGCCGTCCTCGTGGGAGCAGGTGTGCCTGCACGCCGGTGGGGCGTCGGTGCTGCGGGTGCGGCTGGCCAGGACGGGCCCGGATGCGGTGTCGCTGAGCGCGGTGGATGCCGCCGGTGGTCCGGTGGTGTCGGCGCGCAACGTGGTGTTGCGGCCGGTCGAGGTCGAGCGGCTCAGGGTTTCCGATGGTGCCGGGGCGGGCTGGGAGTCGTTGTTCGGGGTGGAGTGGACGCCCGCGGGTGCTGTGACGGAGGTCGACGGAATGTCGGTGGCGGTGCTCGGTGCGGATGCGCTGGGTGTGGCTCCGGCGTTGCGGGAGGCCGGGGATGCGGTGGCGGTGCATGCGGATCTGCCCGCGCTGGTGGAGGCGGGTCCGGTGCCGACGGTGGTGCTCGCGGAGGTGATCTCCGAGTCGGCGGCCGGGATGGTGGAGTCGGCGCATGCGCTGACCGCCCACGTTCTGGACCTGCTGCAGGGGTGGCTGGTCGATGACCGGTTCGCCGAGTCGCGGCTGGTGTTCCTCACCCGGGGCGCGGTCGCGGCGGGTGACAGCGAAGTGGTCACCGATCCGGCGGCCGCGGCGGTGTGGGGCCTGGTGCGCAGCGCGCAGTCGGAGAACCCGGGCCGGTTCCTGTTGGTCGACGTGGACGAGGAATCCCCGCTGTCGGTGCTGCCGGGGAGGTTGGTGTCCGAAGAGCCGCAGACGGCGGTGCGCGGGGGCGAGGTGCGGGTTCCGCGCCTGGCACGGGTACTGCCCGGGGATGTTGTGGCAGAGGCGTTCGGTGACGACTCCGGTGAGGATGGCGGCCGGGTCTGGGATCCGGAGGGAACCGTCCTGATCACCGGTGGTACGGGTGGTCTGGGTGCGTTGTTCGCGCGGCACGTGGTGGCCGAGCGTGGGGTGCGGCGTCTGCTGCTGACCAGCCGCCGGGGCCTGGACGCTCCCGGTGCGGTGGAGTTGCAGGCCGAGCTGATCGCACACGGGGTCGATATCACGATCGCGGCCTGTGACATGGCCGATCGGGATCAGGTGGCGGCCCTGCTGGCGCAGGTGGACGACGAGCACCCGCTGACCGCGGTGATCCACACCGCGGGTGTGCTGGCCGACGGGACGATCCCGTCGCTGACGGCGGAGGGCCTGGGTGCGGTGCTGCGTCCCAAGGTCGACGCCGCCTGGCATCTGCACGAGCTCACCCAGGACATGGACCTGGCCGGATTCGTAATGTTCTCCTCGTTCGCCGGTGTGCTGGGAGCGCCTGGTCAGGGCAACTACGCGGCGGCGAACGTGTTCCTGGACGCGCTGGCTCAGGTACGCCGGGCCGCGGGACTGCCGGGGCTGTCGTTGGCGTGGGGCGCGTGGGCCCAGGACGCGGGAATGACCGGCACACTGGGCGAGATCGAGATGCGGCGGATCAACCGGACAGGGATGCCGGCGCTCTCGGCCGAGCAGGGGCTCGCGGCGTTCGAGGCCGCGGTCGAGTCGGGCCGGGCGGCGGTGGCGCCGGTACGGCTGGAGCTGTCGGCGCTGCGGGCGATGGGCGAGGTGCCGCATCTGATGCGGGGCCTGGTCCGCGCTGGGCGTCGCTCGGCGGTCTCGGTCCTCGCGGGCGGGGAAGCGGAGCTGGTGAAGCGGCTCGCCGGCCTGGAGCACACCGAGCAGGTCCGGCTCATGATGGACCTGGTGTGCACGCAGGCGGCGGTGGTGCTGGGACACGAGTCGCTGGACGCGATCCAGCCGGGACGAGAGTTCCGCGAACTGGGCTTCGACTCCCTCACCACCGTGGAACTGCGCAACCGGCTCAATGCGGCCACCGGACTGCGACTGCCCGCCACTCTCATCTTCGACTACCCGACCCCGGCCAGCCTCGCCGAACACCTCCTGGAGGAGATCGCGCCCGGAGCGAACAAGGCCACGGAGTTGTCGTTGCTGGCCGATCTCAACCGGTTCGAGACCGCTCTTTCCGACACCGCGCTCGACGATCTCGCCCGGAACGGCATCGTCACCCGGCTGCGGCAGCTGCTGGCGAAGATGAGCGAGAGCAGCACGGAAACTAGTGAAATCGCTGTCGCCGACGTGCTCAACTCGGCGAGTACCAAGGACATCCTCGGTTTCATCGAAAACGAACTGGGTCGCCTCAAGGACCTGTGATGTCCCGGCTCATACGCGAATAGCCTGGAGGGCTTCTCCCATGTCGGAAGACCTGAAGCTCGTTGACTACCTGAAGTCGGTCGCCACCGATCTGCACGAGACCCGCCGACGGCTCGAAGAGGTGGAGTCGGGCAAGCGTGAGCCGATCGCCATCGTGTCGATGTCATGCCGCTTTCCAGGTGGAGTCGCCTCTCCTGAGGATTTGTGGCGGTTGCTGGCCGAGGGTGAGGACGCGATCTCGCCGGTCCCGGCCGATCGGGGCTGGGACCTGGGGATGTCGTCGGAGCTGGGATCCGACGGCGCGGGTGGCGAGGTCCAGGGCGGGTTCCTGGCGGATGTGGCGGGGTTCGACGCCGGGTTCTTCGGGATCTCGCCGCGTGAGGCGCTCGCGATGGACCCGCAGCAGCGGCTGCTGCTGGAGACGACGTGGGAGGCGGTCGAGCGGGCCGGGATCGACCCGGCCTCGCTGAAGGGCAGTTCCACCGGGGTGTTCGTGGGCACCAACGGTCAGGACTACATGAACCTGATCATGAGCACTCGGGTGGATCTTCAGGGCCATGGCGTCACCGGTCTGGGAGCCAGCGTGCTGTCGGGCCGCCTGTCCTACACCCTGGGCCTGGAGGGGCCCGCGGTGACGGTGGACACGGCGTGCTCGTCGTCGCTGGTGACACTGCACCTCGCGGTACAGGCGCTGCGGTCGGGGGAGTGCTCGCTCGCGCTGGCCGGTGGCATCACGGTGATGACGTCGCCGATGGTGTTCGTCGGCTTCAGCGCGCAGGGCGGGATGGCGCCCGATGGCCGGTGCAAGGCGTTCTCCGACAGCGCGGACGGCACCAGCTGGTCCGAGGGTGTGGGCATGCTGGTGCTGGAGCGGTTGTCGGACGCGCGCCGCAACGGCCACCAGGTGCTGGCGGTGGTGCGGGGTTCGGCGGTGAACCAGGACGGTGCGTCGAACGGGTTGACGGCGCCGAACGGTCCCTCGCAGCGACGGGTGATCCGTCAGGCGCTGGCCGGGGCCGGGCTCTCGGTGTCCGAGGTGGACGCGGTCGAGGCGCACGGCACCGGCACGGTCCTGGGTGACCCGATCGAGGCGCAGGCGCTGCTCGCGACGTACGGTCAGGACCGGGACGAGGGGCGTCCGCTGCTGCTGGGGGGGATCAAGTCGAACCTCGGCCACACCCAGGCGGCGGCCGGTGTGGCCGGTGTGATCAAGATGGTGCTCGCGATGCGGCACGGGGTGCTGCCCAAGACGCTGCACGTGGACGCGCCGTCCTCGCACGTGGACTGGTCGGCGGGCGCGGTGGAACTGCTGACCGAGTCGGCCGAGTGGCCGAAGACGGGTCGTCCGCGCCGGGCGGGTGTGTCGTCGTTCGGGGTCAGCGGTACGAACGCGCACGTGATTCTCGAGCAGGGGCCGGAAGCGCCGGAGGGAGAAGGCGCTCCGGAGGCACGGCCGCCGGCCGCCGACGTGGTTCCGCTGCTGGTGTCGGGTCGTACGGGTGAGGCGTTGCGGGCGCAGGCCGAGCGGCTGGTCTCGCATGTGGAGGGCCATCGTGAGGTGGCACTGGTGGATACGGCGTTCTCGCTGGTGGTGTCGCGGTCGGTGTTCGAGCACCGTGCGGTGGTGGTCGGCGGGGATCGTGAGGGTTTGCTGGCGGGGTTGGGTGCGGTGGCTTCGGGTGAGCCCACGGCGGGTGTGGTGTCCGGGGTGGCGGATGTGGTTGGGAAGTCGGTGTGGGTGTTCCCGGGTCAGGGGGCGCAGTGGGTGGGGATGGGTGCGCGGTTGTTGGAGGAGTCGGCGGTGTTCGCCGGGCGGATGACTGAGTGTGCGGCGGCGTTGGAGCCGTTCGTGGAGTGGTCGCTGCTGGACGTGATCCGGCAGGTGGAGGGTGCGCCGGGGCTGGATCGGGTGGATGTGGTGCAGCCGGTGTCGTTCGCGGTGATGGTGTCGTTGGCGGCGGTGTGGGAGTCGTTGGGGGTTCGTGCGGATGCGGTGGTGGGTCATTCGCAGGGGGAGATCGCGGCGGCGGTGGTGGCCGGTGGCCTGTCGTTGTCCGATGGCGCCCGGGTGGTGGCGTTGCGCAGTCAGGTGATCGGGCGTGGGCTGGCTGGGTTGGGGGCGATGGCGTCGGTCGCGCTCCCGGTCGAGCGGGTTGAGGCCGCTTTGATCGAGGGGGTGTCGGTGGCGGCGGTGAACGGTCCGAACTCGGTGGTGGTGGCCGGTGAGGTTCAAGCCGTGGAGAAGTTGATCGAGAGTCTTTCCGCTGAGGGGGTGCGGGTGCGGCGGATCGCGGTGGATTACGCCTCGCATTCGGCGCAGGTGGATCTGATCGCCGAGGAGCTGGCCGGGGTGCTGGTGGGGGTGGCGCCGCAGTCGGTGCGGGTGCCGATGTTGTCGACGGTGACGGGTCAGTGGGTGGAGGGTCCGGAGCTGGGGGCCGGGTATTGGTGTGAGAATCTGCGGCGCACGGTGGCTTTCGCTCCGGTGATCGGAGAGTTGCTGGAGCAGCGGTATCGGGTGTTCGTCGAGGTGAGTCCGCATCCGGTGCTGACGGTCGGCATCGGCGAGTGCGTGGACGAGACCGACGCCACCACCGTGATCGCCGGCACGTTGCGCCGTGACGAGGGCGGCCTGGAGCGGGTGCTGACGTCGGCGGCGGAGCTGTTCGTGCGCGGTGTGACGGTGGACTGGCAGCAGGTGCTGCCGGGCGGCCGCAGGGTGGACCTGCCCACCTACGCCTTCCAACATCAGGGGTTCTGGCCCGAGGGAACGGGATCCGGGGCCGGAAACGTGGCTGCGGCGGGACTGGCCGCGACGGATCATCCGCTGCTGGGCGCGGCGGTGGGCCTGGCCGACTCGGATGGGGTGCTGCTGACCGGACGGTTGTCGTTGCGTTCACATCCGTGGCTGCTCGATCACGCGGTCGCCGGAATGGTGTTCTTCCCCGGCACCGGTTTCCTTGAGCTGGCGGTGCGTGCCGGTGACCAGGTCGGGTGTGACGTGGTGGAGGAGCTGACCCTGGTCGCGCCGTTGGTGCTGGGTGAGAGCGACGCCGTCGCGGTGCAGGTGTGGGTGGGCGCGGCTCAGGAGTCGGGTCGCCGGAGCGTGAACGTGTACGCCCGTTCGGCGGACGCGGCCGAGGAGGTGCCGTGGGTGCGGCACGCCACCGGCACGCTCGCCACGGGTGGCCGGGCCGTCGTGCCGTTCGACACGGCGGTGTGGCCGCCGGCCGGTGCGACCGCGATCGGGCTGGACGGTTTCTATGACCGGCTGGCCGAGGGGTTGCTCGCGTACGGCCCGGTGTTCCAAGGGTTGCGAGCGGCCTGGTGGGGCGAGGGGGGCGAGGTGTTCGCCGAGGTCGCCCTGCCCGAGCAGGCGCTGTCGGGTGCGGATGCGTTCGGGGTGCACCCGGCGTTGCTGGACGCGGCGTTGCACGCCTCGACGTTCGCCGGACTGGACGACGAGGTGGGGACGCGGTTGCCGTTCTCCTGGGCAGAGGTGAGCCTGCACGCCACCGGGGCGGCGATGCTGCGCGTGCGGCTGAGCCGGACCGCTGCCGACTCGGTGTCGCTGGTCGCGGTGGACGTTGCCGGGGAGCCGGTGCTGTCGGCGCGTTCGCTGGTGCTGCGCCCGTTCTCGCCCGACCAACTCGCCGCCGCCGATGGCGGGCAGGCGACGGCGGGGAACGGGTTGTTCCGGTTGGACTGGGCTCCGCTGCCGGAGCTTTCCATGGTCGATGTGGTGCCGGTGGCAGTGGTCGGTTTTGCGGGGTGCGAGCCCGACCCGCTGGGCTTTGCCGAAGTGCGAAAGTCGGCCGACCAGCCGGTCGCGGTTCACCGTGATCTGTCGGCACTGACCGAGGCGGGGCCGGTGCCCGACGTGGTGCTGGCCGAGGTCTGGGTCGATCAGGCCGGGGACGAGGCGATCTCGGCGCATGCGGTGACGGCCGGGGTGCTGGGCCTGCTGCAGGAGTGGCTGGCCGATGAGCGGTGTGCCGATTCGCGACTGGTGCTCGTCACGCGGGGCGCCGTGGCCGTGAGCGAGAGCGAGGCGATCACCGACCTGGCGGCCGCGACGGTGTGGGGGCTGATGCGGTCGGCGCAGTCGGAGAATCCGGGCAGGTTCGTGCTGGTCGACCTGGATGATCAGGATTCCTCGCTCGCTGCTTTGCGCGACGTACTGCTCGCGATGCCGACACTGGATGAGCCGCAGGTAGCGGTGCGCGAGGGTGGGGTGCGGGTGCCGAGGTTGGCGTCGCTGACCTCGGGTGCGGGTCTGTTGCCTCCGGCCGGTGCGGGTTCGTGGCGGTTGGGCAGCCGGGCCAAGGGCAGCCTGGACGCGTTGGAGTTGCTTCCGTTCCCGCAGGCGGCCGAGCCGCTGGAGGCCGGTCAGGTTCGGCTGGCGGTGCGGGCGGCGGGGGTGAACTTCCGTGACCTGCTGGACGGGTTGAACGCGCTGGGGTGGTTCCAGGACAAGGTCGGCCTGATGGGCAGTGAGGTCGCCGGGGTGGTCCTTGAGGTCGGCCCTGGCGTCGAGGACCTGCGTCCGGGGGATCGGGTGATGGGGCTGGCCGATGGCGGGTTCGGACCGGTGGTCGTCGCCGAAGCCGTGATCTTGGTGAAGATTCCCGATCACTGCTCGTTCGAGCAGGCCGCGACGATCCCGGTGGCGTTCCTCACCACCTACTACGGGCTGATGGATCTGGCCGGCTTGCGGGAAGGCGAGCGGCTGCTGGTGCACGCGGGCACCGGTGGGACCGGGATGGCGGCGATCCAGCTGGCGCAGCGGCTCGGGGTGGAGGTCTTCGCGACCGCGAGTCCGGCCAAGTGGGAGGTACTGCGTTCCCTGGGCATCCCGGACGACCACATCGCCTCCTCGCGCACCCTGGAGTTCGAGGAGCGCTTCCGCGCGGTGTGCGGTGAGCGGGGCGTCGATGTGGTGCTCAACTCGTTGACGGGTGAGTTCATCGACGCCTCGGCGCGCCTGCTGCGTCCGGGTGGCCGGTTCATCGAGTTGGGCAAACTCGACATCCGCGACCAGGAGAGCTTCCCGGGATTGAAATATCACTGGTTCGATGTGGCGGATGCCGGGCCGGAGCGGCTGCGGCAGATGCTGGGCGAGTTGATGGAGTTGTTCGCGGCGGGTGAGTTGCGGCCGTTGCCGGTGACGGCGTGGGATGTGCGGCGGGGCCGGGAGGCGTTCCGGTTCATGAGCCAGGCCAGGCACACCGGCAAGCTTGTGCTGACGATGCCCCGGGTCTGGGACGCGCAGGGCACGGTGTTGATCACTGGCGGTACGGGTGGTCTGGGTGCGGAGGTGGCCCGGCATCTGGTGGCCGAGCACGGGATGCGGCATCTGCTGCTGGTCAGCCGCCGGGGTCTGGAGGCTCCGGGTGCGGTGGAGTTGCAGGCGGAGTTGATCGCGCACGGGGTCGAGGTCACGGTCGCCGCGTGCGACATGGCCGACCGGGACGCGGTGGCCGGTCTGCTGGCCGGGGTGTCGGAGGAGCATCCGCTGACCGCGGTGATTCACACCGCGGGTGTGCTGGACGACGGGACGATCACCTCGTTGACGCCGGAGCGGCTGGACACCGTGCTGCGGCCGAAGGTCGACGCAGCCTGGCACCTGCACGAGCTCACCCAGGACCTGGCCGGGTTCGTGGTGTTCTCCTCGTTCGCCGGGGTCATGGGCAACGCGGGTCAGGGTAACTACGCGGCGGCGAACGCCTGGCTGGACGCGTTGATGGCGCGGCGCCGGGCGCAGGGACTGCCGGGGCTGTCGCTGGCCTGGGGTTTGTGGGCGCAGGCCACCGGGATGACCGGGGCCATGTCGCAGGCCGACGTGCAGCGAATCACCTCGGCCGGACTGCCGCTGATCACCACCGAGCAGGGTATGGCGCTGTTGGACGCGGCCCTGGGGTCGGACGCACCGCTGGTGCTTCCGGTCCTGCTGAACCTACCGGCGATGCCCGCTCAGCTGGTGCCGCCGCTGCTGCGCGGCCTGGTGCGCGGCACCCGCCGTACGGCGGCGGTGGCGCGTGCGGCCGATGAGGGAGCGTTGGTGCGGCAGTTGGCCGGGCTGACGCAGACCGACCGGACCCGGTTCATGACCGATCTGGTCCGCGGTCAGGCCGCTGCGGTCCTCGGACACCCCGACTCCACGGCGGTGGACGTCAGACGGGAGTTCCGCGAGCTGGGCTTCGACTCGCTGACCGCGATCGAACTGCGCAACCGCCTCAACGTGGCCACCGGGCTGCGGCTGCCCTCCACCCTCGTCTTCGACTACCCCACCCCCGCCGTGCTCGGTGAGTATCTGCTGAGC
The DNA here is from genome assembly GCF_040649155.1 of Streptosporangium sp. NPDC049046. Lineage (NCBI taxonomy): Bacteria > Bacillati > Actinomycetota > Actinomycetes > Streptosporangiales > Streptosporangiaceae > Streptosporangium > Streptosporangium sp. NPDC049046. Next base: position 1,432 of record NZ_JBEZEZ010000069.1, on the reverse strand, counting down.
GAGGTGCTCGGCGCGCACGGCGACGCCATCCTGCCGGTGGCCACGGTCTCGGTCGGGGACGACCCGATCGTCATCGTCTCGATGGCCTGCCGCTACCCCGGAGAGGTGAGCTCTCCGGAGGATCTGTGGCGGCTGGTCGTCGAGGGGCAGGACGTGATGACCCCGCTGCCGGCCGGTCGCGGATGGGAAGGGTTCAGCGCTCTGGGCCTGAAGGGCGGGTTCGTTTCCGACGCCCCCGGGTTCGACGCGGAGTTCTTCCGGATCTCACCGCGTGAGGCGCTCGCGATGGACCCGCAGCAGCGGCTGCTGCTGGAGACGGCCTGGGAGGTCCTCGAACGCGCGGGCATCGACCCGGACTCGTTGCGCGGCAGTGAGACCGGCGTCTTCATCGGTGCCTCCGGCTCGGGCTACACGCCCGGGGAGGAGTCTCTCGGTTACATCATGACCGGCCTGATGGGTAGCGTGGCCTCCGGCCGGATCTCCTACACCTTCGGGCTGGAGGGTCCGGCGGTGACGGTGGACACCGCGTGCTCCTCGTCGCTGGTGACCATCCACATGGCGGCACAGGCTCTGCGCAACGGGGAGTGCTCCCTGGCCCTCGCCGGCGGTGTGACGGTGATGACGACTCTCGCGGCGTTCGCGGAGTTCGGTGAGCAGGGCGGCCTGGCGCAGGATGCCCGCTGCAAGGCGTTCTCCGACTCGGCGGACGGTATCGGATGGTCCGAGGGCGTCGGCCTGGTGATGCTGGAGCGGCTGTCGGACGCCCAGCGTAACGGTCACCAGGTGCTCGCGATCGTTCGCGGGTCGGCGATCAACCAGGACGGCGCGTCCAACGGTCTGACCGCGCCGAACGGCCCCTCGCAGCGGCGGGTGATCCGTCAGGCGCTTGCTGTCGCCGGGCTGTCTCCCTCCGAGGTGGACGTGGTCGAGGCGCACGGCACGGGTACGACGCTGGGTGACCCGATCGAAGCGCAGGCGCTGCTGGCCACCTATGGTCAGGACCGGCCGGAGGAGCGACCGATCCTGCTGGGGTCGATCAAGTCGAATCTCGGTCACGCGCAGTCGGCGGCGGGTGTGGCGAGCGTGATCAAGATGGTCATGGCTCTCCAGCACGGGGTGCTGCCCAAGACGTTGCACGTGGACGAGCCGTCGTCGCATGTGGACTGGGCCTCGGGCGCGGTGGAGCTGCTGACCGAGACGATGGACTGGCCGGACATGGGTCGTCCGCGTCGGGCGGGGGTGTCGTCGTTCGGGATCAGCGGCACCAACGCACACATGATTTTGGAGCAGGGGCCGCAGGTCGCGGAGCCGGAGGCCGGTGATACCGGTTCGGCCGTGGGTGTGGTGCCGTGGGTGGTGTCGGGCAAGAGCGAGGAGGCACTGCGGGCGCAGGCGGGTCGTCTGGCGTCGTTCATGGACGCGCGCGACGAGC
>NZ_JBEZEZ010000068.1:0-12438 GCF_040649155.1 Streptosporangium sp. NPDC049046 | reverse complement strand
TCTGGTGGTAGGGAGTTCAATGGTGGGCCATACTTCTGTGGGGTGGCCGGGGGGGCGGCCCCCGCGGTGGGGATGCCGGTCCGCGTCGCGGACCGGCATCCTCACCGGCTCATCCTTCGGCCAGTTCCACGAGATTGGTGACGGTTCTCCAGTTGCGCATGGTGGCCGGGGTCTTCAGACGTCGTTCGAGCGCGACCGGGAGCTTCGCGCGGCCGGTACCGTTCGGCAGGCTCAGGTAGATCTCACGGCTCGCCGTCCACATCTCCTCGGGCGCGAACCTCCCGGCGTCGAAACCGTCGAGCCAGTCCGCCACCAGAGGGTCGAGCAGGAACCACACCGAGTATCTGGTCGGATCGTCGGCCTTCGCCGGGCTCGCCTCGACGACCGCCCTCAGCTCGTCGGCGGTCCGCAGGATGATTTTCGTGGTCAGCCCGAGCCCGTCGGCGAGCCGCTCCTCAAGCCGCGCCGCGACCTTTCCCGCCTCCGGCTCGGCGGCGGTGAAGACGACGTTGCCGCTCTGCAGATAGGTCTGGATGTCGGTGTGCCCCAGCTCCGCGCACACCGCGCGCAGGTCGGGCATGGAGATCTTCTTGTGGCTGCCGAGGTTCACCGCGCGCAGCAGCGCCACGTATCGCGTCATGCCCTATTTTCTCCCTTCCGCTCTCGGAACGGCACGAGACCTGATCAGCGACCTTGACTCTGACGGTGGCACTCTCAGCGGTCCGGCGGAATGCGGTAGACGGACACGTGAGAACGCGACTCGGCGGTGAATTCGGCTCCGGCCCAGTCGGCGTGCCTGCTCTCCAGTGCGAACCCGGCCAGCTGGGCCATGAGGTCGAGCTCGGCCGGCCAGATATAGCGGTGCGGGCTGCGATACAGCTGGGCCTGCCTGCTCTCGTCGAACCTGAAATGGTGTGACACGACGTGCTGGCGCAGGGTGTCGTAGGTGTCCAGACCGATGTAGCCGGTATCGCTGTGCCAGACCATGGCCTGCTGACCCGGTGGGAGCTTGCGCAGCTCAGGCACCCACAGCTCGATCACGAACCGGCCGCCGGAGTTGAGGTGACGGGCGGCGTTGCGAAAGCACGCGACCTGATCGGCCTGGGTGAGCAGGTTGGAGATCGTGTTGAAGACGAGGTAGACCAGCGTGTACTCGCCCGGGGCGGTGGTGGTCGCCATGTCGCCGACGACCACCGGAATCGTCGCCTCGTCGACCTTGGTCCGCAGTTGGTCGATCATCGGAGGTGACAGCTCGATACCGGTGACGGGCACCCCTCGCTCGGCGAGCGGCACGGCCACGCGACCGGTCCCGATGGCGAACTCAAGCGCCCGCCCGTCCCCCGCGAGCTCGGCGAGGCGGTCCACGGTCGGCCCCAGGATCTCGGGCGCGAACATGCCGCTACCCGGCGTGTCGTAGCGCTGGGCGGCGTCGACGTCCCAGATCTCCTCCTGTCGCATGCCGCCAACGATCACCGTTGCGCTAGGCGTTGTCCAACGATTTTGTGCCCCTGTGAACGCGTTCGTTCGAAGCCTCGCGAAACGGTGAACACTCGAGTACTACCCTGCGTTCCCTGAAACTTTCGGGGCCGTCGGCTCTACCCGCCGCCCACCCGGGTTGGATCAACAGACCGTGCGCGCCTCTCCGGATCGAGACCTCGGCACACGCCACAACGAACCGCGTACCGTCCGTTGACGGGGTCCCTTCGCCGGGCTAAGAATGCGCCAACGCTCGAATCACCGTCTCCGTACGCTCGCCGTGAAATGTTATCGCTAACATCATGGAGGTACCGGAATGCGTAGGTATCACAGAGTTTTGGCCGCGTTGTTCACCGTCGTCATGGCCGTTGTCCTGACACCGGTGGCGGCCCACGCCGCAGGTCCGGTCCCCCACTACCTGATGACGGCCTTCACCAACAGCAGTGAATCGAACATGTACGTCTACGACTCCCCCAACGCCTCCACCTTCTCCCTCGTGCGGGCCAACGCCTACACGCCACCGTCGGGGCTGATCAGGGATCCCAGCGTGTTGCGGCACACCGACGGCTACTATTACCTCGTCTACACGACGAACTGGACCGGTGACACCATCGGCTTCGCTCGCAGCGCCGACTCCGTGAGCTGGACGTTCCTTCGCAACGTGACCGTCGGGCTGAACGGCGCCACCGGCAGCACCTGGGCTCCGGAGTGGTTCAAGGACTCCGACGGCAGCGTTCACGTGATCTTCTCGGCCTCGACGACCGGCACGGCGGGACAGTTCAGGCCGTATCGGATCACCGCCACCAACGCCGACCTGTCGTCCTGGAGCGCCCCGGCGGCGTTGGGCATCCCGGCGAACTACATCGACAGCTTCGTGGTCAAGGTCGGCTCCACGTACCACAACTTCCTCAAGAACGAGACGACGAAGTACATCGAGCACGCCACCGCCACCTCGCTCACCGGCCCCTGGCAGTTCACCGGCGTCGGGAACTGGGCGGGCTGGGGTTCGGGGCTGGAAGGGCCCGCGTTGACCCGACTGCCCGACGGCAGGTGGCGGATCTATTTCGACAACTACACGGGCGGCCGCTACTACTACGCCGACAGCTCCGACCTGTCCGCCTTCTCCGCCAAGGTCGAACTGTCCGGCCTGTCCGGCGTCGCCAGGCACTTCACCGTGCTGCGCGAGGACGCCGGCGACACGACGGCGGTGCCGACGGGTAACCGCTCGCTGCGCTCGGCCAACTTCCCCGACCGCTATCTGCGCCACCGCGACAATCTTGCCCGTATCGATCCGCTGAGCGCCTCCAGCGCGCTCGCCGACCGCCGGGACGCCACGTTCACCGTGACCGCCGGGCTGGCCAACAACGGCTGCTACTCCTTCCAGGCGGTGAATCTGCCGGGCTACTACCTGCGGCACTACAACATGCGGCTCACCCTGCAGCGTGACGACGGCACGGCGATCTTCAAGGGTGACGCCACGTTCTGCGGCAGGGCGGGGCTGGCCGGCGGCGGTACGACCTCGTTCGAGTCGTACAACCTGCCGGGCCGCTATCTGCGCCACTACAACTACGAGATGCGGCTGGACCTGAAAGCGTCCACCTCGGTCTTCGCCTCCGACGCCTCCTTCACGGTGACCTCCCCCTTGGCCTGACAAATGCCCCCTCGCCCAGGCGCCGCTCGCCGGCGCCTGGGCGGTCGACGTAGCCGGGCCGTGCCGGTCACAGCCGGTCACAGCCGGTCACAGGGCCGAGGTGGGATCGTACGTGGCTCGTTCGTGACGAACTACGATTGGCGCCGAACGCGCCTCACCTGCCGCATATCACCGCTTGTTCGGCGGCGGCGACCGTCGGCAAGACCGTGACACGACCATGACATGGCGAAGACGAGGCGGAGACACGGCCGGCCGACACTGGACGTGGTCGACCGGCGGACGAGTTACGGGGGCGTGCGGTGAGACTCGGCGGCGTGTCGCGAGTGCTGTTGATCGAGGACGACCCGGCCGTACGGGAGGGTCTTGAGCTGGCCCTGACCCGGCACGGATACCGGGTGCGCGCGGCGGAGTCCGGCGAGCAGGGGCTGGAGCGGCTGCGCACGGATCTTCCCGATGTCGTCGTGCTCGATCTGATGTTGCCCGGCATGGACGGGTTCGAGGTCTGCCGCCGTATCCGGGCCGCCGGTCAGACACCGATCATCATGCTGACCGCGCGCGGCGACGACATGGACGTGGTGGCCGGGCTGGAGGCGGGCGCCGACGACTACGTGGTCAAGCCGGTGCAGCCCAGGGTGCTTGAGGCACGCATCGGCGCCGTGCTGCGGCGGGTCGGCCGGGACCAGGCGGAGCTGGAGCGGCACGGGGAGCTGACCATCGATCGGGCCGGGATCGTGGTCGCCAAACGCGGCGTGCCGGTGGACCTCGCCCCGACCGAACTGCGCCTGCTGCTCGAACTCTCCGGCACTCCCGGCCGGGTGCACAGCCGCCAGCAACTGCTGGAGTCGGTGTGGGAGCACGGGTATTTCGGCGACTCGCGCCTGGTGGACGCGTGCGTGCAGCGGTTGCGCGCGAAGATCGAGGACGACTCGGCGACCCCCGTCTACGTGCAGACGGTGCGTGGGTTCGGGTACCGGTTCGGGCCGGTGTGAGCCGCCGGTGACACCTCGGCCGAGCCTGGGGCTGCGTGCCCGGCTGTTGTTCGCCTTCGCGCTGCTGTGTGTGGTCACCGCGTCGGCGGTGGCCGGTGGGATCTACGTCCAGGCACGCAACTCCATCCTGAAGAGGACCCAGGATGCCGCGGTAAAGGCGATGACCGGCCGCCTGCAGGCGCTCTACCCGTTGCGGAGCGCGACGCCCGGCCCGGACGAGCTCGGCGAGATCGCCGAGGCCGCGACCGACGGCGACGGCTTCGCGGTCGCGGTCTACCGCGAGGCGCACTCACCGCTCCCTCCGTCCTCGCCGCCGCTGGGAGGCGACAGGCCGGGCGAGGAGTCCCCGGCCCTGGATTTCGGGATGGCCTCACCGGAACTGCGACGGGTGGTGGCCGGTGGCCGCACCGCGTGGCAGAGGGTGGTGCGGCAGGGCGAGCCCACTCTCATCATCGGCATGCCGTTGCTGATCATCGAGGAGGACCGGACGACGCGGGTGTCCGGTATCGAGGTCTACATCGCGCGCAGCCTGCTTCCCGAGCAGCGCAGCATCGACGAGCTCGCCGCCATCGCCTGGCTGATCGGCGGGGCGGCCCTCGCGTTCGCGGTCGTCCTGGCGTTGCTCGCCGCCCGTGGCGTGCTGGGCCCGGTGCGCGAGCTCGGCCGGGCGGCGCGCCTGCTGGGCGAAGGCGAGATGCGGACCAGGATCGCGGTGCGCGGCTCCGACGAGCTGGCCGACGTGGCGCGCACGTTCAACAACACCGCCGCGGAGCTGGAACGGCTCGTCGGGCAGCTGCGCGAGATGGAGGCCGACGCCCGCAGGTTCGTGGCCGACGTGTCCCACGAGCTGCGCACCCCGCTCGCCGCGCTCACCGCGGTCGCCGACGTCCTGGAGGAGGAGGCGGACCGGCTGCCCGAACCCGCCGACAGGGCCGCCAGGCTGGTCGGCCAGGAGACGCTCAACCTCGCCGCCCTGGTGAACGACCTCATCGAGATCAGCAGGTTCGACTCCGGCGTCGCGGCCCTCGCGCCGAACGACGTCGACGTGGCCGAACTGGTGGACGCGACCTTGCGCGTTCGGGGCTGGTCGGAGCGGGTGCGCACCGAGGTTCCCCCCGGGGTGACGGCGCGGCTGGACCCACGCCGGGTGGACGTCATCCTGGCGAACCTGGTCGGCAACGCCCTGCGGCACGGCGAGCCACCGGTGTCGGTACGGCTTCGCGCAGACCCGCACCGGATCGTTCTTGAGGTCCGCGACCACGGGCCGGGGGTGGACGAGGCGGTGCTGCCGCACGTGTTCGACCGGTTCTACAAGGCCAGCGCGGCCAGAGCCAGGTCCGAGGGCAGCGGCCTGGGCCTGGCCATCGCCCGGGAGAACGCCCGCCTGCACCGAGGTGACCTCACCGTCACCAACGCCCCGGACGGAGGTGCCGTGTTCACGCTGCGCCTGCCGCGCCGGGCAGCCGATCCGGACGGAGGCCCCGAATGAGGACAGGATTCGCCCGCCGCGTGCTCGCTGTGGGCCTCGTATCGCTCGTCGCCGTGGCCGGCTGCGGCGTGCGCCCCAGCGACGTCATTCCGGCCGGCGACCCGCCGAGCGGACGTGTCGCACCGACCACGACGATCACCTTCGCTCCCCGGAACCCTCCTGGGTGACGGTGGGGACCCGTCCTCGGCGTCGAACGTGTCCGCGCCGAACTGCGGCACCGGCGGTCGTACGGCGTCAACGCGCTGTGCGGGGACGCGACCGAGGGTGCGTCACTCGGCGAGCGCGAAGCCGGCCGCCGCCTCCGCGTGCAGCCGGGCGCTCGGCAGCAGCGGGACGGCGGTGTCCTTCTCGGTGATCAGCAGCTCGATCTCCGTGCAGCCGAGGACGACGCCTTCGGCTCCTTCGGCCGCCAGATCGGCGATGATCTGGGCGTACGCGTCCCTGGAGGATTCCCTGAGCACCCCGCGCACCAGCTCGTCGAAGATCACGCGGTGGACCGTTTCCCGCTGCTCGCGTCGCGGGACGACCACGTCGAGGCCGTGGACGGCCAGCCGCTCCCGGTAGAAGGGCTGCTCCGTGGTGAAGCGAGTGCCCAGCAGCCCGACCTTGCGCATCCCCCTCGCCCGGATCTCCGCGCCCACGGCGTCGGCGATGTGCAGCACGGGCACGCTCGCGGCCCGCGCCACGTCGTCGCTCACCCGGCTGAAGGTGTTGCTGCAGACGAGCAGGACCTCGGCGCCGAGATCCTCCAGCTTCCCGCCGGCCTCGGCGAGCAGCGCGCTCACCTCGTCCCAGCGGTCGGCGAAGACGAGGTCCTCGACGGTCGTGTAGTCGACCGACCAGATGAGGCTGTTGGCCGAATGGCTGCCGCCGAGCCGCTCGCGGACCCGCTGGTTGATGATCTGGTAGTAGATCACCGTCGATTCCCAGCTCAACCCGCCGATGAGACCGATCGTACGCATGGAACTCCGTTTCGATGACTGGTGCCGCGACCGGCCAGGCGGTGCGTCGGCGTGGACTTGATCCGCTCGTCTCCTCGGCGACGCGCCGGCGGTCAGGCTCCGGCCAGTGCACGGGCGCAGGCACCGAGCCCGATCTCGCTGGAGGCCTTGACGAACACCACGTCTCCCGGTTCGAGAAGCGCGGTGGCCAGTCCGAGTGCCTCGGTCACGTCCTGGGCGGTGTGGACGGCCACGCCCTGTTTCGAGGACTCCGCCGCCTCCGCGATCGCGAGCGGATCCCCCGGTCCGACCGCGATCAGCACGTCGAAGCGGAGGTCGGCGACGAGTCGGCCGATCTCCGCGTGCCGGGTACGGGAGGCGCCGGCCTGCTGTCCCATCGCGCCGAGCACGGCGACGGTACGGCGGGTGCCGGCCAGGGCCTTCACCGCCCGCAGCCCGGCCCGCATGGATTCGGGGCTGGCGTTGTAGGCGTCGTCGACGACGGTGACGCCGTCAGGTCGTTCGACGATCTCCAACCGGCCCGCGGAGCGCCGCCGTGCGGCGTTCAGCCCGTCGGCGATCTCGGCGACGCCCAGGCCGAGTACGGTGGCGACGGCGGCGGCCGCCAGGGCGTTGCCCACCTGGTGCTCACCGATGAGGCCGAGCTCGACCGGGGCGCGTCCTGAGGGCGTGACCAGCTCGAACGCGGTTCGCGCACGGTCTGCCATCCGCACGTTCTCGGCTCGCACCCGCGCCTGTGCCGACCCGCCGTACAGCAGGACCTGGGCCCTGGTACGGCCGGCCATGCCCATGACGTACGGGTCGTCGGCGTTGAGCAGGGCGGACCCGTCCGCCGGGAGTGCCTCGACCAGTTCGCCCTTGGCCTCGGCCACGTCGGCCGGCCCGGCTCCCATGCGCTCCACATGCGCGCTGCCGACATTGAGCACCAGCCCGACGCGGGGCGGTGCGATCCCGGTGAGATACCTCAGGTCGCCCTTGCGGCCCGCCCCCATCTCCAGCACCAGGTATCGGGTGGTGGCATCGGCACGCAGCACGGTGAGCGGCAGCCCGAGCTCGTTGTTGAACGACCTGTCGGTGGCGACCGTCGCGGCGTGCCGTTCGAGCACCTGGGCCAGCAGGTCCTTGGTCGTGGTCTTGCCCACGGAGCCGGTGATACCGATCACGGTCGGGCTGATGCGTTCGAGCAGGTGCCTGGCCAGCAGGCCGATCGCGAGCTGGACGTCCTCGACCACGAGGGCGGGCACGCCGACGGGTCTTGAGGCCAGCACGGCGACGGCGCCGCCCGCGACGGCGGCGGCCGCGTGGTCGTGACCGTCGACGCGGGCGCCTGCCGTCGCGACGAACAGGCCGCCGGGCACCACCTCGCGGGAGTCGACCGCGGAGGGCGCCGTCACCGGTGCCTGCGGGTCGCGCACGTCGTGCAGGCTCGCGCCGACGACCCGCGCGATTTCGTGCAGCGTGATAGGGATCATGAGCCGCTCCTCGCGAACGCGAGGTCGATGAGGCGGCGCAGCAGATCCGGGTACGGGACACCGCTCGCGGCCCACGCCCTGGAGTAGACGGAACGTGACGTGAAGCCGGGCATGGTGTTGATCTCCAGTACGTACAGGCGTCCCGTGTCCTCCTCGTAGAGGAAGTCGACACGGGACAGGCCGTAGCCGCCGATCGCCCGGAAGGCGCGCAGGGCCAGTTCCCGCACGTCACCGACCACCCGGTCCGGCAGCACCGCGGGGATGGTGACGATCTCGGCCTGGCTGAGGTATTTGGCCTCGTAGTCGAGCCAGTCGCCGGGCACGATGAGCTCGCCGGGCACCGAGGCGTCCGGAGTGTCATGGCCACCGAGCACGCCGCAGACGACCTCGCGCGCGTTCACGCCCTGCTCGACGACGACCACCCGACCGTAGGCGAGCGCCAGATCCACGCCCGCGCGCAACTCCTCCATGGAGGTGACACGTGAGATGCCGATGGAGGAGCCCATGCCGGCCGGTTTGACGTACATCGGCCAGTCGAGCGACTTCACCAGCTCCCAGTGGTCGGTGGCGGTGACCCATTCGTGCTCGGTGAACCACACATGCGGCGTGACCGGAATGTCCTCTGCCAGGAACGCGCGCCGCATCGCGACCTTGTTCATGGCCACGGCGGAGGCCATGACACCGCAGCCCACGTACGGGATGCCCAACGTCTCCAGGTGACCCTGCACGACGCCGTCCTCGCCGAACGGCCCGTGCAGCGCGGGGAAGACCACGTCCACCAGACCGCGTCGCAACTCCACCGGCCACCTGCCCCTCCGGTCGATGATGACCGCGACGGGCTCGTACAGATCCCTCGGCAGAGCGTTGAGCACGGCCTGCGCCGACTGCAGCGACACCTCGTGCTCGGCGGACGGCCCACCGGCCAGCACGGCCACGCGTACGCGTTCGGTCACGATCGATCAGCCTTCCTCGACGGCACGGAGAGAGCCGGCTCCCCCCTGGAGAGCGGGCCCCATCCACTGTCGGGCGACCGTGTCCCCGCCTCGTCAGCGCCATGTCATGGTCGTGTCACGGCCGGCGGCCTTGGGTCCCGATGCGGGACGAGCCGGCCGTCCCCCGCTGACCATCGGGGTCCGTGCCCGCCGGACCGACCGGTTCGACTTCCCCGAATCGCCCTCCATGCGCTGACCAGGACCGGACTACAGCCGGTCCGTGCGCTCGCCGGCGTACCCCACGCCGGGGTGGGGCAGTCGCCGTGGCGGCCTGCCACCGCTGTCCGGGCGGTACTCGAAGTGCCACCACTCGTTGTCGTAAATTCGGTACAGGTCGTAGCGGGCGCCGTGTTCCTCCAGCCAGCGCGCGCCCTCGTGGGGGCGCACGTCCAACGCGACGCCCCTGACGTGGCCGGACTCCGCAGGTGGCAGCACGAGCATGCGCGCCAGCGCCGGGGAGCCCGCGCGGCGCACCTCCTCGTCGAACATCCGTTGCTGCACACGGGGATCGCGGTATCCCGAGGTGAGGCCGATGAGCCGGCCGTGACGCCAGAGCGCCCGGGTGCGTGCCGCGGTGAACGCCGCCAGGGCACCCTCGGTGAGCCCGGTGAGGTCCTCGGCGGGGAATCGCATCCGCAACGCCCAGCGGCAGGCCAGTTCACGGGCGCGGCCGGGGCCGCGGACGAACGCCGCGGGCAGCAGGAGCACGGCGAGCACCAGCGTGACCACGGCGTACAGCCGGTCACGGGGCCGAGTCGGGATCATGCGTGGCTCGTTCATGACGCACCACGATCGGCGCCGAATGTGCCCGCGTTGCCCGCCGCACGTCACCGTTCGTCGACGACGGCGACCGTCGGCGCGACCGTCTGCATGGCCGTGACACGACCATGACGCGGCGAGGACGAGGCGGGCACACGGCCGGTCGACAGTGGACGCGACGTTCCGTCCGCCGATCGGAACGTCGCGTCGAAGGTGACCAAGAAAAGGAGAAGGTTGTGGCTGACAACGGAGCATGGGACCGGCGTTCGCTGTCGCGGGGCGCCGCCGTGGTGGCCGGTGCCGTCGCGACCGCGCCACTGCTGGGCTCGGCGGCCACGGCACACGCCGGCGGCGGTGACGGGTATCGGCCTGCCGCTGCTCTCCGAGAACGGCCGCCGCCTGCTCCTGGCTCACCGGCTCTCGCGCGGCCACTGCCCTGTTCGAGCGGAGACGCGCCGTTCGGCGTCCCACACCGATCAGCGTGATCCTTTCAGGCTGTAAGGCCATCCACGGATTGCCTCACTCCTCCAGGGAGAGTGCCTGGCCAGGGCACAGGTGCACCGCTTCGCGGGCCTTCTGGACCAGCTCGCCCTCCGGTGTCTCGTTCAGCACGATGACTGTGGCGTCGTCCTCGCTCTGGTCGAACAGCGCGGGCTCAGTGAGCACGCACTGTCCGGCACCGACGCACCTGTCGGTGTCCGCGATGATTTTCATGGCCCTCTCCTCCTGAGACGGGGATGGCGGTTCGTCCGCTACCAGGTCACCGGGAGCTGGTACAGGCCATAGATGTTCGCGTCGTCCTTGAACGGCAGCTCGTCGACATCCATCGCCGGCTCCAGCGTGGGCACGCGACGGAACAGCGTGTCGAACACGATCTGCAGCTCCATCCGAGCCAGGTTCTGGCCCAGACACTGGTGCGGCCCGAACCCGAACGCAACGTGATGGCGCGCGCCGCGCTCGATGTCGAGCTTGTCCGGGTTCTCGAACGCCCGCGGGTCCCGGTTGGCCGAATACCCGAGCGCCAGCACTCCTTCGCCGGCGCGGATCAGCTGCCCGCCGACCTCGACGTCCTCGACGCACAGCCGGGCCGTCGCCACGTCGATGATCGTGAAGTAGCGCAGCATCTCCTCGACCGCGTTGAGCGTTCTGCCCGGGTCAGCCTTGATCATCGCGAGCTGCTCCGGGTTGCGCAGGAACGCCACGGTCGACAGCGAGATCATGTTCGCCGTCGTCTCGTGGCCGGCCACGAGCAGCAGCAAGCCCATGCGGGCCAGTGCCGTCCGCCGGTAGGTGCCGTCCGCGCGCAGCTTGACGATCTGCCGCCCGAGCAGGTCGTCCGGCGGGTTCTCCTCCTTCTGCGCGATGAGGTCGGTCATGTAGCCCTGGATGGCCATCATGGCCGCCCCCCGCTCCTCGGGCGGCGTCGACTGCTTGATCACCTTCACCGTGTGCTCCTGGAAGAACTCATGGTCGGCGTAGGGCACGCCCAGCATCTCGCAGATCACCAGTGACGGGACCGGCAGCGACAGCGATTCCACCAGGTCACCGGGCCGCGGCCCGGCCAGCAGCGCGTCGATCTGCCCGTCGACGATCTCCTGGATCCGCGGCCGCAGCGCCTCCAACCGGCGCACCGTGAACTCGCCGAGTACGGCCTTGCGCGCCGGCCCGTGCTCGGGCGCGTCCATCGAGATCAGGAAGCGCTCCTCGTCCGGCCGCCGGAACGCCGCCTCGCCCTTGACCAGTGACGGGAAGTCCGGATGTTCCCGGTCGGCGCTGAACCGCCGGTCGTTCAACACGGTTCGCACGTCCTCGTGGCGGCTGACCACCCAGGCCCACCCGCCGTCGGGCAGACGAACCCGCGAGACCGGCTCTCCTTCGCGGATCTCCTCGTACGCCGGCGGCGGCGCGAACGGGCACGTACGGGCCATGGGGAACTCGTGCTTCTCTGCGGTGGTCATGACTTTCCTTCCACGACGTCACGGACGGGCGATAGAGGCTGGACAACGAAAAGCCGCATGTGAACGGCGGTTGGTCGACCGGTGCAACCGGGTTCGGCCCTGGGATGCGACGGACCAAGGAGCCGCAATGGACCACCGGGACCGACAGATATCGGTGGATTCAGACTCGTCCCGCCCCCTCGCGGGCGAAGTGTGGTTCCGCCGCTTCCAGTCGCGGTACCGAGATGCCCAACCGTCGTGCTTCGGCCAGGGTGTCCCGGCAGACCTCACGCGGCTCCTCGGCGTCGGGATCGGAGTGCGCCGTGAAACTCACGCGCGCGAGCGCGACATGAGCGGTCAGCCAGGCGAGCACGGGGGCCGTCAGCCAGGTGGGCACACGGAACAGCAGCACACCGCCCCGGTGACGTCGCAGGTCGACACCGCGCGCCTGCAGGAGCGGCAGAAGCTCCCGGCCGGCCAGCAGCCCTTCGCGCAGGTCGCCCCTTGTCCCGGCCAGCTTGGACAGGGAACCCAGCCGCAGGCCCTGTGAGAGCAGGCCGGCACCCGACGCGAAATGGACCCACAGCCAGCCGCGGAAGTCGGGCCGCTCCTTGAGCCGGAGTCCGGCCTCGCGAAACGCCTGGCGTACGGCCCGCTCCCGGTCGGTCGGGGGCGGGCCGAGGGTGCCGAAGACGACCGACGGCAGCAACG
>NZ_JBEZEZ010000067.1:0-16274 GCF_040649155.1 Streptosporangium sp. NPDC049046 | reverse complement strand
ATCACCGCGAACGACACCGGCTGCACCACATCCACCCGATCCAGCCCCGGCGCACCCTCCACCTGACGCACCACATCCAGCAGCGACCACTCCACGAACGGCTCCAACGCCGCCGCACACTCCGCCATCCGAGCCGCGAACACCGCCGACTCCTCCAGCAGAGCCGCACCCATCCCCACCCACTGCGCCCCCTGACCCGGGAACACCCACACCGACTTCCCGTCGACGTCGGCCACACCCTCGACCACACCACCGGGCACCGGCTCACCCGAAGCCACCGCCCCCAACCCCGCCAGCAACCCCTCACGATCCCCGCCGACCACCACCGCACGGTGCTCGAACACCGACCGCGACGCCACCAGCGAGAACGCCACATCGGTCAGCGCGGCATCGCGACCCTGCAGGTGCGAGACCAGCCGCCCCGCCTGGGCCCGCAGCGCCTCACCCGTACGACCCGACACCACCAGCGGAACCGCGGGCGGCTCTGTCTCCGCACCGGGCAGCACGCCACCGTCCTGCGGACGGGCCACCGTCGCGGCCTCGGGCTGCTCGATGATCACGTGCGCGTTGGTGCCGCTGATCCCGAACGACGACACACCCGCCCGGCGCGGACGACCCGTCTGAGGCCACTCGACCTGCTCGGTCAGCAGCTCCACCGAGCCAGAGGCCCAGTCCACATGCGACGACGGCTCGTCCACGTGCAGCGTCCTGGGCAGCACCCCGTGCCGCATCGCCATGATCATCTTGATCACACCGGCCGCACCCGCCGCCGCCTGGGTGTGACCGAGGTTCGACTTGATCGACCCCAGCAGCAGCGGACGGTCCTCGTCCCGGTCCTTGCCGTAGGTGGCGAGCAGTGCCTGGGCCTCGATCGGGTCACCCAGAACGGTGCCGGTCCCGTGGCCCTCGACCGCGTCCACCTCGTTCGGCGACAACCTCGCCCCGGCGAGCGCCTGACGGATGACGCGCCGCTGCGAGGGACCGTTCGGCGCCGTCAGACCATTCGACGCACCGTCCTGGTTCACCGCCGAACCCCGCACCACCGCCAGCACCTCGTGCCCGTTGCGGCGCGCGTCCGACAACCGCTCCAGCACCAGCATGCCCACACCCTCGGACCAGCCCGCGCCGTCGGCCGCGTCCGAGTACGACTTGCACCGTCCGTCGCCGGCGAGGCCGCCCTGACCGGTGAAGTCGATGAACGGGCTCGGAGTGGCCATCACGGTCACGCCGCCGGCCAGCGCCAGCGAGCAGTCACCGCCGCGCAGCGCCTGCGCGGCCAGGTGCATCGCCACCAGCGACGACGAACACGCGGTGTCCACCGTCACCGCCGGGCCCTCCAGGCCCAGCGTGTAGGAGATGCGGCCGGTCGCGACACTGCCCGCGGTGCCGGTACCCATGAAGCCCACCACGTCCGCCGGGAACGGCATGCTGGTCGCGTAGTCGTGGTACATGACCCCGGCGAACACGCCGGTACGGCTGCCGCGCAGCGAGGTCGGGTCGATCCCGGTGCGCTCGATCGCCTCCCAGGTGGTCTCCAGCAGCAGCCGCTGCTGCGGGTCCATCGCGAGCGCCTCACGCGGTGAGATCCCGAAGAAGCCGGGATCGAACTCTCCCGCCTCGTGCAGGAAGCCGCCCGCTTCCACGTAGTTCACGGCCCGGCTCTCGGTGCTCCCCTCAAGGGATCCGCGACTCCAGCCGCGCGTCGTCGGGAAGGGGGTGATCGCGTCCCCGCCCTCGCTGACCAGGCGCCACAGGTCCTCCGGCGAGGTGACCCCGCCCGGGTAGCGGCAGGCCATGCCCACGATCACGATCGGGTCGTCCGCGACCGGCACCACCGACACGGGGATGACCACGTCGGCGTCCTCGCCGAGCAGTTCGGACAGCAGGAACTCCGCCAGCGTGGCCGGTGTCGGGTAGTCGAACACCAGGGTGGCCGGCAGGCGCAGCCCGCTCACCGTGTTCAGCCGGTTGCGCAGTTCGACGGCGGTGAGGGAGTCGAAGCCCAGCTCGCGGAACTCCCTGCGCACCTCCACGGTCTCCGGCGACGCGTGCCCGAGCACGACCGCCACCTCGGTGCGCACCAGATCCAGCAGGACCTCGGTGCGCTCCGCCAGGCCCAGCGGGGCGAGCCGCTGCAGCAGCGTCGCGGCCACCACCGAGCCCGACGCCGCCGACCGGCGCCCGCCCCGTACCAAACCGCGCAGCAGCGCCGGCACGTCACCCTGCGTCCGCAGCGACGGCAGGTGCAGCCGGACGGGAACCAGAACCGCCTGCTCAAGCGCGACGGCGGCCTCGAACAAGGCCAGGCCCTGCTCCAGCGACAGCGACGGCATCCCCGCCCGCGCCATCCTGCGCATGTCGGTGTCGTCCAGCGTGCTGGTCATTCCGACGTCCTGGGTCCAGGCACCCCAGGCCAGCGAGAGCGCGGGCAGCCCTTCGGCCCGCCGGTGCTGGGCCAGCGCGTCCAGGAAGACGTTGGCTGCGGCGTAGTTGCCCTGTCCCGCGTTGCCCATCACCCCGGCCAGCGAGGAGAACAGCACGAACGCCGCCAGGTCCAGGCCCCGGGTCAGCTCGTGCAGGTGCCAGGCCGCGTCCACCTTCGGCCGCAGCACTCCTGCCAGCCGCTCCGGCGTCAACGAGGTGATCATGCCGTCGTCCAGCACACCCGCGGTGTGGATCACCGCGGTCAACGGGTGCTCGGCCGGCACCTCTGCCAGCAGCGCCGCCACCGCGTCCCGATCGGCCATGTCGCACGCCGCGATCGTGACCTCGACGCCGTGCGCGATCAGCTCCGCCTGCAACTCCACCGCACCGGGAGCGTCCAGGCCTCGACGGCTGGTCAGCAGCAGGTGCCGCACCCCGCGTTCGGCCACCACGTGCCGCGCGAACTGCGCTCCCAGACCACCGGTACCACCGGTGATCAGCACCGTGCCGTCCGGGTCCCAGGGCTGTCCGGCCTCATCGGCCGGTGCCACCCGCGCCAGGCGCGGGACCCGCACCCCGCCCTCACGGACCGCCGCCTGCGGCTCGCCGGAGGCCAGCACTCCGGCCAGTACGGACGAGGACGGCTCGTCGTCGACGTCGACCAGGACGAAGCGGCCCGGGTCCTCCCACTGGGCCGACCGCACCAGCCCCCACACCGCGGCGGCCGCCAGGTCCGCGACGGTCTCGCCCTCGCTCGTCGTGACGGCGCCCCTGGTCACGAAGACCAGCCGGGAGCGGCGGCAGCGGTCGTCGGCCGACCATGCCTGCAGCAGGCCCAGCGCCGCGGCGGTCAACTCGTGAACCCCGGCGACCACGTCGCCCTGCTCGGTGGAACCGGCCGCGACGGTCACCGTCTCCGGGACGGTCTCCAGCGCCGCCAGCGCCGCCGCCGGATCCGACGCCAGATCCAGGACGGGCTCGACCGGGTCGAGCCCGGCGCCGTCCTCCGTCGTCGTCTCGGACGACGCCGTCCAGGTCAGCCGGAACAGCGAGTCCCGGTACAGGTCGCCGCCGCCGACGGTCAGTTGGTCGGCCGCGACCGGTCGCAGCACCAGGGAACGCGCCGACAGCACCGGTTCCCCCGCGCCGTCCACCGCGACCACCGAGACCGCGTCACCACCGGTCCTGGCCACCCGCACCCGCAGCACCGACGCGCCACCGGCGTGCAGGCACACCTCACCCCAGGAGAACGGCATCCGGCCGCTCTCGGAGTCGTCCAGGCCGACGAAACTCACCGAGTGCAGCGCCGCGTCCAGCAGCGCGGGATGCATCCCGAACGAACCCGCACTCGACTGCGCCTGCTCGGGCAGGACGACCTCGGCGTACACCGCGCCGTCCGTGCCCCGCCAGGCCGCGCCCAGTCCCTGGAACACCGGCCCGTAGTGGAACCCGCCCGCGGCGAACCGGTCGTAGAGGTCGTCCAGCTGGATGGCCGTCGCGTCACGCGGCGGCCACACCGCCGCGTCGAAGCCGGCCGCGATGTCGGCGAGCGAGCGAGAGCGGCCGTCGGCCACGGCCAGTACGCCGGTGGCGTGCCGCACCCACGGCTCGTCGTCGGCGGCCTCGGCCGGGCGGGCGTAGACGCTCAGGTTGCGGCGACCGGACTCCGCCGCCGCGCCCACCCATACCTGCACCGCGACGGCGTCCCGCTCGCCCAGCATCAGCGGCGCGGTGAGGGTGAGCTCCTCGACCAGGTCGCAGCCGACCTGGTCACCGGCACGGATCGCCAGCTCGAGGAACCCGGTACCCGGGAAGATCACCGTTCCGGCCACCGCGTGGTCGGCCAGCCACGGATGTGTCCGCAGCGACAGCCTGCCGGTGAGCAGGACTCCGGCCGAGTCGGCCAGGCCGACCGCGGCGCCCAGCAGCGGGTGTCCCGCGGAGGCCAGGCCAGCCGCCGCCACGTTCCCCGGCTGGGAGCCGACCGCGTCGGGCCAGAACCGCTGACGCTGGAACGCGTACGTCGGCAGGTCGATCCGATGCCCGCCCCGGAGCACCGCCCGCCAGTCCACCGGTACTCCGCGCACGTGCAGCTCGGCCAGGGCCGTCATGATCGACGACTGCTCGTCACGGTCGCCGCGGAGCACCGGCGCGAGTACCGCGTCGGCGCCGGAGAGCTGGGCGGGCGAGTCCTGGGCGGTGAGCTCGGCCAGGGTGTCGGCGGCCATCGCGGTGAGCACCCCGTCCGGCCCGAGTTCCACGTAGGCCGTGACACCCTGCCGGTGCAGCGTGCGCACCCCGTCGGCGAAGCGCACCGCGCTCCGCACCTGCTCCACCCAGTAGTCCGGCGAGCACAGCCGCTCGGCCGTGGCCATCTCACCGGTCACCGTGGACACGATCGGAATCCGTGGCGCGCTGAAGGTCAGCGTCCGGGCCAGCGCGCGGAAGTCCTCCAGCATCGGGTCCATCAGCGGCGAGTGGAAGGCGTGCGACACCCGCAGCCGCCGGGTCTTGACCGCCCGCTTCTCCAGTGCGGCCACGACCTCGAGAACGGCCCGCTCATCCCCGGAGATCACCACGGACGCCGGGCCGTTCACGGCCGCGATCGACACCTCGGTCTCACGCCCGGTCAGCAGCTCGGCGATCTCCTCTTCCGAGGCCCGCACCGCCACCATCGCCCCGCCGGCGGGCAGCGCCTGCATCAACCGGCCGCGCGCCGCCACCAGCGCGCAGGCGTCCGGCAGGGACAGCACCCCGGCCACGTGCGCCGCGGTGATCTCGCCGATCGAGTGTCCCGCCATGATCTCGGGGCGGACTCCCCACGACTCGACGAGCCGGAACAGCGCCGTCTCCACCGCGAACAGCGCGGGCTGCGCCCACCCGGTCTGGTCGAGCGCCTCCGCCTGCGCCGACCCCGGCTCGGCGAACACCACCTCACGCAGCGACCCGTCAAGCAGCGGGTCCAGCTCGGCGATCACCTCGTCCAGCGCCGTCGCGAACACCGGGAACCGGTCGTACAGCTCACGGCCCATCCCGGCCCGCTGGCTGCCCTGACCCGTGAACAGCACCGCCGGCTTCGATTCGGCCGCGGCCGACCCCCGCAGCACGCCCGCACCGGACCGGCCTTCCGCCAGTGCCCGCAGGCCGGCGCCCAGACCTTCGAGGTCGGTGGCCAGCACGGCCGCCCGGTACTCGAACGCCGAGCGCGTGGTGGCCGTCGAGTACGCCACGTCGGCCAGACGCAGACCGGGCTCGTCGTCCACGTACGCCGTGAGCCGCTCGGCCTGTGCCCGCAGCGCCTCCGCCGACCGGCCGGAGACCAGGACCGGGACGGCGCCGTCCGACACGGGCGGGCGGTTCTCGGACTCCGTGCCCTCGGACTTCGCGTCCCGCTCTTCCGGCCGTTCGATGATCACGTGCGCATTGGTGCCGCTGATGCCGAACGACGACACCGCCGCCCGGCGGGGGTGGTCGGCCGAGGGCCACTCGGCCGGCTCGGTCAGCAGCTCTATCGCGCCCGAGGTCCAGTCCACGTGCGAGGACGGCTCGTCCACATGCAACGTCCTGGGCAGCACGCCGTGCCGCATCGCCATGACCATCTTGATCACACCGGCCACGCCGGAGGCCGCCTGGGTGTGACCGATGTTCGACTTCAGTGATCCGAGCAGCAGCGGACGGTCCTCCGGCCGGTCCTGGCCGTAGGTGGCGAGCAGCGCCTGGGCCTCGATCGGGTCGCCCAGCGCGGTGCCCGTGCCGTGGCCCTCGACCGCGTCCACCTCGGCGGGGGTCAGACCGGCACCGGCCAGGGCCTGGCGGATCACCCGCTGCTGCGAGGGGCCGTTCGGCGCCGTCAGACCGTTGGAGGCGCCGTCCTGGTTCACCGCGGAACCCCGCAGGACGGCCAGGACCTGGTGGCCGTTGCGTCGCGCGTCGGACAACCGCTCCAGGACCACCATGCCGACGCCCTCGGCCCAGCTGGTGCCGTCGGCGGCGTCGGAGTAGGACTTGCAGCGTCCGTCGGCGGCGAGCCCGCCCTGAGCGCTGAACTCCACGATCCCCATCGGCGTGGCCACCACGGTCACACCGCCGGCCAGGGCCAGCGAACAGTCGCCCGAACGCAGCGCCTGCGCCGCCATGTGCATCGCCACCAGCGACGACGAACACGCGGTGTCCACCGTCACCGCCGGGCCCTCCAGCCCCAGCGTGTAGGACAGCCGGCCCGAGGTCACGCTTCCCGCCTGGCCCGTCACCATGAAACCGCGGGCCTCGTCCGACGGGATGTAGCCAGAACCGCTCGCACCGACGTAGACACCGGTGTCGCTGCCCCGCAGCGACAGCGGGTCGATTCCGGCGCGTTCGAACGCCTCCCAGGTGGTTTCCAGCAGGACGCGCTGCTGCGGGTCCATCCCCAGGGCCTCACGCGGCGAGATCCCGAAGAAGCCGGCGTCGAAGTCCGCGGCGTCGGACATGAAGCCGCCGTGGAAGTCCAGCTCGCCGTTCACCTGCCAGCCCCGGTCGACCGGCAGCGGGGAGATGGCGTCGCGCCCCTCGGTGACGAGCCGCCACAGATCCTCGGGAGAGCGCACCTCACCCGGATAGCGGCAGGCCATCGACACGATCACGATCGGGTCGTCGGCCACCGACGCGATCGCCGTCGGAACGACGACGTCACCGTGCTCACCCAGCAGTTCGGCGAGCAGGAACTCCGCCAGCACCACGGGGGTCGGGTAGTCGAACACCAGGGTGGCGGGCAGCCGCAGCCCGGTGGCGGCGTTGAGCCGGTTGCGCAGTTCGACGGCGGTGAGGGAGTCGAAGCCCAGCTCACGGAACTCCCGCCGCACCTCCACCATCTGCGGAGAGTCGTGTCCCAGCGCCGTGGCGGCCTGGGCTCGGACCAGCTCGGTCACCAGCCGGCCGCGGTCGGCGGGGGGCAGCCCGGCCAGCTGCCGCAGCAGCGCCCCGTCCGCGCCCGACACCGGGGCCGCCGCCGTACGGCGGGTGCCCCGCACCAGCGAGCGCAGCAGCGGCGGCACCTCACCGAACGCCCGCAGCGCCGGCAGGTTGAGCCGGACCGGCGCGACCACCGGCGTGTCGCAGCCCAGGACCGCGTCGAACAGCGCCAGCCCCTCGGCGAAGGAGAAGAGCTGGAATCCCGCGGCCGTCAGCCGGCGCAGGTCCGTCTCGGAGAGCTCTCCGGCCATACCGGCGTCCGCCGCCCACGGCCCCCACACCAGGGACAGGCCCGCCATGCCCTGGGCCCGGCGATGCTGGGCGAGGGCGTCCAGGTAGGCGTTGGCCGCCGCGTAACCGCCCAGTCCCGCGCCGCCGACCAGCCCGGCCATCGAGGAGTACATGACGAAGGCGGTCAGGTCGAGGTCCCGGGTGAGCTCGTGCAGGTGCCAGGCGCCGTCGACCTTGGGCCCGAACACGTTGGCCAGCCGCCGCGCGTCCAGTGACGGGATCATGCCGTCGTCACGGACGCCCGCGGTGTGCACGACCGCGGTGAGCGGGTGCTCCGCCGGCACGCCGGCGAGCAGTTCCGCCACCTGGTCACGGTCGGCCAGGTCGCAGGCGACGACGGTGACCTCGACCCCGTGCGCGATCAGCTCCGCCTGCAACTCCACCGCGCCCGGAGCGTCCAGCCCTCTTCTGCTGGTCAGCAGCAGGTGCCGGACCCCGTGCTCGGCCACCAGATGCCGGGCCAGGTTGCTTCCCAGACCACCCGTACCGCCCGTGATCAGCACGGTGCCTTCGAGGTCCGGCCGTCGCGCGCCGTCCTCCCCCGGGGTCAGGCGGACCAGCCGGGGAACGCGGACCACGTGTTCGCGAATCGCCATCTGGGGCTCGCCGCAGGCCAGCGCCTCGGGCAGTGCCGACAGCCCGGTCTCCTGCTCGTCCACGTCGACCAGTACGAAGCGTCCGGGATTCTCGGCCTGCGCGACGCGTACGAGGCCCCAGACCGCGGCCGCCGCCGGATCCGTGACGATCTCGTCCTCCCCGCCGTCGACCGCACCTCGGGTGACCAGCACCAACCTCGACTCGCTGAACCGGTCGTCGGCCAGCCACTGCCTCAGCAGTTCCAGCACCCGGCCGGTCAGCTCCCGTGCCGCCGACGCCCCGGCCGCCTCGGCGGGCGAGCCGATCTCGACGGTCACGACGTCCGGCACCCGGTCCAGTGCCCCGGGCTCGGCCTGACCCGGCTCGGCCCAGCGCAGTTCGCTCAGCTCCGGACGGCCCGGTTCCGACCAGTCCAGCTCGACACAGTCCAGGCCGGCCACCGCGTCCGTCGGAGAGACGACCGTGGGCGCGACCACCCACTCCAGGGTGAACAGCGCGTCCCGCTCCGGTCCCTGGCCGCCGGAGGCGAGCATCTGGTCCGCGGACACCGGCCGGAACACCAGCGACTCCGCCGTCAGCACCGGCGCGCCCTCGGCGTCCACCGCCGCCAGCGACACCGAACCGCCTCCGGTCTTGACCAGCCGCACCCGCAACGCCGAAGCGCCGTTGGCGTGCAGGCAGACGCCGCTCCAGGAGAACAGCAGCCGCCCCTGGCCCGGCTCCGTCAGATCCATGAACGAGGCGGGCTGCAACGCCGCGTCCAGCAGCGCGGGATGCAGGCCGAACAGACCGACGTCGCCGACCTCCTCCGGCACCTCGACCTCGGCGAAGATCTCCCCGTCGCGCTGCCAGGCCGCCCGCAGTCCCTTGAAGGTGGGTCCGTAGACCACGCCGCCCTCGGCCAGATCGTCGTACAGCCCGTCCAGCGCGATGGGCGCCGCGCCCTCGGGCGGCCAGACGGCCGTGTCGAACCGCGCCGTACGTGCTCCGACCCCCAGCACACCGGCCGCGTGCCGCACCCAGGGCTGGTCCGGTGCGTCGGCGAGCCGCGCGTAGATCGCGATGTTCCTGCGGCCCGTCTCGTCGGACGCGCTCACCACCACCTGGACGGCGACGGCGCCGTCCCGGGTGAGCACCAGCGGGGCGGCCAGGGTGAGCTCCTCCACCCGGTCGCAGCCGACCTGGTCCGCCGCCCTGATCGCCAGTTCGAGGAAGCCGGTGCCGGCGAACAGCGCCGTGTCGGCCACCGCGTGGTCGGCGAGCCAGGGGTG
Source organism: Streptosporangium sp. NPDC049046 (assembly GCF_040649155.1). Taxonomy (NCBI): domain Bacteria; kingdom Bacillati; phylum Actinomycetota; class Actinomycetes; order Streptosporangiales; family Streptosporangiaceae; genus Streptosporangium; species Streptosporangium sp. NPDC049046. The sequence continues at coordinate 6,741 of NZ_JBEZEZ010000067.1, read as the reverse complement.
CGCGCGCACCGACATCAGGCCGGTGAGCAGCGCGCCGTCGGAGTCGGCGAGCCCGACCGCGGCGCCCAGCAGCGGATGCCCGGCCGCGACGAGGCCGAGCCCTCGGGCGTCGGCGATCCGCACCCCGCTGGGCCAGTAACGCCGATGCTGGAAGGCGTAGGTCGGCAGGTCGACCCGCCGGCCGCCGGTCAGCACCTGCTGCCAGTCCACCGTCACGCCGCGCACGAACAGCTCGGCCGCCGAGACCAGCACCCTGTCCAGGCCGCCCTCGTCGCGGCGCAGCGTCCCGGCGACCACCGCGGCCACTCCCGCCGCGTCCACGGCCTGCTCGATTCCCAGCGTCAGCAGCGGGTGCGGGCCGACCTCGACGAACACCCGGTACCGCTCTTCCAGCAGCCGCTCGACCGCCGGGGCGAACTCCACCGTCCGCCGCACGTTCTCGTACCAGTAGCCGGCGTCCAGCTCCGTGCCGTCCAGCCACCGCCCGGTCGCCGTCGACAGCATCGCCACCCGCGCCGCACGCGGCGCCACCTCCGCCAGGTCCGCCAGCAGGTCGTCACGGAACCGCTCGACCTGGGGCGAGTGCGCGGCGAAGTCCGCGCCGGCCAGCTGCCAGCGCATGACGCCTCCGGCCGACAGGCGCCGCTCCAGCACCCGCATGGCCTCTCCGTCGCCGGCGACGGTGACCACCCTGGGCCCGTTGACCGCGGCGATCGAGATCCGGTCCAGCAGGTCGTCCTCGGCGAGCGCCGCACGCACCTGCTCCACCGGCGCCATCACCGACAGCATCACCCCGTGCCCGGACAGCCGCTCGGCGATCAGGCGGCTGCGCAGCGCCACCACCCGGGCGCCGTCCTGCAACGACAGGCCACCGGCCACCACCGCCGCCGCGATCTCGCCCTGCGAATGGCCCACCACGGCGTCCGGGTGAACCCCCAGTGACTCCCACACCGCCGCCAGCGACACCATCACCGCGAACGAGACCGGCTGGACCACGTCTGCCCGCTCCAGTGACGGAGCCCCTTCGCTCTGCCGGATCACCTCCAGCAGCGACCAGTCGACGAACGGCTCCAGCGCCGCCGCGCACTCGGCCATCCGAGCCGCGAACACCGCCGACTCCTCCAGCAGGGCGGCGCCCATGCCCGCCCACTGCGCCCCCTGACCGGGGAACACCCACACCGTCAGGCCGTTCACGTCCGCCGCGCCGCGCACCACGCCCGCCGTGGAGTCTCCGGAGACGACCGCCGCCAGCCCTGCCAGCAACTCCTCCCGGTCGCCCCCGACCACCACCGCGCGGTGGTCGAACATCGACCGCGACGACACCAGCGACGAGCCCACGTCCACCGGGTCGAGCTCGCCCCTGGCCCGAACGTGCGCCGCCAACCGCCCGGCCTGCGCCCGTACCGCGTCGGCCGTACGAGCCGAGATCACCCAGGGCAGTACGCCGCCCGCCGGTCCGGCGGGCTCCTCGGCCGCCGGCTCCGCCGCCTCGGGTCCCTGCTCAAGGATCATGTGGGCGTTGGTGCCGCTGATGCCGAACGACGACACCGCCGCCCGGCGGGGGTGACCGTTCCGCGGCCACTCGACCGGCTCGGTCAGCAGCTCCACCGCGCCCGAGGCCCAGTCCACGTGCGAGGACGGCTCGTCCACGTGCAGCGTCCGGGGCAGCATGCCGTGCCGCAGGGCCATCACCATCTTGATCACACCTGCGACGCCCGCGGCGGCCTGGGTGTGCCCGATGTTCGACTTCACCGAACCCAGCAGCAGCGGCCGATCCTCCGGCCGGTCCTGGCCGTACGTCGCCAGCAGCGCCTGCGCCTCGATCGGGTCGCCCAGGGCGGTGCCGGTGCCGTGCGCCTCGACCGCGTCCACCTCGTCGGCGGACAGCCCGGCGACGGCCAGGGCCTTGCGGATCACCCGCCGCTGCGAGGGGCCGTTCGGCGCGGTCAGACCGTTGGACGCGCCGTCCTGGTTGATCGCCGACCCGCGAACGATCGCGAGCACCTGGTGGCCGTTACGCTGGGCGTCCGACAGCCGCTCCAGCATCACCAGGCCGACGCCCTCGGACCATCCGATGCCGTTCGCCGAGTCGGAGAACGCCTTGCAGCGGGCGTCCGGTGCGAGGCCGCCCTGCTCACCGAGCTCTCCGAACGCCGCGAGCGTCGATATGACGGTGACGCCACCGGCCACCGCGAGCGAGCATTCCCCGTTGCGCAGGGCCTGTGCCGCCATGTGGATGGTCACCAGCGACGACGAGCACGCGGTGTCCACCGTCACCGCCGGACCCTCCAGGCCCAGGGTGTAGGAGATCCGGCCGGAGGCCACACTGGCCAGCTGCCCGGTCATGATGTGACCGCGAGACTCCTCCCCCGGCATGTAGCCCGAGCCGACGGAACCGATGAAGACGCCGGTGTCGCTGCCGCGCAACGAGTCCGGGTCGATGCCCGCGTTCTCCAGGACCTCCCAGGCCGCCTCCAGCAGCAGCCGCTGCTGCGGGTCCATCGCGAGCGCCTCACGTGGCGAGATCCGGAAGAACTCCGCGTCGAACTCGGGCGCGTCGAAGACGAATCCGCCCTTCAGGTCGATGTCACCGTGGGTCTGCCAGCCTCTGTCGGTCGGCAGCGGGGTGATGGCGTCCTGTCCCTCGATGACCAGCCGCCACAGGTCGTCCGGGGAGTTCACCCCTCCGGGGTAGCGGCAGGCCATCGAGACGATCGCGATCGGGTCGTCTCCGACCGAGACCGTGGCCACCGGCAGGATGGCGTCGCCGTGCGCGCCGAGCACCTCGCTCAGCAGATACTCTCCCAGCGCGGTGGGGGTGGGGTAGTCGAAGACGAGGGTGGAGGGCAGCCGCAGCCCGGTGGCGGTGTTGAGGCGGTTGCGCAGTTCGATCGCGGTCAGCGAGTCGAAGCCCAGCTCGCGGAACTCCCGCCTGACGTCCACCGCCTCCAGCGAGGGGTACCCGAGGACGGCCGCGGCCTGGGTGCGGACCAGGTCGGTCACGAACCGGGTCCGCTCGGCCTGCGTCAACCCGGCCAACTGCCGCAACAGGGTGCCCTCACCCAGGACGGGCGCCGATGCCGCCGTACGGCGGGTGCCGCGCACCAGGCCGCGCAGCAGCGGCGGCACCAGCTGAGCGGGCATCGCCGGTACGTTCAGCCGCACCGGGACCACCAGCGGCGCATCCGAGTCGATGGCGGCGTCGAACAGCTCCAGCCCCTGCTCGGTGGTGATCGGCGGCAGCCCGGCGGCGGTCATCCGCTGCACGTCGGCCTGCGACATGGCCCCGGTCATCCCGGTGGCCTGCGCCCACAAACCCCAGGCCAGCGACAGCCCCGGCAGTCCCTGCGCCCGGCGCCGCGCCATCAACGCGTCCAGCCAGGCGTTCGCCGCCGCGTAGTTGCCCTGACCCGCGCCGCCCATCAGCCCGGCGAGCGAGGAGAACACCACGAACCCGGCCAGATCCATGCCCTCGGTCAGCTCGTGCAGATGCCACGCCGCGTCGACCTTCGGCCGCAGCACCGCATCCAGCCGCTCCGGCGTGAGCGAGGCGATCGTGCCGTCGTCCAGCACACCGGCCGCGTGGATCACCGCGGTCAGCGGATGCTCCTCCGACACCCCGGCCAGCAGACCGGCCACCGCGTCCCGGTCGGCCATGTCGCACGCGGCGACCGTGACCTCGACCCCGTGCGCGATCAACTCCGCCTGCAACTCCACCGCACCCGGAGCCTCCAGACCCCGGCGGCTGACCAGCAGCAGATGACGCATCCCGTGCTCGGCCACCAGATGCCGGGCCACCTCCGCACCCAGACCACCCGTACCGCCAGTGATCAACACCGTGCCCTGCGCGTCCCAGACCCGGGGCATCGTCAGCACAAGCTTGCCGGTGTGCCTGGCCTGGCTCATGAACCGGAACGCCTCCCGGCCCCGCCGCACATCCCACGCCGTCACCGGCAACGGCCGCAACTCACCCGCCGCGAACAACTCCATCAACTCGGCCAGGATCTGCCGCAACCGCTCGGGCCCGGCGTCCAGCACGTCGAACCAGTGGTACTCCAGGCCGGGGAACTGCTCCTGGTCACGGATGTCGAGCTTGCCCATCTCCACGAACCGGCCACCAGGACGCAGCAGGCGCGCCGAGGCGTCGATGAACTCACCCGTCAACGAGTTGAGCACCACATCGATACCCCGCTCACCGCACACCGCGCGGAAACGCTCCTCGAACTCCAAGGTGCGCGAGGAGGCGATGTGATCATCCGGGATGCCCATCGACCGCAGCACATCCCACTTCGCCGGACTCGCGGTCGCGAACACCTCCACCCCCAGCCGCTGCGCCAGCTGGATCGCCGCCATCCCGGTCCCACCGGTGCCCGCGTGCACCAGCAGCGACTCGCCCTCGCGCAACCCGGCCAGATCCATCAGCCCGTAGTAGGTGGTGAGGAACGAGACCGGGATCGTCGCGGCCTCCTCGAAGGAGACCCCGTCGGGGATCCTGGTCACCCCGCCGGCACCGGTGACCACCACCGGGCCGAAACCGCCCTCGGTGAGGCCGACCACGCGGTCACCCACGCGCAGGTCCTCCACCCCGGGACCGACCTCGACCACCACACCGGCGGCCTCGCCACCCATCAGGCCGACCTTGTCCTGGAACCAGCCCAGCGCGTTCAACCCGTCCAGCAGGTCACGGAAGTTCACCCCCGCCGCACGCACCGCCAGCCGAACCTGCCCTGCCTCCAACGGCTCGCTCGCCTGCGGGAACGGCAGCAACTCCAACGCGTCCAGGCTGCCCTTGGCCCGGCTGCCCAACCGCCACGGCGTACCCGACGGAGGCAACAGGCCCGCACCCGAGGTCAGCGACGCCAACCTCGGCACCCGCACCCCACCCTCGCGCACCGCCACCTGCGGCTCACCGGAAGCCAGCACCCCGCTCAGCAGTGCGGGAAGCACGGGAAGCGCAACCCTCGGCGCATCGGGCGAGGTCTCATCCGCAGCCGGGTCCGGATACTCGTCTCCGTACTCACCATGGCGCAGATCGACCAGCGCGAACCGGCCCGGGTTCTCCGACTGCGCACTACGCACCAGGCCCCATACGGCAGCTGCCGCCAGATCGGAGACCGTCTCATCGTCACCGGCCGCGACCGCGCCCCGGGTGACGAACACCAGACGCGAATCGCCGAACCGCTCGTCGGCCAGCCACCCCTGCAACAGAGCCAGCACCCCGGCCGTCACCGCACGCGCCGAGGCCACCGCGTCCCCGGCGGAATCGGCCACCACCTCGGCCAGCACCGTCCCCGGCACCGGCCCCGCCTCGCCCAGCGCCGGCAGATCACGGTGAACCGGCACCGAGTGCCCGGCCGACTCCCACATCGCCACGAGGCCCAGGGCGTCCGGCTCGAACCCGGAGAAACCGACCACCGCCACCGGCGCAGGGTCAGCCACCGAAATCTCGGAAAGCGGCGTCCAGTCCAGCCGGAACAGCCCATCCCGCTCCGCCACCTGACCGCCGCCGACGGCGAGCTGATCAGGCGTGAACGGGCGCAGCACCAGCGACCGCGCCGACAGCACCGGCTCGCCCGCGGCGTCCACCGCCGTCAGCGACACGGCGTCATCACCCGTCCGGAGCAGTCGCACGCGCAGCATCGCCGCTCCGGTGGCCTGCAGGTTCACCTGCCCCCAGGAGAACGGCAACCGGCCGCCCTCGACCGGCTCCAGCCCGACGAACGGCACCGCGTGCAGCGCCGCGTCCAGCAGCGCCGGATGCACCCCGAACGAACCCGCGCTCGACGCCGTCTGCTCGGGCAGCGCGACCTCGGCGAACACCTCACCATCGGCACCACGCCAGGCCGCCCGCAGCCCCTGGAACACCGGGCCGTACTCGAACCCGCCCGCGGCCAGCCCTTCGTACGCCCCGTCCAGCCCGATCGCGGTCGCGCCGGCCGGAGGCCAGACCGTCGCGTCGAACGGCCCGGCATCGGGAGCACCGGTGGCCGGGGCGCCGACGGCCAGCGTGCCGGTGGCGTGCCGCACCCACGGCACGTCGTCGGCGGCCTGCGCCGACCGGGCGTAGACGTTCACGCTCCGGTGACCCGTCTCCTGCGCGGCCCCCACCCACACCTGCACCGCGACGGCATCGGTCTCACCCAGCACCAGCGGCGCCGTCAGAGTGAGCTCCTCCACCAGGTCACACCCGACCTGGTCACCGGCACGCACCGCCAGCTCAAGGAAACCGGTACCCGGGAAGATCACCGTCCCGGCCACCGCGTGATCGGCCAGCCACGGATGCGACGAGAGCGACAACCGCCCGGTCAGCAGCACACCGTTGGAGTCGGCCAGGCCCACGGCGGCGCCCAGCAGCGGATGCCCCGCCACCGCCAGCCCCGCCGCGGCCACATTCCCCACCTGGGAACCCGCTCCCACCGGCCAGAACCGCTCATGCTGGAAGGCGTAGGTGGGCAGATCCACCCGGCGGCCGCCGGTCAGCACCTGCTGCCAGTCGACCGTCACGCCACGGACGAACAGCTCGGCCGCCGACGTCAGCACCCGCTCCAGGCCGCCCTCGTCACGGCGCAGCGTCCCGGCGATCACGGCCTCCACCTCGGCCGCGTCCACGCACTCGCCGACCCCGACCGTCAGCACCGGATGCGAGCTCACCTCGACGAACACCCGATACCGCTGCTCCAGCAACTGCCCGACCGCCGGAGCGAAGCCCACCGTGCGCCGCAGGTTCTCACACCAGTACCC
>NZ_JBEZEZ010000066.1:0-16885 GCF_040649155.1 Streptosporangium sp. NPDC049046 | reverse complement strand
CCCAGTCCTCCACCTTGATCACCCTCCAGAGTGACTACAAGGGGGTCAGTATTCGGCCGTCGCCACGGGGTCACCGTTCGCGCGTCGTCAACACGCGCGACGCACCCCGCGCCCCCTCCCAGCGCGGGGGCGGCCACCGGGTGGACGAAAGTCACCGCTGGTCGATCGCTGAGGCTCGGGCAACCTGGACGGTGCTGCTGTCCGGGAAGGCCCGGTAGAGACGGGCGTGGCGGCGTGTGCTTCGGAGGGACGGCGTCGCCACGCCTGCCAGGATAGGCATGGAGCGTGCTTCCGGAAGCACGCCCGCTAGCACCCTGAAACATGGCATGACCAGGGCTGTAGCAGATAGCACCCAGCCCGCCTGCCATCCGTAAATCAGTTCAGGAGATGGTTTTGAACCTGGACACACTCGCTGCTGCCGCAGCACTCACAGTCTCCCCCTGCTCATATTCAGCTACATCTACACCTATTACGCGCGCCCGTTCCGTGAGCAGTTCACTGGACAGACCCCGGAGAACGGGGCCGGCGATCAGCTCTGGAGTGCTTTCCAGTTCCACGTGAGCCCGTAGGACGAGCTCAGAGCCAGCAAACCCGGGCCGATGGCGCCGAGATTGAGGAAGCGGGCCTGCGCGTCGTACTGGCCCACCGCCGTCGGCTGCGATGCGTGCCTGTCGGCAAGAGGGGTGCAGAACACGTAGCCGCCGTCATTGGCGCGGAATTCGTTCAGCGTGAGCCGGTTGCCATCGCCAACCGCGGGATCGGTGGCCGTTGAATTGACGTACAGTCCCTTGTGGACGAGGTAGTAGCAGTAGAAATCCTCGGTCTTGTCAGCGTATATGGGCAGAAATTCTTCTTCGGGATCGCCGCTGTCGGGTTCGAGCACCACCGGGGTGCCCGGCTCCGGATCGGAGTCCTGCACGGTCATGGCCGAGCCTGCGCCGGTGACGATCTCGTCGACGTCCAGCGCCTCGTTCTCGGCGTCCTGAAGGAACCAGCGTTGCTCGGGGTCGAATTCGTCGACGAGATCACGACCCACCAGTTCTTCGCCGTCCGCGCGATCCAGGACGGTCAACGCCTGACCGGTGGCCTTGTTCAGCAAGATCCATGTACCGTCACCCATGTCCAGCAATCGCCAGAGCTGGGAGTCGCCCTCGTCAGAGCCTTGGAGAACCGCCGGCGCGTCGGCACGGGCGGAGTCCTGGCCCAGATAGGTACGCGTGACGCTGTGCAGCACGCGGTAGTGACCTGGGTGGTCGGCGGCGGCCAGGAAGCGGAAATTGTGCGCGCTCTGCTCGGAGCGGGCGAACATCCTGGTCTTGAGGCGACTACTGCCGGGCTGTGTCCCCGCACCCGAAGGGTAGGGAGAGCGGGTGCTGGATGCGCTTCTGAGATTCTGCGTTGTTCGCGGAATGGCCTTCGCCCGCTGTGCCGGCTTGGACGTCGTGCATCTCTGATCGTCGGTGGGATAGGAGAAGTCGTATTCGACGGGACGGTGGTCCGATAGTTCGAAGTCGGTTATCGGCGTCCCGAACCCGTAACCCCTGTAGAGCACCGGGGTGACGCTGTTCTGCGTGACGGCGTAGTCAATGGTGCGTCCCGTGACGGGGCGGGTCGGCCCGCTCGAGGACAGTATGTCGAACTGATGGGAGTCACTGCCGAGGGCGTTTATCAATCCTGCCTGTCCATAAACCTCCATGTTGAAGTCGCCGAGGACCACCCAGCGCAGCGGCTGCCCGTTCGGGCCGGCGTTCTCCATACGACTCTTGATGTTCCTCAGCATCGTGGCGTTGTCCGTTCCGCCTTGTGCCGCCCCATGCCAGGTGAAGTAGACGACACCGCAATAGTTGACGCCGAGCGCGGGACGGGACTTGCCCTCGTGCACGCCGTTCCGGGTCGCTCCGGGGACGACGAATATCTCGTTCCGCTGGACACTTCTCCGAGTCCAGACCGCCAGATTGATCTTTTCCGGGTTGCCGGAGCCGGTGTCGACGTTCGTGTTCAGCCAGTAGAGGTAACCTCCTCTGCGGCCTCCACTGGTTCGGCTGAGCCAGATCTCCTGGACGGGAGGCGCGTTCGTACTGCCGTCCCGCATCCTCTTGACGTAGTCGGTCTGCGCGATGGCATCTTCGGCCCAATAGTGCCGGTCGGCGGGATAGCCGGTTTCCTGTAGGGCCAGGATGTCGTTCTCCCTGGGAGGATTCTCCTGCGTATGCAGCGAGGGCAGTGCGGTCGCGTACCTGTCGCCATGTTGTTGCGAGGACGCGCCGGCCATGTTCCAGGTGGCCGCCTTGATCTCGACGAACTCTGGGTCACGTGGGGGAATTTCGCCGCCGGTGTCGCGGAGGAACAGTGAGTGCCGATTCCCCACGTCGAGGGTGGCCACTCCATTGCCCTGGTAGTTCAGGGTCTCTCGTTCGGTCCAGTCCGTGATCGCCTGCCCGTTCTGGCGCAGGGGCAGAAACGTGCGCGGGTCGGAGTCGTCCGATCCGAACTGGAAGGCGGTACCGACCTGGGCGCCGTACGGCCTGTACGGTTCGAACGGCCCGCCCGCGGTGGTCTGCTTGCTCAGCGTGTTGTTGTAGAAGACGTTCTGCGGCCCGGAGGAGCCGGCCCACTTGCCCGCCTTGGGGCCGGCCGCCCACCAGATCGGATACCAGGTGCCCTCGTCGATCTCGCCGCCCTCACCACCGCAGTTGGCCGAGCAGTTGGCCGAGCGGTGCTCATAGGGGACTCGCACCGTGTTCTGCTCGAACAGGTTGTCGTGCTCCCAGCCGCCGTGCAGGTTCAGGTCGGAGTCGAGGTCGTTGCGGAAGGCGACGTTGCCGCCGGCCGACCACTGGAAGGTGAAGTGGCGCAGGTTGCGGCTGAGGTTGTGCGCCCACAGCGAGTCCCATACGCGACTGCCGCGCAGGTAGCCGTTGCCGCCCTTGCCCTTGTTCCAGGCGCCGTCGAAGCTGTTGCGCTCGATCTGCAGGTTACGCGCCACCTCGGTGACGATCGGGTGTGAGCCGGTCATCGTGGCTTTCAGCCCGCGCGCCCAACTGTTGGCCGCCCACTTGAACACGATGCCGTGCATGGCGTACTCGGGCGCCATGTTGCCGTAGTTGTGCACGGCCTGCTCGGGAGTCAGCGAGTACGTCTCCTGGCCACCGATCTTCGGCAGGCCGTTCATGTCCTGGGTGAAGGCGAAGTCCTCGAACCCGACACCCTCGACCACCTTCAGCGGCGTGACCTTGCTGGCGTACGGGGTGCCGTTGCCGTTCAGCGGTTCGGAGCCGTCCGATTCGGAGTTGACCGGCAGGTCCCACTCCAGCGGCCGGTCCAGCGTGATCGTCTTGGCCGTGGCGTCCATGCGGCTGAGCCGGAACATCTCCTGCCGCATGTGGAGCGCCTCGATCATGCTCTGGTCGGTGATGCCCTGCTGCGCGTAGAACTTCCGGCTGTTGGCCGCGCCCACCCAGACATAGCCGCCCGGCTTGAACTTCGTCATGTCGGCTTTCGCGTCCAGCCGCACGACCGGGTTTCCCGCCCGTGCCGAGAAGCCCGGGTCCCCGTCCGCCGCGGCCACCTTGAAGCCGGAGGCCCAGTGCTGGTTGATGCTGCCCTCATAGAGGTCCTTGCGCATGGGCAGGCTCGACGCCAGCTCCCAGTCATCCTTGTACCGGGCCGCCACCTCTCGGGTCTGGACCCGGAACATGCCTCGCCCAGGCCAGATCCAGCCACCGTTGCCGATGTCGGGGGCGGTGCCGGCAATCATGCTCTCCTGGTCCCACCGACCGTTGATCACCTGGTCGTAGCGGGTCCGGAGGCCGGGTCTGAACACCAGCCGGGTGCCGCCGTCGCCAGCCCCCTTGCCCCGTACGATCAGGAATCCGGCGTCAACGTAGATCTGCTGGGTGATGTCGAGCCGGCCGGAAGGCAGCTCGATGAGCGAGAGCCGGTTGAAGTTGGCGTTCGGCGAGCAGACGCTCTTGATGTGGTCGATCGCCTTCTGCAGTCCGGCGGTGTCGTCGGCCCCGTCGTCCGCCGTCACCCCGTAGGAGGAAGCAAGCTTTTCCGGCGAGATACGGCAGGAGGCGTCGTCGGTCAGATCCGTATCGCCCTCGGGCAGCTTCTGGCCGCCTCGGTATCCTGCGCGTGACCAGTCCGGTAGACCGGCCGTCGGGGCTGTGCGGTTGGTGACACTCAGGTCCGGGCCGGACGCTCCCGGTCCGGCCGACGGCGAGTCTTCCGCCGTTGCAGCCGCGGTCAAGGGCGTCGGGGAAGTGGACGCCGCCGGGGCGATGCCCGGCGACGACAACGAGAGCAGCAGGCCGGATAACCCGGATAACACGGCCGCCGCTGGTCGAACCAGTCTCACGTGATCTCTTTCTGAGTAGGACGCCGGGAGTCGGGCGTCGGGCGTCGGAGACGATGGCGCCGTCCGGCTAAGCGTTTACCGGCTTCACCACTGCGGGGCCGACGGCGTGGGCATCGCCGCGAAGTCGTAGACCTTCTTCCACAGCACGCCGCTCTTGCCACCGGCTGAACCGTTGATGACGTAATAGACATCGGTACCGGCTACCACGGCCAGCGGAGTTCTGCCCGGGGAGAGTGCGAAGCTGTTCTCCTCGTAATAACCGCTCCACCCACCGTCGCGCGAGATCATGTAACTGCCGATGGTGTTGTCGCGGTCCTCGGTAATGGTGATGACGCCGTAACCGCTTCGGGAGAGCGCGACGGACGGGCCATTCCTCGTGTAGCCGGGGGTTCCTGTCGCATAAACCCGGAACGGATTCGTCCAGTTGCCGGTCCCGTACCGCTGCCGCGACATGTACACGTAGTTATTGGTGCCCGTGAAGGCGAGAACGACCTGGTTCCAGGGAGCGGGGTCGTTGTTGGTGTCCACCTGGGCGGCCAGTCCCGGCGCGTCCTTGCTCTGCGCACCCGGCACGATACTGGGCGCGCTGTAGGTCGCGGTTTCGCCGTTGTAGTACATCGTCCAGATGTCATCGGTGGACTGGCTGTTCCAGGCGAGCATGAAAGAGTTGTCGGGAAGCGCGGCAACCGCCACGGGCTCGGTGTTGGTGGTGCGCGTGTCGTTGGGGATCTTGGTCCAGCTGGGCAGAGTGCCGGGCAGTTGGTAGCTCGCGCTGAGCTGGACGCGGTGCTGGTAGACGTGGCCCTCGGTACCGGTGTGGAAGATCCGGAAGTTTCCGCGCCCCCCGTCGTCGGTCCAGATCACCCTCGGAGGAGTCCACGTCTGCGCGTTGGGCAGTGAGTACGCCGGCCCGTTGTTCAACGAGATCCAGATGGAGTCGTTGTCCGCGCCGCGCCAGGCGTGCAGGATGTTGCCACGGTTGTCGCGTGCCTCTCCCGGAGTGGACCTGCTGGTGATCTGCCCACCGGCATAGGTCACCGGCTGCCAGTCGGATCCCTCACCGGGAAAACCCCAGGAACTGATCGAGGCGTCACCGTCGTCGGCCGAAGCCGGTGCAGGCGCCGTCATTCCACCAGGGGCGGCGGCACAGGCGACCAGCGTCACCAGCGCGATGAACAACCTCTTCTTGATGAGCATTTCTTCTCCCGCATCGTCTCTCGAATCGATGTCCGTCGCGCCCTTGGCGCGGAGGTAACTCATGGACCGTCACTACAGAGACAAAGTGCGGCAGGCGGCTTGTGACATGACGCTCGTCACATCACGTCAAGCCCGCGGCACAATCAGTCTGAATTGTTTTCCGAGGTCACCTCAATGCGTGCCTGCCTCGGTTTCACCATGGACGTCTCGATGCCAGACGCGCTATCCCGTGGCACCGCTCTCGTAGTTGTCGTCCTCCGGTGGCGCGCCGGGCGGTGCGGGCTGTTCCAGACGCAGGAACATCTCCACCGCCTCCGCACCGAACGGCACCAGCGACACCTCCAGATCACCGTGCGGCAACTTGCGCGGGTGCGGCGGCAGCATCCCCGGCATGTCCAGGCGCGGCGCGCCGCCGACCGCGTTGAGCAGGTTCGCCGCCAGCGCCAGATGCAGCATCTCCTCCACGAAGACGCCACTCACCGCCTCCACAGCGGATCGGACCGCCGGCCGGTGGGCCGGCGGCCTGGTTCGCTCCTGGGGTCAGGCAGCGTGACGGCAGCCGGTGCCGTCACGCTGCGGATACTTCGCCGGGGTTCAGGACGGGCGCGGGCCGCGGCGGTCCTGGCGCTGGGCCAGCTCGGCCTCTTCCACCAGCGTGAACATCGGCTTGCCCGGCTCGCACAGCATGGTGACCGTGAACCGTACCGGGACATCGTCGCGATTGTTGCCGTCCTGGTAGTGGATGACGTCGCCCCCCGGCTCCCAGAACGCCTCGCCGGCGCGGATCACCCGCTCCGGCTCTCCTTCCAGCTCCATCAGCATCTCGCCCTCGAGGACGACGCCGAAGGCGGGGCCCGGGTGGCGATGCGGCGGCGCGCCGGGGTCTCCAGGCGGGTACTCGATGACCACGGTCATCGCGTGCGCGCCCTCGGGGATGAACGGAGGCTGCGCCTCTTGCAGCACGGTCAGCGCCGTCTGCCACGCGGTCGATCGCGGTTTGTCCATCGCCCCGCCTACTTCGCGTTGGACTGGTCGAGCCAGTCCTTGTAGGTGATGGTGCCGAGCTGCGCGCCGTCAGCGGGCACCAGCGACCGCTCGCCGAGCAGGCTGCCGAAGTAGCGTGCCTGCGGGTCGACGACGACCTCGCGGGTGTCACCCCAGGCGGCCAACGCCTCGCGGAAGAACTCGTCCATCTTGTACCGGGTCGGTCCGGCGATCTCGATCCGGCCGTTCAGCGGCGTCCCCACCGCGGTCCTGCCGACCGCCTGGGCCACGTCGTCGCCCGCGATCGGCTGGAACAGCACCGGCGCGATGTGCACCTTGCCGTCGACCGTGCCCTCGTCGGCGATGCCGCGGGTGAACTCGAAGAACTGGGTGGAGTGCACCAGCGAGAACGGGATTCCCGACTTCTCGATCAGCTCCTCCTGAGCGATCTTCGCCGCGAAGTAGCCGTTCTCCGGCATCCGGTCGGTCCCCACGATCGACACCGCCACGTGATGGCCCACCCCCGCGGCCGCCTCGGCCGCCAGCAGGTTGCCGGTGGAGGTCTGGAAGAACTTCATGACGGCCTCGCGCTCGAACGAGGGCGAGTTCGACACGTCGATCACGACCTGGGCGCCCTTCAGCACCTCGGCCAGGCCCTCCCCGGTCAGCGTGTTGACGCCGGTGTTCGGCGACGCGGCCACGGCCTCGTGGCCGTGCTCGCCCAGCTTCTTCACCAGCTTCGACCCGATGAGCCCGGTCCCGCCGATCACCACGATCTTCATTGTTGGCACCCTTCTGCCTTTCCGGGCGCTGTAGTGCGCCCGCATCGTCAGCTAAGACAAGGCAGCCCCCTCACTTGTGACAGGCGGCCTCGTGTTCGAGAAGGAGCTTGGTGAGCTCGACGCGCGAGCCGATCCCGAGCTTGGTGAAGGCATGCCGGAGGTGCGTGCTGACCGTGTACGGCGACAGGTAGAGCCGATCGGCGACCTGCTTGTTGGTGGCGCCGTCGGCGACGAGCCTGATGATCTGCATCTCGGAGGCGGTCAGGCTGTCCCAGCCCGCGGTCGGCCTACCGGACACCGCGCGAGCGGCGCCCGCCCAGGCCCTTGAGGTCGTGCGCCGGTATGCCCTTCAGTGCCAACGCTGGAGTTTGTCGGGGTTCAGGATGATCCACACCGCCGTGACCTCGGCTCCGGCCACGCTCACGCTGACCACCGCCACGGCCTTGCCCGCCCGCCGCAGCACGAGCCCCGTCCCGCCGTTCACCGATCCGATGGCCGGCTCGGTTCCTGGCTGGTCGATCAGCAACGCCGTGACGACCCGCGCGACCGCGTCCGCACCGTAAGTCGGCCGTACGGCGACGCGCACCTTGCCGCCGCCATCGCTGACGACGATCGCGTCGGCGGCCAGGACTTCCCGCAGCGTCTCGGTGTCGCCCGCCTGGCAGGCCACGGCGAACCGGCGGGCCACCCGCTCGTGCCTGGCGAGCATCTCCGGGCCGTACCCGGCCCGGTGCGAGGCCGGGTACGGCACGGGCTGGGCCCGGGGCACCCGGCCGCCGGGCACGTGGTCGGGGTCGGGATCGGGGTCGGCGAGGAGCTCCAGGCAGATGCTTCCCGCTGTCCGCGTCAGCCAGGCGCGCGGCACCGCGATGGCGGCGCGCTCCTCCTCGTCGAGGGCGTACCAGCGGCGATAGGTCTCCTGGACGACGTGGTCGGCCGTGGTGTCCGAGCCGAACATGCACAGAGCGATCTCGAGCAGGTGCTGCCGTTCGTCGAGCATCTCCGCCAGCGACTCGGCGCCCGCCTCGGTCATGATCTGCCGCCCCCTTCATTGTTGGCAGATAAGACCGGACAGCCCGTTACGTTGTGACAAAGCGGCTGCGAGACCGCTCGAAGGCCTCGATCTTGGCCGGGTTGAGGATCCACAACAGGTGGTGGATCCCCTCCCTGGAGGCCTCGATGGCGAGCAGGGCGACACCGCTGCCGTCCCGGGTGACGAGCACGCCTGGCAGCCCGTTCATCTCGACCCACGTGACGGCGGCGCCCGGCCAGAACCGTGGTGAGAACGCGGCCACGAACCTGGCCACCCGCTCATTGCCCAGCACGGGGAACTTGGCCGATCCCCTGATGCCGTCGCCGTCGGAGGAGCTGACGACGTCGGAGGCGAAGAGCTTCTCCAAGGCGCCGACGTTTCCTGTCTGGGCGGCGTCGAGGAACGTCTCCAGAAGGCGCCGGTGCTGGAGCCTGTCGATGGGCTCGTGGCGTACGGCGGTCAGGCGCCTGCGGGCGCGGCTCACGATCTGCCTGACATTGACCGGGGTGAGCCGCAGGATCTCCGCTATCTGCGGATAGGGGTAGTCGAAGGCTTCGCGCAGGACGTAAGCGGCGCGCTCGGTGGGATTGAGCTTCTCCAGCAGGAGCAGAAAGGCCAGCTCCAGCGCTTCGCCGCGTTCGGCGCCGACAGTGGGGTCCAGACTGGTGTCCACGGGTTCCGGCAGCCAGGGGCCGATGTAGGACTCCCGCCGCATGCGCGCCGACTGCGCCAGGTTGATGGCCAGCCGGGTGGTGACCAGCGCCAGGAAGGCCGGCGGGTTCTCGATGGTCTCGCGGTCGGTGTCCTGCCAGCGCAGCCACACCTCCTGGACGATGTCCTCGGCCTCGGCCGCGCTGCCCAGCATCCGGTAGGCGATGCCGAACAGCCGCGGACGCAGCTCGATGAAAGCGGACGCCGCCCGATCGAGAGCGCCCGCCTGTTTCAGGGATTCCGTGTTCATGTGCCCCACATCGATTCACCCGTTGGCCTGGGCAGGGGTTCGTCAGCCTCGCGCGCGGTCCACAGCGTCGAGGATAGTCGCTGTCACGGCGTCGGGCTGGGAGGCCGCGAGCGCGTGAGAGGCGCCGGCGACCGTGGTGAGCTGATTGCCACGCAGGCGCTGAATGACGCGGTTCCAGCCGGCCGACTCGGCGAAGGCGCCGTGGACGAGGAGAACGACCGGTTGGTCCATGGGATTGCCTCTCTGGTTGTTCACTCGTGGAAGCCGATCTCGCGATGAGTACCGTCGCAGAGCGGTTTGTTGCCGGAGTGGCCGCAACGGCACAGCGTCATCCGGTTCCTGGTCTCCAGCGGTAGGCCGTCCGATCGGGTGACGGGGATTCCACCGGTCACCCACAGCGCGCCGGCCAGCCCGTCCTCCTCCAGCACCGAGACGGCGCGCGGGAGGTCGGCCTCGATCGTCTCGCCGCCGCGTTCGAGGGCATAGCTGTAGGAGCCGGAGGGGCAGTGATCGATGCGGCCCATGACGGCGGAGCGCACGTCGCTGTCGGCGGTGTCGTCGAGCATCTTGGCGATGGGTCTGGTCCGGCCGATGCAGAAGGCGGCGTGCACGCACAGCTCGCCCACCCGCTGCGCGGAGATGCCGACGCCGTCGTGCACGTGCTGCAATTCCTGGTAGGGCCGCATCGGCGCGGCCTCCGTGCCGTCGAAATCGATCACGGCGTGAGTTCCGTCGCAGAACGGCTTGGCGCCCGAACGGCCGCAGCGGCACAGCGCATAGGTTTCCTCGGTCTCCAGCGGCTCGCCGGTCTTCCAGGTGAGCGCGTTCTTCTGCTCGGCGGAGACGATCTTCCGCTTGCGTCGCAGGGGGACGCGACCGTACACGACGTACGGCCCGTCCCGGAGCACGACGATCCGCTGGTGGTCGCCCGCGCTCCAGCGGCGCAGCTCAGGCGGGACGTAGTCGAAGGTGAGGCCGCCCCGCCGCATCAGCTCCTGCGCCTGGGCCTTGAGCGCGTACATCTCCCCGGTGGCGACGGCGAGCATCCTCGGGCTGCCGTTGAAGGCCAGCTCCAGCAGATGGAGGATCGCGCAGTAGGTGTGGTTGAACTCCTCCTGCGCGGCGCGGTCCGCGGGGTTGGGCGTCATGGAGAACACCTCGGTGAGATCCACCGAGAGCTTTTCACCGGTGGGCCCTGACTCAGGGGTGTCCCCGCGCCGGTAGCGGCGGCCGAGCTTCAGCTCCATGAAGCGGTAGTAATGGGCGACCTCGTCCTGGTCACCGTCCCAGACCTCGCCGCGGGCGTTGCCTTCCCCCTGCTCGACGATCTCCTTCAGCGCGTCCAGCGCGGAGGCGAGGTCGGTGACGGCGACGAGCCTGCCGCCGGTGTGGCGGAAGTGGCCGCCGCTCACCTGCCGGGCCGGGTCGCCGCAGAACACCTCCTTCTCGCCGAGCGTGTCGCACAGGTGGCGCAACCCCTGCTCGATCGCCGCGTAGAACTGCCCGATCGTCTGGTAGTTGTCGTCCTCCGGTGGCGCGCCGGGCGGTGCGGGCTGTTCCAGACGCAGGAACATCTCCACCGCCTCCGCACCGAACGGCACCAGCGACACCTCCAGATCACCGTGCGGCAACTTGCGCGGGTGCGGCGGCAGCATCCCCGGCATGTCCAGGCGCGGCGCGCCGCCGACCGCGTTGAGCAGGTTCGCCGCCAGCGCCAGATGCAGCATCTCCTCCACGAAGACGCCACTCACCACCTCCACAGCCGCCGGGTTACGCTCCGGATCCAACGAGTACAGCGCCGTCAAGTACGGCGGCAGCGTCGCGTGCTCCAACTCGATCGCCCACTGCAGGTGCTCACGGAGGCTGCCGAGCGTGCCGATCCGCGGCTCAGGCAACGTCGTCACCCGGCCGCGAGCCGTCCTCCAGCACCTTGACCGCGTCGCGCAGCCCCCGCAGAGCGATCTTCTCGCGCTCGACGTCCGTCGGGTCGTACAGCCACTCGGTGACCGGCTGCCACACCTCCTCTTCCGGATGGCTCGCCTCGGCGATGATCAGCTCCTCCTCGATCTCGACGTGGAGCTCGTACAGGAACTCGTTCTCACCGTTCGGGGTGATCATGTCTCCTCCAAGGGATGTACAGCCGGCCTGCTGACCGCGTGGATCAGCCGGTCGGCGGCCGGCATCGGCTCGATCAGGATTGGCCGGACCCCGAACCCTTCGGCGGCCCAGGCCGCCGGCCCGCCGACTCCCACGCCCACATCGAGCAGCCGCATCCCGGGCGCCGGCGGTCCAGCCCGCGACATCGCCGAACTCGGCGACCATCGGCAACGCGGTCACAACAACCTCCCCCGTTCAGCGGTGTGGCCCGATCGCCAGCTAAGACAGGACAGCCCCGGCATTTGTGACAAGATCCGGCTATTCGACGAGCTTTCCCACGGTTGAGACCTCGCGCATGAACGCCGCGATCTCGGCGGGAATCGGCGGGATGCTCTCCCGCTCCACCGATCCGGGGCCGAACCACCCGGTTGACCTGCAGTGCGGGGTCGAGTTCCGGGTCGTCGGAGCGGTTGTGGCAGCCACGGGTCTCGCGGCGCTCGATCGCGGCGTCGACGGTCGCGCGCAGATCGGCCCCTCCGGTCCCGATGACCAGGACGGACGTGGCGATTCTGTTTCCTGATGCGTACATGACGCTCCTTCAGCTACGGGCCGCCCAGATGGCGACGGCGACCAGCGCGACGCAGGCGGCCGCGATCAGCCCGACCACGG
This sequence comes from Streptosporangium sp. NPDC049046, assembly GCF_040649155.1. Lineage (NCBI taxonomy): Bacteria > Bacillati > Actinomycetota > Actinomycetes > Streptosporangiales > Streptosporangiaceae > Streptosporangium > Streptosporangium sp. NPDC049046. The sequence continues at coordinate 4,802 of NZ_JBEZEZ010000066.1, read as the reverse complement.
CGGCCACCCCGATCCAGGGCGCCGCGAGCGGCGACAACACGACGGCGCCGACGCACCCTGCCACGGCAGGGCGGGGGATGACGGAGTCCGCGTCGACCAGCGCATGCACCACCCGGAGCAGGATGAGATACACCCCGACCGGGATGGCGACCGCGTAGCCGATCGCCATCGGCGATGCCGCCACCTGGCGCCCGCTCTGCTCCACCGCCACCTCGAGCCCGGCGCCAAGAGCCGCCAGCGCGGCGAAGATGCCGAAGTGGCCGTACCCCCACCAGTACGACCGATGACGCCGGTCGCTGAGCCCCTCCCCTGCCTTGACCAGGAAGTACAGCCACCACATGGCGAACAGCAGGACGAGACCGGATCCGGCGATGGCGACGAGGGGAGCCGCTTCGAGCGCCGCTTCAACTCCTCTGCTCGCGGCCAGGACACTCTCGCCCAGCAGGATGATCGTGAACAGGCCGTAGCGCTCGGCGATATGGTGCGGGTGCCAGGTGGTTGCCCTGACTCGCTCCGCCCACCACGGCACCGCCAGCTCCAGGACGACCAGGCAGGCGAAGAACGGCAGCTGGAGTGACGCCGGCAGGAATCCCGTCCCCAGGAGAGCGAGTCGGAACAACCAGCCCAACTCGACCAGACCTATGCCCGCGGCGTAGCGGAGCCCCGTACGACGGCTCACCGGGTCTTCGAACGCGGCCCTCAGCCATTGGGCGACAAGCCCGATCCTCATGATGAGGTAACCCAGGGTGATGATCCCGTAGTCGGAGTGGCCGACCGCGGCGGGCACGCCGACGGCGAGGACCAGCACCCCCGCCATCTGCACCATGGTCAGCAGCCGGTAGGGAACGTCGTCGGTGTCGTAGGACGAGGCGAACCAGGTGAAGTTCATCCACGCCCACCAGATGGCGAAGAACACCTGGAGGAACGGGACCAGCCCGGTCAGGCCGTGATCTTCAGCGATGGCGTGCGCGAACTGCGCCGTGATGGCCGCGACCGCGATCACGAAGGTGAGATCGAAGAGGAGCTCGAGCTGGCTCGACGCGCGATGCGGCTCGTCGACGGGCCGGGAGCTCATCTGGACCCGGATCCGGACAGTGGTCCTGGTCGAGGGCACGCTCACGCTCCTGTCGCTCTTACGGCATCCGGTTCGCCAAGGAAGACCGGACGGCGTCGCGATCTGTGACAGCTCGTCGCGGTGGTTGTCACACGTCGAGAGGCCACTCCTCGGCCAGGGACATGGCCGCCTCCAGGCGCACCCTCCTCATCCGCCCGACCGACCAGGCCCAATAGAGCGGCGACACCGGCCTCCACTTACGGTGCGCTCGCGAGGGTGTTCCGCCGCTGATCGGATTCGGCGGGCGACGTCGGCGGCGAGCAGTTCCTCCAGTCCGGCAAGATCGCCGGACTGCGCGGCGGCGACGAACGTCTGTGCGAGGCGCCGATGGGCGGTGCTGCTCACCTGGTGGCGCCGCTCGGTGGCAAGGTGGTCGCGGGCGCGTCGCAGGAGTTGCCGCGCGTGGTCTTCGCCCAGGTGGAGGATCTCGGAGATTCGGCGGTAGGGGTAGTCGAAGGCAATGCGGGGAGATAGACCGCTCGTTCGACGGGGGTCGGTCTCTCCCCGCGAAGGCACCGCCCCCGTTGAACGGTCGGCGGCCGATGCGTAAGTCCACAACGATCTTCGCCCGGTAGTCACCCACCAATGCGAAAGGGTGCCACCCTTCCGAGTGACACCCTTGCCGACCAGCTGAAACCTGGTCGGGACGACAGGATTTGAACCTGCGACCCCTTGACCCCCAGTCAAGTGCGCTACCAAGCTGCGCTACGTCCCGGTTGTCCTGCGTCCTGCGCCCTCTCGGGCGGGACGTCATAACCTTAGCGCAGATCGAGGGGGCTTCGCACACGGCGACGCCCACGAGGGCAGGCGATCGCGCGAAGGGCGAGGGGCACCGTGGGGCGTAAGGCGTTGATCGACCAGGAGGAGTTGCGGCGGCTGGCCGGGCAGGGGTTGTCGAACGCGGAGCTGGCCGCGCGGTTCGGAGTGAGCGAGTCGGGGATCTTGCAGGCGAAGCGGGCGGCAGGTCTGTCGAAGCCGATGCTCGATCACTCGCGGGCCATCCCGTGGAAGCTGGACCGCGCGCACAACCAGTCCGGACCCGCGACGAACCTGCGCAATCTCTCCTCCGTGGCGCAGGGGCGGGTGATCCCGGCCGAGAAGCTGAACACGGCGCTGCGCTGGGCCGGGCGGCTGGTCGCCTCCGGGATGGACATCTCGTACGAGCCGAGTCGCGGGTTCCTGGAGGTTCCCGCCTCTCCTGAGGACTGGCTCGTCGAGAGGATGCTGAACGAGGCCAGGAAGGCTCTTGAGGCCACCGTGCCCTCCGAGGGCATCGAGGATCACTAGATCATGACGTCCTGCCCGAGAGGGCGATGGGCGACCGGGACGTAGCGCAGCTTGGTAGCGCACTTGACTGGGGGTCAAGGGGTCGCAGGTTCAAAGCCCGTCGTCCCGACCGGGTTTCGGCTGGACGGAGGGGTGAGCACCGGAAACCAGCCGAAGCCAGAGAAGGAGGCCACGATCAGAAACTCCGCAAAGGAACGGTCAATACCCGAAAAATCGCGGTAAAACGTCAAATCAAGTCTAAATAGTGGCACGCCAGAGATGTTGGCAACCGGTTTCGAGCCTTGACCCCAGGGCAGCGCACGAGTACAAGCGCCTACACGACCGGAGGCAGACATGTCCACCGTGATCTGGGTGGCCGTCATCGTGGTCGCGGTGGTGGCGATCGCTGCAGTCGGCTATTTCGTGATGCAGCAGCAACGCCGACACCGGCTTCGCGACCGTTTCGGCCCCGAATACGAACGTACCGTGCAGGAGCGTGAGAACCGGCGCGATGCCGAGCAGGAGCTCATCGCCCGCGAGCAGCGCTTCAGCTCCCTCGACATCCGCGCCCTGGACGCCGGGACGCGCGAGGTCTACGCGAAGAAGTGGATGGAGGTCCAGGAGCGTTTCGTGGACGCTCCCGGCTTCGCGGTGACGGAGGCCGACCACCTGGTCACGTCCGTGATGGCGGAGCGGGGCTACCCGACCGAGGACTTCGAGCAGCGGCTCTCCGACCTTTCGGTCGCGCACGGCCGCACCCTCGACCACTACCGGCAGGCTCACGAGATCAGCACCCGGGCCGCCCGCAAGGAGGCCTCCACCGAGGAGCTCCGGCAGGCCATGGTCCACTACCGCGCCCTGTTCGAGGAGTTGCTCGAGGCCCCCGGCACCTCGACCCCGGACCCCTCGGTCAACGGCGACCGGAACTCCCGGCGGACCGAGACCGCCGACCGGGACGCCACGATTCCCGCCGACCGAGACGCCCGGCACCCGGACTCCACCCAGCCCGAGACCATCGACGACGCCGAGCGAGCCCCGCGACGCGACCCCCAAGGACGGTGACCCGAATGAACGACCGATTCAGCACGGACAAGGACCGGCTGGTCCACAAGGCGGACGAGGACGACCTGAACACCCCGCGCCACGGCGAGGAGGTCGCCCCCGAGTTCCGGGAGCCGCACCACGGTGACGCCGACCGCACGAACGCCTCGTCCCTCGACCCGGACACCGGGACGCGCGACCCGCTGATCAGTGACCGCGACGACGTCCTCGTCGTCGAATCGAGCGACGACCGGCACACCACCGTCGGATCGGACACCTCTCTCGACGACGACCGGCGCGACGTGGCGAACGACGGCGTACGGGGTGACCTCGACGGCGACGGCAGGAACGACAGCCCGTTCGCCCACGCGCAGCCCTCCGCCACCACCCCGGGTACGCCGGTGACCGGCACCGGCGCGTACGACTCCCCGGTCGCCTCCGATCTCCCCGGAAGCACCGCGGACCGGCCGGACGACGTGCTCGACGAGAGCACCGGCTTCACCGACGCCGAGCGGACCGGCCAGACGCCCGCCACCACCGCGCCCACCACGGCCGGGGCCCTGTTCGACCAGGACGCCGACGACGTACGGCGGCGCTGGCAGGAGGTCCAGGCCGGTTTCGTGGACGATCCGCGTGACGCGGTGGAACGGGCCGACTCCCTCCTCGACGAGGTCACGGGTTCCCTCAGGAACGCGCTGGAGACCCGGGCGACCGAGCTCCAGGGGCGTTGGAAGAACACCGAGAAGAACGACACCGAAGATCTCCGGACCGCTCTGCGTGACTACCGCGCGACCTTGGAGCAGCTCCTGAACATCTCCGCCGGGACGAGGTGACCCATGCTCGCAATCGCCGCCGCCGTCGTTTTCGGCCTTGGATTCCTGCTCGACCTGATCAACACCAGACTCGGCCCGATCAGCGGGACAGGCTTCCTGCTTCTCGGACTCCTGCTCCTGGCGCTGCACCAGGCCGGGATCGGCTCGGCCGGTCCGCGGACCGGCGGGGGTGGAGGCGGCTGGCGCCGTAGGCGCTAGACCCTCCGCCCACCGGCTGCCCCGCACCGGGGAAAGCCTGCTCCGAGAGTCGGGAACACGGTCGCCGAAGGAGCCGAAGGAAAGGGCTCCGTCCACATGGACGGGGCCCTTTCGACTGTCCTGATCTCCGTCGGCTGCGGGGGAAGCCCTTCCCCGACGGCCTCAAGGGCATGAGGAAACCGGCGTCGAGGGCGCTGGGACGCGCCTCGCGCCGGCGAAGGAGGGGCGGTGCGGGAAAAGCCGGTGGGGGGGGGGCGGGGGCCCCGGAGCCCCCCCCCCGCGGTTCAGGGGGGCCCGCGCCCACCCCCCCGGAAAAAAAAACAATAATTTCAAAGTGTTTTAAGTGGCCG
>NZ_JBEZEZ010000065.1:0-17538 GCF_040649155.1 Streptosporangium sp. NPDC049046 | reverse complement strand
TTGGGGGCGCAGGTGAGTGTGGTGGCGTGTGATGTGGCCGATCGTGAGGGGTTGGCGGCTGTGTTGGCGGGGATTCCCGCGGATCGGCCGTTGACCGGGGTGGTGCACACCGCCGGCGTCCTCGACGACGGTGTCATCGAGACGTTGACTCCCGAGCGGGTGGACGCGGTGTTGCGGCCGAAGGTGGACGCGGCGTGGAACCTGCACGAGCTCACCCGTGACCTGGACCTGTCGGCGTTCGTGATGTTCTCCTCGGCCGCCGGAGTCTTCGGTGACGCGGGACAGGGCAACTACGCCGCCGCCAACGTCTTCCTGGACGCGCTGGCGGCGCACCGCAGGGCTCAGGGGCTGGCCGGGCTCTCGCTGGCCTGGGGTTTCTGGAACCAGCGCAGCGGCATGAGCGCCCATCTGGACGACACCGACATCGCGCGCATGGAGCAGTCCGGTGCCCGAGGCCTCTCCTCCGAGGAGGGGATCGCCCTGTTCGACGCGGCCCGCGCCTTCGACGAGCCGCTGCTCGTGCCGATCCACCTCGACCTCACCGCGCTGCGGGCAGGGTCCGCCGCGCCGCCGGCGTTGCTGCGAGGACTCGTCCGCGCCCCGGCCCGCCGCGAGGTGACGGCGTCCGCCACCCCCGCGTCCGGCGGTGGCTCTCCCCTGCGGCGGCAGCTGGAAGGACTCCCCGAGGCCGAGCGGGACCGCGTGCTCGTCTCGCTGGTCCGTACGCAGGCCGCCACCGTGCTCGGTCACACCGACGCCGACTCGGTGCCGCCGGGTCGCGCCTTCAGGGAACTGGGCTTCGACTCCCTCACCGCCATCGAACTGCGCAACCGGCTCAACAGCGCCACCGGCCTGCGCCTGCCCGCCACCCTCGTCTTCGACTACCCGACCCCCGAGGCCCTGGCCGAGCACCTCAGGGGCAGACTGCTCGGAGCAGGAGTCTCCGCCGCGCACGCCGAGCCGCTCGCGCCGGTCTCGGCGCCCGCGGACGACGACCCCATCGTGATCGTCTCCATGAGCTGCCGCTACCCCGGCGGCATCGACTCGCCGGAGGCGCTGTGGCGGCTGCTGGCCGAGGGCGGGGAGGCCATCTCCGAGTTCCCCGCCAACCGGGGCTGGGACCTGGAGCGGCTCTTCGACCCCGACCCCGCCCGGCACGGCACCAGCTACGCGCGCGGCGGCGGCTTCATGCACGACGCGGGCGAGTTCGACGCGGGCTTCTTCGGTATCTCGCCGCGCGAGGCCCTCGCCACCGACCCGCAGCAGAGGCTGCTTCTTGAGGCGTCCTGGGAGGTGCTGGAGCGCGCGGGGATCGCCCCCGACGCGCTCAAGGGCAGCTCCACCGGCGTGTTCGTCGGAGCTTCGAGCACCGGATACGCCACCGGGCTGGCGAAACTGCCCGAGGGCGTCGAAGGCTACCTGCTCACCGGCAACTCCAGTTCGGTGATGTCCGGCAGGGTGGCCTACGTGCTCGGCCTCGAAGGCCCGGCCGTCACGGTGGACACCGCCTGCTCGTCGTCGCTGGTGGCACTCCACCTCGCCTGCGACTCCCTGCGAAGGGGCGAGAGCACGCTCGCGCTGGCCGGCGGAGTGACGGTGGTCTCCACTCCCGAGCTCTTCGTGGAGTTCAGCCGTCAGCGCGGCCTCGCCCCCGACAGCCGGGTCAAGTCCTTCGCGGACGCCGCGGACGGCACGGTGTTCTCCGAGGGCGTCGGCATGGTCGTCCTGGAGCGGCTGTCGGACGCGCGTCGCAACGGTCATCCGGTGCTGGCGGTGGTGCGGGGCAGCGCGGTCAACCAGGACGGTGCCAGCAACGGCCTGTCGGCTCCGAACGGTCCCTCCCAGCAGCGCGTCATCCGCCAGGCGCTCACCAACTCCCGTCTCGCGCCGTCAGACGTCGACGCGGTGGAGGCGCACGGCACCGGCACCACGCTCGGCGACCCGATCGAGGCCCAGGCGCTGCTCGCCACCTACGGTGAGGGCCGCTCCCCGGAGCGTCCGCTCCGGCTGGGCGCGATCAAGTCCAACATCGGCCACACCCAGTGCGCCGCCGGGGTCGCGGGCGTCATCAAGATGGTGCTCTCCATCCACAACGGCATGCTCCCGCGTACCCTCCACGTGGACGCGCCCACCTCCCACGTCGACTGGTCGGCGGGTGCGGTGTCGCTGCTCACCGAGCCCGTCGAGTGGCCGGAGAACGGTCACCCGCGCCGCGCGGGCGTGTCGGCCTTCGGGATCAGCGGTACCAACGCCCACGTCATCATCGAGCAGGCCCCCGCGCCCGCCCCCGTCGACACCGACACCGACACCGACACCGAGGACGAAGAGGGGCTGCCGACTCCGGTGGCGGAGTTCGCCGGAGGGTTGCCGTTGCCGTTCGTGGTGTCGGCGCGCAGCGAGGAGGCGTTGGGCGCGCAGGCCGCGCGTCTGGCCGGGCACATCGAGGAGCGGCCGGAGATCGGTCTGCTGGATGTGGCGTACTCGCTGGCGACGACGCGTGCCGCCCTCGATCATCGTGCGGTGGTGGTGGGCGGGGACCGTGGAAGTGTGGTGGCCGGGTTGTCGGCGGTAGCCGGCGGTTCGGGTGTGGTGCGGGGTCGGGTGGGTGATGGCCGGGTGGCGGTGTTGTTCACCGGTCAGGGCAGTCAGCGGGCCGGGATGGGCCGGGAGTTGTATGAGCGGTTCCCGGTGTTCGCGGCGGCGTTGGACGAGGTGATCGCCGAGCTGGATCCGCTGCTTGAGGGGTCGTTGCGCGAGGTGCTGTTCGCCGAGCCTGGGTCGGCGCAGGCGGGGTTGCTGGATCGGACGGGGTGGGCGCAGCCTGCGTTGTTCGCGGTGGAGACGGCGTTGTTCCGGCTGGTGTCCTCGTGGGGAGTGGCGCCGGGTGTGCTGGCTGGTCATTCGGTCGGGGAGATCGCGGCGGCGCATGTGGCGGGGGTGTTGTCGCTGGCGGATGCGTGTGTGTTGGTGGCGGGTCGGGCGCGGTTGATGCAGGCGTTGCCTGCGGGTGGGGCGATGGTGTCGGTGCGGGCCTCCGAGGAGGTGGTCGTCGAGCTGCTGGCCGGGCGTGAGGAGCGGGTGTCGGTCGCGGCGGTGAACGGTCCCGCGTCGGTGGTGGTCTCCGGGGTGGAGGAGGCGGTGCTGGAGGTGGCCGCCGCCTTGGAGGAGCGGGGGGTGCGGACGAAGCGGTTGCGGGTGTCGCACGCGTTCCATTCGCCGTTGATGGACCCGATGCTGGAGGAGTTCCGGGCGGTGGCGGGGTCGCTGACCTACGACCCGCCGCGGATTCCGATCGTGTCGACCCTGACCGGGGAGCAGGTTACGGCGGAGCGGTTGTGTTCGCCGGAGTATTGGGTGGAGCAGGTGCGTGGTGCGGTGCGGTTCGCCGATGGGGTGGGGGTGTTGGCTTCTGCGGGGGTGGAGACGTTTGTGGAGGTGGGGCCGGACGGGGTGTTGTCGGCGATGGGGCAGGAGTGCCTGGCCGGCGACGGTTCCGGTGGTGCTTCCGGCGATGGGCCAGCGGCGGTTGGTTCGGGGGTGGGGTCTGGGGCGGTGTTCGTGCCGGTGATGCGCCGGGATCGTGGCGAGGCTTCGGAGTTGGTCACGGCGTTGGGCGCTTTGCATACGCGGGGGGTGGCTGTTGACTGGGAGGCGTTCTTCACCGACGCCGCCACCGCCGCGTCCGTCGCTCCCGCCGAGGTGACCGCCGAGAGCGGCACGGCCACGGGTGCGGTCGCCGTGGACGGCGCCGTGGCGCGTGCGAGGAAGGCACGCAGGGTGGAGTTGCCGACGTACGCCTTCCAGCACCGCCACTACTGGCTGGAGACCGGCGACCTCACCGCCGACGCGTCCGGTTTCGGACAGGTACCCGCCGAGCACCCCCTCCTCGGCGCGGTGGTGGCGTTGCCCGAGTCCGGCGGCGCCGTGCTGACCGGACGTGTCTCGCTGAGCAGCCATCCCTGGCTGGCCGACCACACCATCCTGAACACCGTCATCGTGCCGGGTACGGCCTTCGTCGAGCTCGCCGTCCGCGCGGGAACCCAGGTCGGCTGTGACACCGTCGAGGAACTCACCCTGGAGACCCCGCTGGTCCTTCCCGGCAGGGAGGGCGTCGCGCTCCAGGCGGTCGTGGGAGGCGCCGACGACTCCGGCCGCCGCCCGCTGTCGCTGTACTCGCGGACCGGTACGGGCGACGAGCCGTGGACCCGGCACGCCACCGGCCTCCTCGCGCCGTCCGCCCCGTCCGGCGACTTCGACCTCGGTGAGTGGCCGCCGCCCAACGCCGAGCCTGTCGACCTCACCGGCCTCTACGAGCGGCTGGCCACCGAGGGGGCAGGTTACGGCCCGGCCTTCCAGGGGCTGCGCGCCGCCTGGCGACGGGACGGCGAGGTGTTCGCCGAGGTCGCGCTGCCCGAGGGCGTCGCCGCCGACGCCGCGCTCTTCGGCGTCCACCCGGCCCTGCTGGACGCCGCGCTGCACGCCATCGAACTCGGCGAACCGGCCGAGCCCGGCAGGCCCGTCGAACTGCCGTTCGCCTGGAACGGCGTCGCCCTGCACGCGACCGGCGCCTCGTCGGTGCGGGTGAAGGTCTCCAGGAACGGTTCCGACACCGCCTCGCTCCAGGTGGCCGACGGCACCGGTGCCCCGGTGGTCACCATCGGGTCGCTGGCCATGCGCCCGGTCTCCGGCGAAGGGCTCGGTGCCGCCCGCGACTCGCTGTACCGGGTGGACTGGACGGCGGTGCCCGTCGTCGAGGGCGACGGAGAGTGGGTCGTCCTCGGGGCCGAGGACGACCGGCTGGGCCGGGCGCTGCGCTCGGCGGGACTCGACGTCTCCTTCGTCGCGAACCTCGACGCGTTGCGCGCCATGCCCGTCAGGCCGAAGACCGTACTGGTCCCGGCCCTCTCCGGCGGGGACGGCGGTGCGGCGGAGACGGCGAGGACCGCGACACTGCGCACCCTGGACCTGCTCGGCACCTGGCTCGCCGACGACCGTCTCGCCGGGACCAGGCTGGCCGTGGTGACCCGCGGCGCGGTCAGGACCGGCTCCGGCGACGGCCCGCCCGACCTCGCGCAGGCTCCGCTGTGGGGTCTGGTCCGCGCGGCGCAGGCGGAGAATCCGGGCAGGTTCCTCCTCCTGGACGTGGACGGCTCCGACGACTCCCACCGCGCGCTGCCCGGCGTGCTGGACGTGGGCGAGTTCGAACTGGCACTGCGCGACGGCCTGGCCATGGTGCCGCGTCTGGCCAGGACCGGCTCGGCGGGCCTGCTGACACCACCGGCCGGCGAGGGAGCCTGGCGGCTGGAGGTGACCAGGCAGGGCACGCTGGACAACCTCGCGCTGTCCGCGTGCGACGCCCGTGATCGGCCGCTGGAGCCCGGCGAGGTGCGCGTGGCGATCCGTGCCGGCGGCCTGAACTTCCGCGATGTCATGATCACCCTCGGCATGTATCCCGGCCGGGCCGACCTGGGCGCGGACGCCGCCGGGGTGGTCACCGAGGTCGGGCCCGAGGTGGTCGGCCTCGCGCCCGGCGACCGCGTGATGGGCCTCGTCGACGCCTGCTTCGGCCCGTACGCGGTGGTCGACCACCGGATGGTCGTGCCGATCCCGGCGGGCTGGTCCTTCGCCGAGGCGGCGTCGGTACCCGCCGTGTTCGCCACCGCCTACTACGGCCTCGTGGACCTGGCCGACCTCAAGGAAGGGGAGTCGGTGCTGATCCACGCGGCGGCCGGTGGCGTCGGCATGGCGGCCGTCCAGCTCGCCGCCCACCTGGGCGCCGAGGTGTTCGGCACGGTGAGCGACGGCAAGCGGGACGCGCTGCGGGCCCTGGGCGTCCCCGACGACCGCATCGCCTCCTCCCGCGACCTGGACTTCAGGAGCCGCTTCCTGGAGGCCACCGGCGGCCGAGGCGTGGACGTCGTGCTCAACTCGCTGGCCCGGGAGTTCGTGGACGCCTCCTTGGACCTGCTGCCGCGCGGCGGCCGCTTCGCCGAGATGGGCAAGACCGACGTGCGATACCCGGAGGAGGTCGCGGCGCAACATCCCGGAGTCGCCTACCGGGCGTTCGACCTCTCCGACGCCGGTCCCGACCGGACCGCGGAGATCCTGGCCGAGTTGGTCCGGCTGTTCGAACAGGGTGTGCTCACCCCGCCGCCGATCCGCACCTGGGACGTACGCCGCGCGCCCGAGGCGTTCCGGTTCATGGCGCAGGCCAGGCACGTCGGCAAGCTCGTGCTCACCGTGCCCGCGCCGCTCGACGGGAACGGCACGGTGCTCGTCACCGGCGGCACCGGCGGCCTCGGCGCCCTCGTCGCGCGGCACCTCGTCACCGGTCACGGAGCCCGTCACCTCGTACTGGCCGGTCGGCGGGGCATCGACGCCCCGGGTGCCGAGCGGCTCCGCGACGAACTGACCGGGCTCGGAGCCGAGGTCACCGTCGCCTCGTGCGACGTCTCCGACAGGGAGGCCCTGGCCGCGCTTCTGGGCGACCTGCCCGGCGACCGCCCGCTCACCGCGGTCGTCCACACGGCCGGAGTCGTGGCCGACGGTGTCGTCGGGTCGCTCTCGCCCGGCCAGGTCGACACGGTCTGGCGGCCGAAATCCGACGCGGCCTGGCACCTGCACGAGCTCACCCGCGGACTTGACCTGTCCGCGTTCGTGCTCTTCTCCTCCTCGGCGGGCACGCTGGACGGTGCCGGGCAGGGCAACTACGCGGCGGCGAACGCCTTCCTGGACGCGCTGGCCGAGCACAGAAGGTCCGCGGGCCTGCCCGCGGTCTCCCTCGCCTGGGGCATGTGGGCACCCGAGATCGGCGGCATGACGGCACAGCTCGGCGAGACCGACCTGCGCCGGCTGCGTGCCTCCGGCCTGCTGCCGCTCACGGCCGAGGCCGGGATGGCGCTGCTCGACCGGTCGCTCGACTTCGGGGAGGCCACCCTGGTCCCCATCCGGCTGGATCTGACGGCCCAGCGCTCACGGGCCGAGGCGCTTCCGGCGATGCTCCGCGGTCTGGTCACCACAAGGACTCGCCGGGCGGTCCGCGAGGCGGCTTCGGCCCCGGTCGAGCAGTCGTTGCGGCAGCGGCTGGAGTCGCTGTCGGCCACCGGCCGCGACCGCCTGCTGCTGGACCTGGTGCGCACCCACGTCGCCGCGGTCCTCGGACACCTGGACGGTGACGCGGTCGATCCGCTCAGGCCGTTCAAGGAGCTGGGTTTCGACTCGCTGACCGCTGTGGAGCTCCGTAACCGGCTCGGTGCCGCCACCGGCGTGCGGCTGCCCGCGACCCTCATCTTCGACTACCCGACCCTGGCCTCGGTCGCCGACCACATCAGGACCGAACTCGTCGCCGACGAGCCGCCCGCGGCGACGCTGGAGGCGGAGCTCGCCAGGCTCGAACACGCGATGGAGACCGCGGCGCCCGACCCGGTGGAGCACGAGAGGATCACCGGCCGGCTGCGCGCGCTCACCTCCAGATGGATCGAGACACACCGGAGGGAGGCGACGACGACCGGCGGGACCGAGCTGGAGTCGGCGACCGCGGACGAACTGTTCGACATCCTCGACAGTGAGCTGTGACGGGCTTCGACCTGGGATGGACTCCTCGCGCCCCGCGCGGGGAGGTCCTGCCCCGGGACATCCGGTCCCTCACCGCCACCCGTCGCAGGGATGAGCCGTATGGCCCCTCCGGCCGATGTGCCGACTATCGCCCGCTGATTACGCTTCGGCCTATGGACAGCGAAGGGATCCGCGCGGAGAGTCAGGAAGTCGAGGAGATCGTCCGGCTCGACTCGGTGCAGAAGACCTACCGGAGCGGAGCGGACGTCGTCGTCGCTCTGGGAGGTGTGACGATCGGCTGCCCTCGCGGCAGCCTCACCGCGATCATCGGGCCGTCCGGGTCGGGCAAGAGCACGCTGCTGCAGTGCGCGGCCGGGCTCGACAGGCCGACCTCGGGAACGGTGACCCTGGAGGGGAGGGAGCTGAACGGGCTCGACGAGGCGGCGCTGACGGAGTTGCGCCGTGAACGGATCGGCTTCATCTGCCAGAAGTTCAACCTGCTGCCCGCGCTGGACGTTGAGGAGAACGTCGTCCTGCCCCTCTCCCTGGCGGGCAGGGCCGCCGACCCCTCGCTGCTCGCCGAGGTGATGCGCAGGGTCGGGCTGGCCGACAGGACGCGCCACCGGCCGTACGAACTCTCCCCGGGACAGCGCCAGCGGGCCGCCATCGCCCGTGCCCTGGTCACCCGCCATCCGGTGATCTTCGCCGACGAGCCGACCGGCGCGCTGGACGCCCGCGCCACCGAGAGTGTCCTCGGGCTGCTCCAGGAGGCCGTGCACGAGGGCGGCCGGACCGTCGTCATGGCCAGCCACGACCCGCTGGTCGCCTCCTACGCCGATCGCGTCGTCTTCCTCGCCGACGGCCGCGTCGTCGACGAGCGGAGCCTGCCGATGGACAGGGCGGTGGTCCAGAGGATGTCGCACCTCGGCATCTGGGACAGGCCACCGAGGCCAGAAGGGGGGAACGTCGGCTGATGTGGCGCCTCGCCCTGCGCACGCTGTCCTTCCGCAAGGATGTCTTCGCCGCCGTCTTCACCGCGATGCTCCTCGGTGCCGTGATCGTCTCGGCTGCCGGTGCGCTGATGGAGACCGGCCTCCGAGGGAAGGTGCCGCCCCAGCGCCTGGCGGGAGCGCCGATCGTGATAGTCGGTGACCCGTCCTATCCGCTGCCCAAAGCCGACCTCCGGGACGAGGACACCGAGTGGACGCGGTTGACCGAACGCGTGCGGCTCGGTGTCGGCCTGCTCGACACCCTGAGGGCCGTGCCCGGGGTGGACCGGGTGATCGGTGACCTGTCGTTTCCCGCCACGATCCTGCTGGGGAATCGACCGGCGGGCGTCGGGCACGACTGGAGCTCCGCCCGGCTCGCGCCGTACGAGCTGGGCGCCGGCACGCCGCCCGGAGGTTCGGGGGAGGTGGTGCTCGACGCCACGCTGGCCCGGCGTTCCGGCGCCGGGGTGGGAGACCGGGTCGAGGTCGCGGTCGGCGGCGTCGCCGGGACCTACCGGGTCACCGGTGTCGCCGCGCCCGCGGACGGTCGCGCGATCACCGAGGCCGTGATGTTCTTCTCCGCGTCCGACGCCCGGCGCCTGGCCGGGCACCCCGGCACCGTCGACGCCGCCGCGGTCCTGCCCGCCCGGGGGATCGACACCGGGGTGCTCCGCCCGCGGATCCAGGCCGCGCTGCACGGTCACATGGCGACGGCTCTGGTCGGTGACGACCGCGGACTGGCCGAGTTCCCCGAGGGCAGGGACGGCGGCGAGAACCTCGTCGTCATCTCCGGGGTGACCGCGGGGACGACGCTCCTGGTCGCCGCACTCGTCGTGGCGGGCACCCTCGGCATGTCGGTCGAGCACCGCAGCCGGGAGATGGCGCTGCTGAAGGTGATGGGCACGTCCCCGGCGCGGATCCGGCGCATGGTGTTCAGCGAGGGGATGACGGTCTCCGCGCTCGCCGTCGTGCCGGGCTGCCTGCTCGGTCCCTACCTCGGACACTGGTTGTTCGGGCGGTTGGTGGCCGACGGGTTGGTCCCCGAGGTCATGCCGTTCCAGCAGAGCTGGATCCCGGTCGTGGCCGCCGTCGCGACGTGCCTGCTCGCCGCCGCGGCGGCGGTGTTCCTTCCGGCGAGGCGGGCGTCGATGATCCCGGCCGTCGAGCCGCCCGCCGGCACCGTGCCCCGGCGGCGGCCGCTCGGCCTGGTGCGATCGGCGATCGCGCTGGTCTGCCTCGCCGGCGGCGCGGCGCTCGCCGTCTCGGCGGCGGTGGCGCCCCGCCCACCCGGGGTGATCTCCGTCTGTCTCACCGTGATCGCGCTCTCCGTGGGGCTGACCCTGGTCGCCCCTCGCATGACGGTGGCGATGACCGAGGCCCTGCGCCGACCGGTCCGCGCGGTCTTCGGTCAGCCTGGACACCTCGCCATCCTCAACACCCGCGCGCGGACCGTCCGGGTGGCCGCCGCGGCCACGCCCATCATGCTCGTCACGGGAATCGCCCTGGCCAACGTCTACCTTCAGGTGTCCCCGGCGGGTGTGGCCGAGCGCGCGTACGTCAGGGACCTGCGCGCCGACGTCGTGCTCACCGCGCAGACCGGCGGCCTGGCCACCGACCTGCTCGGCCAGGTCCGGTCGATCCCGGGTGTCGCGGGAGCCTCGGAGTTCGTGACCGGCACCGTGTTCCTGGAGAGCCCGTACGACGCCTGGCAGGGCGAGGACGGATGGCCGGCCCGGGGGATCACCGCGGAGGGCGCCGAGCACGTCATGAAGCTCAGGCTCACCGCCGGTACGCTCACCGGGCTGCGCGGGCACAGTGTCGCGCTGGCCGAGGGGCACGCCCGGCAACTCGGCCGCGGTCTCGGCGACACGGTCAGGATCCGCCTGGGCGACGGACACGCGGCCGAGTTGAGGGTGGTCGCGCTGCTGTCGGCGAAGGCGGGCGCCGAGACGGTCCTGATGCCCGCCGACCTGCTGGCACAGCACACCACGGCCGGCCTGCCGCCCCAGATCCTCGTGCGCGCGGTCTCGGACGGAGACGTCCCCCGGGTGGCCGCGACCCTGGCCGGGGTGGCGCGAGCCGTGCCGGGGCTGCGGGTGAGCGGCGACGACGTGTTGTCCGGCCCGCACACCGAGCGGGAACGGACGCGGGCATGGGTGAACCACCTGCTCATCGGGACGACACTCGCCTTCGTCGTGATCTCGGTGATCAGCACCCAGGCGGCGGGCGCGGTACGGCGGCGCAGGGAGTTCAGGCTGCAACGGCTGATCGGCTCCAGCCGGGGGCAGATCCTGCGGATGATGGGCGTCGAGGGGGTCCTGGTCGCCGTCATCGGCGTCGTGCTCGGCACCGTGTGCTTCGTGCCCTTGCTGCTGCCCTTCACCATCGCGGTCAACGGCTCCCCGCTTCCCTCAGGACCGGTGTGGCTCTACGTCATCGTGGTCTGCTCCGTCGGCCTGTCCGCGCTCATGGGAGCCCTGTCGCCCGCGTGGATCGTCACCCGTCCCCGCCGCGTCCGCTCCGCCGACTCCGGGGGCTCCTAGCGGGTCACGGGTCGCCGGATACCGGCGCCTGCCCTCCCCTCGGCCGGCCCGCGTGGCCCCGGTCGCGAGGGGCCGTCGCGCGCGATGTTCCAGCCGGGGTTCACCGTCCGGTCCACCGGCTAGGGGAGGGGGCACGACACCCCCTCCCTTCGCCGTTCCGGCACGTCTCCACATGCTCTGACCTGGTCGTGCCGCCGACGGCCGCCCCGGAAGCCGGGGTTCTCCTCAGGGGAGGCTGAGGGGTGCGCTAGGGGTCGGTTTCATCGCACCCACATAGGTAGCGTGCTACTTGGTTCGGCATGGAAAACGGCGGACAGCAGTTTTCCCCACCTTCTGGAATCGGTGCGGGTTACCCGTGACCGCGAAGCACGAAGACGAATTCGCTGATCTCGCGGTAGGCAGTCTGATCTCGTTTGAATGAAATCCGGAGGAAATCTTCATGCGTGTCCTGTTCACCCTGCACGCCGCGAACGCCCATCTCTTTCTGGTGGTGCCGATCGCGTGGGCGCTGAAGGCCGCGGGCCACGAGGTGATCGTCGCCACCCAGCCGGACATCCTCGACGAGGTCACCCGGACCGGCCTGACCGCGGTATCGGTGGGTGAGATGTCCAACGTGGCCGAGCGGCTCGCGACCGTCCCCGCCGACCAGCAGATCTTCGGTTCCGGCTACGACATCGCCGAGGAGCGGCCCGACGTCCTCACCTACGAGTACGTGCGCGACTGCATGGCCTCCTTCGCCTCACCCCTCGCGCTGGATTTCATCACGGACGAGTCGATGTACGACGACCTCGTCGCCTTCTGCCGCCACTGGCGTCCCGACCTGGTGGTCTGGGACTCGATCACCTTCCCCGGCCCGGTGGCGGCCCGGGCCTGCGGAGCCGCGCACGTCCGGTCGACCTTCGGCAGGGACCACTGGGGGCGGATGCGCTCGCTGTTCCTGTGGTTGAGGGAGACCCGGCCGGGGCACCCCGTCGAGGACCCGGTGGCCGACTGGGTGACCGCGAAGCTGGCGAGGTACGGCTGCGAGTTCCACGAGGACACCATCCTTGGCCAGGCCACCATCGACTCGATGCCGGTCTGGACGCGCTTTCCCGTCGAGCACGACTACCTGCCCGTCCGTTTCGTCCCCTACAACGGTCCCGCCGTCCTCCCGGACTGGCTGCGCGAGGCCGGGTCCGGGCGGCCCCGGGTCTGCTTCACCCTCGGCGTGTCGGGGCGCGAGGTGTGGGGCGGGAACGGCAGCATCGGAGCCGCCGACCTGTTCGAGGCCGTGGCCGACCTCGACCTCGAACTGGTCGCCACTCTCAACGCCGCCCAGCTCGATCCGGGGGAGAAGGTTCCGGACAACGTGCGGATCGTCGACTACGTCCCGCTCAACTCCCTGCTGCCGGGTTGCGCGGCGATCGTCCATCACGGTGGCACCGGGACGTTCGGGACCGCGATCGCGCACGGGATTCCGCAGCTCGTCGTCCCCGCGAAACTCTACGACGAGGCGGGCATGGCCCGGCGGCTAGCCGCCGAGGGCGCGGGCCTCGTCCTTGAGCCGGAGGAGCTCTCGGCGCGGACGCTCAGGGAGAACCTGCTGCGCCTGATCGACGAGCCGTCGTTCAGGGAGAACGCGACCCGGCTCAGGGGCATCGCCGAGGCCACCCCGGCCCCGCACGATCTCGTACGCGACCTGGAAGAGCTGGTCGCCCGCCACCGGGCGGAGAACGGCGAGCCGACGCCGGCCGGCTGAGGTTCGCCCGCGATTCACCGGAACGCCGAACACGGGCCGCCCCGCGACGCGAGCGCCCTTTTCCTTTACGCCTCGACCCGAGACGCACGGTTCGACCGGGCGAGGCCCCCGAACGGTCTGACAGGGGTGACGTGGTGGAGAACGACGGCAAACTTCTCGACTATCTGCGGCGGGCGACGACCGATCTGCGGGAGGTCAGGCAAAGGCTGCGAGAGGCCGAGCGCAGGGAGACCGAGCCCATCGCGATCATCGGGATGAGCTGCCGGTTCCCCGGGGGAGTGGACAGCCCGGAGGCGCTGTGGCGACTGCTGGCCGAGGGCGGCGACGCCATCTCGTCGTTCCCCGAGGACCGTGGCTGGGACGTCGACGACCTCTACGACCCCGACGCGGACCGTCCGGGCAAGAGCTACACGCGCTCGGGCGGCTTCCTCTACGACGCGGCGGGGTTCGACCCGGCCTTCTTCGGGATCAACCCCCGGGAGGCGGTGGCGATGGACCCCCAGCAGCGACTGCTGCTGGAGACCGCCTGGGAGGCGTTCGAGGACGCGGGGATCGACCCGCTGTCCGCGCGGGGCAGTGCCGTCGGCGTCTACGCGGGGGTGATCTACCACGACTACGGTTCCAGGGCCCGCGTCGTCCCCGACGAACTCGGCGGCTACATCGGCAACGGCAGCGACGGCAGTGTCGCCTCCGGGCGGGTCGCCTACGTGCTCGGCCTGGAGGGGCCCGCGGTCTCGGTGGACACCGCGTGCTCCTCGTCCCTGGTGGCTCTGCATCTTGGGGTCCAGGCACTGCGTCAGGGCGAGTGCTCGATGGTGCTGACCGGCGGCGTGACGGTCATGTCCACGCCGAGCACCTTCGTGGAGTTCAGCCGCCAGCGGGGCCTCGCCCCCGACGGCCGGTGCAAGGCCTACGCCGCCGCGGCGGACGGCACCGGCTGGGGCGAGGGCGTGGGCATGCTCCTGATGGAACGCCTCTCGGACGCCCAGCGCGCCGGACACCCGATCCTGGCGGTCGTCCGCGGCTCGGCGATCAACCAGGACGGCGCCAGCAGCGGGCTGACCGCGCCGAACGGACCCGCACAGCAGCGGGTCATCCGCCAGGCGCTGGCCAACGCGCGTCTGTCGGCCGCCCAGATCGACGCCGTCGAGGGGCACGGCACCGGCACAGGCCTCGGCGATCCGATCGAGGCGCAGGCGCTGCTCGCCACGTACGGACGGGAACGCCCCGAGGGCAGGCCGCTCCGCCTGGGCTCGATCAAGTCGAACATCGGCCACACACAGGGGGCCGCGGGCGTCGCCGGCGTGATCAAGATGGTGCTGGCGATGCGGCACGGAGTCCTGCCCAGCACCCTGCACGTGGACGAGCCCTCACCGCACGTCGACTGGTCGGCCGGCGACGTCACGCTGCTGACCGAGGCCGAGACCTGGGAGAACGGCGGCGCCCCGCGCAGAGCCGGCGTCTCCTCCTTCGGGGTGAGCGGCACCAACGCGCACGTCATCCTGGAGGAGGCGCCACCGCCCACGCCGGAGACCGCGGACGGTACGGAGCACGCGGGCGGTACGGACACGGACGGCGACGTCGCCGGCGGGTACGGCCCACCCCCCGTGGTGCCCTGGGTGATCTCGGGAAAGGGCGAGGAGGCGCTGCGCGCCCAGGCGGAACGCCTCGCGGCGCACGTGGACGCCGACGCCGGACTGTCGCCGGTCGACGTCGGGCACGCCGCCGTCACCTCCCGCGCGGCCTTCCCGCATCGCGCCGTGGTGGTCGGCACCGGCCGAGCCGACCTGCTGGCGGGCGTGCGCGCCGTCGCCGGACACGACGCCGCGCCGAACGTCGTGCGCGGCGTCGCGGCCCCCGACCCGAAGGTGGTGTTCGTCTTCCCCGGGCAGGGAGCGGCGTGGGCGGGGATGGCCGTCGAGCTGATGGACTCCTCACCGGTGTTCG
Source organism: Streptosporangium sp. NPDC049046 (assembly GCF_040649155.1). Taxonomy (NCBI): domain Bacteria; kingdom Bacillati; phylum Actinomycetota; class Actinomycetes; order Streptosporangiales; family Streptosporangiaceae; genus Streptosporangium; species Streptosporangium sp. NPDC049046. The sequence goes on along the minus strand of NZ_JBEZEZ010000065.1, from coordinate 2,767 downwards.
CCACCCGGATGGCCGAGTGCGCCGACGCGCTCGCGACGTTCGTCGACTGGAAGCTCGTGGAGGTGCTGCGCGGCGAGCCGGGCGCGCCGCCGCTGGGACGGGTGGACGTGGTGCAGCCCGCGCTGTGGGCCGTCATGGTCTCGCTGGCCGAGCTGTGGCGCTCGTACGGTGTCGAACCCGACGCCGTCGTCGGCCACTCGCAGGGAGAGGTCGCCGCCGCCTGCGTGGCGGGCGCGCTGTCGCTGGAGGACGGCGCCCGGGTGGTCGCGCTCCGCAGCCTCGCCATCGGCGAGGAGTTGTCCGGCCACGGGGAGATGATGGCGGTCTCGCTCCCGGCCGAGCGGATGCGGGAACTGCTGGCACCCTGGGGCGACCGCGTGGCGGTGGCCGCGGTGAACGGTCCCGGATCCGTGGTGCTCTCCGGCGAGACGGAGGCCCTGGACGAGCTGCTGGAGCGGCTGGTGGCCGACGGCGTCCGCGCCAGGAAGATCCCCGTCGACTATCCGTCGCACTCGGCGTACGTGGAGCCGCTCAGGGAGCGGATCCTGGCCGACCTGGAGGGGATCGCCGCCAGGTCGGCGGAGGTGCCCTTCTACTCCACGGTGACCGGCGAGCCGATCGACACCGCGGGACTCGACGCCGGTTACTGGTACACCAACCTCAGGCGGCAGGTGCGCTTCGAGGAGGCCACCCACGCGCTGGTGCGGGATGGGCACGGTCTGTTCATCGAGATCGGCCCCCACCCGGTGCTCACCGTGGGCGTCCAGGAGAGCGTGGAGGCCGCGGCCGGTACCGCGGTCGCCGTCGGCTCCCTGCGGCGCGACGAGGGCGGCATGAACCGGTTCGTCACCTCGCTGGCCGAGGCGTACGCGCACGGGGCGCCGGTGAACTGGGAACCGCTGTTCGCCCCCCACGACCCTCGCCCGGTGAAGCTCCCCACGTACGCCTTTCAGCGTGAGCGGTACTGGCTGGACGCCACCGACGCGATCGACCTGGCGTCCACCGGCCTGACCGCGGCCGGTCACCCGCTGCTCGGCGCGGCGGTGACCTCGGCGGGAACCGGCGAGGTCCTGCTGACCGGGCGGCTGTCGACGCGCACGCACCCCTGGCTCGCCGACCACGCCGTGGCGGGCACCGTGCTGCTGCCCGGTACGGCGTTCGTGGAGCTGGCGATGCGTGCCGGTGACCGGGTGGGGTGCGGGACGGTGGACGAGCTGACGCTTGAGGCACCGCTGCCGCTGAGAGAGGGCGGCGTGCAGGTGCAGGTGTCGGTGGGGGCGTCGGACGAGACGGGCCGCCGCCCGGTCGCCGTGCACTCCCGCCCCGAGGACGCCGGCGACGAGGCGGACGCGCCCTGGACCCGGCACGCCACGGGTTTCCTCGTCGCCGACCTCCCCGCAGAGCCCTTCGACCTGGCCGAGTGGCCTCCGGCGGGTGCGACGGCACTGGAGGTGGACGGCCTGTACGAGCGGCTGGCCGACCAGGGATACGAGTACGGCCCGCTGTTCCAGGGGCTGCGGGCGGCCTGGCGGCGCGGTGAGGAGATCTTCGCCGAGGTCGCCCTGCCCCAGGACGCGCGAGGAGAGGCGGGGAGGTTCGCCCTGCACCCGGCGCTGCTGGACGCCGCCCTGCACGCCGAGTCGCTGCTGGAGGGCGGGTCCGGCGAGGTGAGCCTGCCGTTCGCCTGGTCCGGCGTCTCCCTGCACGCCGAGGGTGCCGCCGAGCTGAGGGTGCGCCTGTCGCCCGCCGGCACCGACACGGTCTCGCTCCGGCTCGCCGACGTCTCGGGGAGCCCGGTGGCGTCCGTGGAGTCCCTGCTGTCGCGCCCCCTCCCGGCGGACCGGCTCTCCGCGGCGGCCGACGCCCGCCGCGACTCCCTCTTCCGGGTGGACTGGACGGTGTCGCCACTCGCCGAGATCCCCGCCGGGCAGCGGTACGCGGTGCTGGGCGCCGACGGGATCGGGCTGGCCGAGGCACTGCGCGCGACCGGCGCGGAGGTCGAGGAGTTCGAGGACCTGGGGTCGTCGGCGGCCTCCGAGGTCGTGCCGGATCTGGTGTTCGTCCCCTTCCCGCCTTCCGAGGGGCAGGAGAACGGAGACGTCGCGGCTCGGGTACGGACGACGACGCACCGGGCGCTGGGGCTGGTGCGGGAGTGGCTCGCCGAGGAGCGGTTCGGGTCGGCGCGGCTGGTGGTGGTGACCCGTGGCGCGGCCGCCGTGCACGGCGACGACGTCACCGACCTGGCGGGCGCCGCGGCCCTTGGCCTGCTGCGCGCCGCCCAGGCGGAGAACCCGGGCCGCCTCCTGCTGGTGGACCTCGACGAGAGCCCCGTTTCCGGTACGGCGTTGCTCAGCGCGACGACCCCGGACGAGCCGCAGGTGGCCGTACGGGATGGAAAGGCGTGGGCGCCGCGCCTGGCGCGGGCGGCGGGCGGGGACGGGCTCGCGGTGCCGGCGGGGGTGGCCGAGTGGCGGTTGGACGCGCCGGTCAAGGGGAGCCTGTCGGACCTGGCGCTGGTCCCGCACCCCGCGTCCGGCAGGGCGCTGGAGCCGGGCGAGGTGCGGATCTCCGTCCGCGCCGCCGGGATGAACTTCCGCGACGTCGTCGTGGCGCTCGGCATGGTGCCCGAGCGCGATGTGCCGATGGGAGGCGAGGCCTCCGGCGTGGTGCTTGAGGTCGGTGCCGGGGTGGACGACCTGGCGCCGGGTGACCGGGTCTTCGGTCTGCTGGACGGCGCGTTCGGCCCGGTGGGGGTGACCGACCGGCG
>NZ_JBEZEZ010000064.1:0-19580 GCF_040649155.1 Streptosporangium sp. NPDC049046 | reverse complement strand
TTTTTAACTATAAACAAGCATTCCACTATTAAAATCTGCGTTCGTGGTTTTCCGCGGTGGGCCCTCCCCACCCCCCCCCGCCGCCGTACGGCCAGGGAGAAACTACGCGAACTCGGCCGCGACCAACTCGGCGATCTCCGCCGCGTTCAGGGCGGCGCCCTTGCGGAGGTTGTCGCCGCAGACGAACAGGTCGAGCGTGTTGGGGAAGTCGAGCGCCTGGCGGATCCGGCCCACGTAGGTCGGGTCGGTGCCGACGACCTCCGCGGGGGTCGGGAAGACGCCGTTGGCCGGGTCGTCCATGACGACCACGGTCGGGGCGGCCTCAAGGATCCGGTGGGCGTCGGCGACGGTGATCTCACGCTCGAACGTCGCGTGCACGGCGAGCGAGTGGGTGGTGATCACCGGGACGCGGACGCAGGTCGCGGAGACCTTCAGGTCGTCGATCCCGAGGATCTTCCGTGACTCGTTGCGGAGCTTGATCTCCTCGGAGGCCCAGCCGCCGTCCTTGAGCGAACCCGCCCACGGCACGACGTTGAACGCCACCGGCGCCGGGAACGGCGACTCCTCGTCCCCGAGCTTGTTCTGCAGCGCCTTGCGCACGTCACCGGCGGTCTGCCCGATCGTCCGGTCACCCGCGAGGGCCTCGACCTCGTCGTAGAGGCGGGCCGAACCCGCCACGCCCGCACCGGAGACCGCCTGGTAGGAGGCGACCACCAGTGCCCGCAGGCCGTACTCCTCGTGGAGGGCGCCCATCGCGGCCATCATCGACAGGGTCGTGCAGTTGGGGGTGGAGATGATCCCCAGCGGCCGCTCCCGCGCGGCCTCGGGGTTGACCTCCGGCACGACCAACGGGACCTCGGGGTTCATCCGGAAGGTGCCCGACTTGTCGATGACGACGGCCCCGCGCTCGGCGGCGATCGGCACCCAGGTCGCGGAGACCTCGTCCGGCACGTCGAAGATCGCGATGTCGACGCCGTCGAACACCTCGGGGGCCAGCTCCTGGACGACGAGGTCCTCGTCACGGACCCGCAGGACCTTGCCGGCCGAGCGGGCGGACGCGACGAGCTTGATCTCGCCGTAGACGTCCTCGCGGCCGGAGATGATGTCACGCATGACGGTGCCGACGGCACCGGTCGCCCCGATCAGGGCGAGAGTGGGCTTGCGGCTCATCGCCCGCTACCTCCGTAGATCACGGCTTCAACCTGGTCCACATCGAGATCGAACGCGCGGTGCGCGGCGCTGACCGCCGTGTCCACCTCGTCCTGCCCGACGATCACCGAGATACGGATCTCCGAGGTGGAGATCATCTCGATGTTCACCCCCGCGTCGGCGAGGGCCGCGAAGAACGTCGCGGTGACGCCGGGATGCGAGCGCATCCCCGCCCCGATCAGCGAGATCTTGCCGATCTGGTCGTCGAAGAGCAGCGACTCGAAGCCGATGCGCTCCTGGATCTTCTTCAGCGCGGTGAGCGCGGCCGAGGCGTCACTCGTGGGCAGCGTGAAGGAGATGTCCGTCCGGCCGGTCGTCGCCGCCGACACGTTCTGCACGATCATGTCGATGTTGATCTCGGCGTCGGCGAGCGTTTTGAAGATCGTCGCAGCCTCACCGACCTTGTCGGGCACCCCGACAACCGTGATCTTGGCCTCGCTCCGGTCGTGCGCGACGCCGGAGATGATCGGCTGCTCCATCTCTGTTCCTTCGCTGTCGGGGTCGGAGACGACCCACGTGCCTTCCTTGGTGCTGAACGAACTTCTGACGTGGATCGGCAGGCTGAAGCGGCGAGCGTACTCGACACAGCGCAGGTGCAGGATCTTCGCACCGCACGCCGCCATCTCCATCATCTCGTCGTAGGAGATCTTGGGGATCTTGCGGGCGGCGGAGACGATGCGGGGGTCGGCGGTGAAGACACCGTCCACGTCGGTGTAGATCTCGCACACGTCGGCGTTCAGAGCGGCGGCGAGCGCGACCGCCGTGGTGTCGGAACCGCCCCTGCCGAGCGTGGTGATGTCCTTGGTGTCCTGCGAGACGCCCTGGAAGCCGGCCACGATCGCGATCTGGCCGTTGTCGAGCGCCTCGCGGATCCGGCCGGGCGTCACGTCGATGATGCGCGCGCGACCGTGCGAGGAGTCGGTGATCACCCCGGCCTGGGACCCGGTGAACGAGCGCGCCTCCTGACCCAGGTTGGCGATCGCCATCGCCAGCAGCGCCATCGAGATGCGCTCACCCGAGGTGAGCAACATGTCGAGCTCGCGGCCCGGCGGAAGCGGCGAGACCTGCTGGGCGAGGTCGAGCAGCTCGTCCGTCGTGTCGCCCATCGCCGAAACGATCACCACGACGTCGTTGCCGGCTTTTTTCGTCGCGACGATCCGCTGCGCGACCCGCTTGATGCAGGACGCGTCGGCGACGGACGAACCACCATACTTCTGAACAACGAGCGCCACGAGATGTCTCCGAAGCAATCTAGGGCTGTGGAGCTCACAGTCTACTGGCGCCCTCGCTGAGACCCTCGGGTCAACCCAGCATGTGGACGATCACACCGTTGTGCGCTCCTCCGCGACATCGAGCCGCGTGTGGGCGACAAGCGCCTGAAGTGCTCGCATCGCCGCTCCGGCGTGGTTGCCCCAGGTGTTGAAATAGGAGTACTGCCACCACCAGAGCGCCTCAAGAGGACGCCCCGCCCTGTGATGCCGCAACCCGTGCAGGAGGTCGGCGGCCACCGCCGTCAGGTCGTCCGACAGGCGGTACGGGGTGACCACGGTGTCCTTGTAGGGGTCGAAGACCTCGGCGTAGTCGTCCACCGGCTTCAGCCTCTCGGCGAGGGCGGTACGGACGACGTCGACGTCCGGGTCCTCACCCAGGTGCGGCTCCCAGTTGCCCGACAGGATCACGTCCTGGCTCGCGCCGAGCTGCGCGCCGGCCGAGCTGACCTGCGCGACCTCCACCAGCAGCAGCGGCAGGATGGCGTCGCCGCCCTCTCCGCCCGCCAGACGGGTCAGGCCGTCGATGTAGTTCTTCGCGTGCTCCGCGATCCGTTCCGCGAGAGCGCTCCACGCATCGTCAGACATCAAGGAGCCTTCTTCCTTCGAACGCGCGGCCCAAGGTGACCTCGTCCGCGTACTCAAGGTCACCGCCTACCGGCAGACCGCTGGCCAGTCGTGTCACTTTCAATCCCATCGGCTTGACCAGACGGGCGAGATAGGTCGCCGTCGCCTCCCCCTCAAGGTTGGGGTCGGTGGCGAGGATCAGCTCGGTGACCTGGCCGTCCGCCAGGCGGGCCATGAGCTCTCTGATGTTCAGGTCGTCGGGGCCGACGCCGTCGATCGGGCTGATCGCCCCGCCGAGCACGTGGTAGCGACCCCGGAACTCGCGGGTCTTCTCGATGGCCACGACGTCCTTCGACTCCTCGACGACGCAGATCACGTGAAGATCGCGCCTGGTGTCGCGGCAGATCCGGCACTCCTCCTCCGCGGCCACGTTGCCGCAGACCCGGCAGAAGCGGACCCTCTCCTTGACCTCGAGCAGGGCGTGGGCGAGCCGCTTCACGTCGGCCGGCTCCGCGGCCAGCAGGTGGAACGCGATGCGCTGCGCGCTCTTGGGACCGACCCCTGGAAGCATGCCCAGCTCGTCGATCAGATTCTGGACGACCCCTTCGTACATGCCTAGAACCCGGGAAGCTGGCCGAGCCCGCCCCCGCCGCCCAGCCCCTGGGCGAGGGGACCGAGCTTCTCCTGCTGCAGGTCGGCGGCGGCGCGCACGGCGTCCCGAATGGCCGCGATGACCAGGTCGGCGATGGTGTCGGCCGTCTCCTGGGGATCGTCGGGATCCACGGCCTCAGGACTGATCTTGAGTTCGAGCAGCTCGCCCCCGCCGTTGACCGTGGCCACGACAAGTCCGCCGCCCGCGGAGCCCTCGACTTCCGCGTCGTTCAGCTCCTGCTGGGCGCTCACAAGCTGCTGCTGCATGAGCTGTGCCTGCTCCAGCAGCTGCTGCAGGTTGACATCCCCTGGGTTCACCGTCGTTGTGCTCCTCGTCCGTGACATCGGTCGTCACGAGCCTACGGGGTCCGGGCCGGGTGTTGTGTACTCGACCGAGCACGCGTTCCCCCTGGATGGGGATTAAACCCCCCGTCGGGCCTCGGTCCCCCCTCCAGACGCCCGAGACCCGACGCGACACGCGCCGGAGCGGCCGCACACGGCGTCGTGTGCTCGGAAGGTAACCCTCCGAAGGTTGCACACACGTTGCGGTCGTTCACTCACTCTTCGCACACCCTCTTTGGCCGAACGGGTTGCGAGCGCAGGCCCGACCGCCGATGCTTCGGCCATCGGCTCTATTCCGGGGGGATATGTGCGCGACGGCCACCGTGGAGCCGTCCAGACGGCCGACCTCGCCTCCTACTCGTCACGGCTGCGACGTCTGCACGAGACCTTGATCAGGGGCGAGCGGCCGACGGGCGAGGGACCCAGAAGCGTGATCTCCGCCTCATGGCGGCGATCGCTGGACGCCGGTGTCGACCCCGACACCGGGTCGGCCCCCATCGCCTTCGAGGGCGAGGACATCCACGAGGTCCGCTCGGCGCACCCGATGAGCGGGCTTCTGCCGGTCATCACCGGGACCCTTCTGGAGGCCGTCGACGCGGACGACCAGATCCTGCTCGTCACCGACGCCCTCGGCAGGGTGCTCTGGCGCGACGGCAACCGCCGGACGATGGACAGCGCCGACGAGGTGGGACTGGCCGACGGCTTCGACTGGAGCGAGGGCGCGATCGGGACCAACGGCCTGGGCACCGCGCTCGCCACCCGGAGGCCCCTGCACGTCTTCTCCGCCGAGCACCTGGTCAGGGCGCTCCACTTCTGGTCGTGCTCCGCCGCGCCGATCGTCGACCCCGACAGCGGCGACCTGCTGGGCTGCGTCGACGTCAGCGGCACGACTCGCGTCATGCACCCGGCGAGCGTCGCCCTCGTCGAGGCCGCGGCGCGACTGGCCGAGAACCACCTCACCCTGCGCATGCTCGAACGCGACGAGCGGCTCAGACGCCGTCACGAGCGGCACCTGAGCACGCTGCGCGGCGAACCGGGCGCCCTGGTCACCGCGACCGGGCGGATCATCGCCGGTGACGACGCGCGCCAGTGGGGTGCCCGCGTACGCCTGCCGGAGACGGGCGACCGGGTGATCCTGCCCGACGGACGGAGCGCCTTCCTGGAGGGACTCGGCGGCGACGGCTTCCTGCTCCGCCTCTCCGGCCCGGCCAGGGGCCCCGTGCTCACCCTGTCCTTCCTCGGCGCGGAACACCCCACGGCGCACCTCGAAGGGGCCCGCCTGTCACTCTCCCTGCGCCATGCCGAGATCCTCACGATGCTCGCCCTCAACCCCCGGGGCATGACCGCCGCCCAGCTCTCCTTCCATCTGTACGGCGACGCGGGCAACCCGGTGACCGTCCGCGCCGAGATCCACCGGCTCCGCGCCCAGCTCGGCCGTACGATCGCCGCCAAGCCGTACCGCCTCACCTGCGTGGTGGAGGCCGACTTCCTGGAGCTCAAGCGGCTGCTCGCGGCCGACGAGGCCGCCCCGGTCGCCCGCGCCTACCGCGGCCCCCTGCTGCCCCGCTCCGAGGCACCCGCCCTGCGCCTCGAACGGGAGGAGTTGGAGGGGCAGGTACGAGCCCGCCTGCTGCGGCGGGGAGGCCCCGAGGACCTGTGGGCCTACGCGGAGACCGAGCACGGCAGGAACGACATCCAGATTCTCGAACGCCTCGTCGTCGCGCTGCCCCGCCACGACCACCGTGCGGTGGCCGCCCGGATCCGTCTCGGCGGCGTCGGCCTGCCCTGAGCCCGCCGTGTCCGGTGATCCGATTCGCCCCGGAACCCGCCGGCACGGCCGATCTCGCTCCGCACAGGGGCCGGGGGCGTGATCCCGCTTCGCCGAGGGGTCGGGAGACTGACTCGCTTCCCGGCCTGAGGGCCGGAGCACCGCGGAGCGCCATGGAGCGCCATGGAGCACTGCGGACAACTTCGGTGGCGACAGCGGCCGAGCAGCGGGCCGGCAGCGGACTGGCAGCGGACTGGCAGCGGACTGGCAGGGCATCGCCGGTGACGCCCCGTGCGACGGGATCCCTTCCGGTGGTGCCGGTTCCGTGGTGCCGGCGCCGTCAGGTGTGGTCGATCTCGCCGATCACCTGGCCCCCCAGCTCGCGCTGGAGGAGGGCCATGCCGCTGAGCGCGTCGACGTCGGCGTCCGCGTCGTTGAGCGGGTCGACCTCGTCGGCGTCGGGTGCGGTGCCGCGATCGCCTCGGGGAGGCACCGCGTCAGGCCAGGCCGCCGCCTTGGCGCCGGTCTTGGCCCTTGGGCCGGCCTGGGCCGCCGCCTTCGCCGCGGAACGGGCCGCGGCCAGACCGGGGCTCGACATGGAGTTGGGCGGGGGAGGTGAGCCGGGGTCCTCCGGCATGGGGGCGTCCGGCCAGGACTCGTCCGTCGCGGATGGGGCCTGTCCTGACGGAGCCTCTCGCGAGACCGCCGGTGACGGCCCGGAGGCGGGCGCCTGGCGTGCGGGCGCCTGCTGCGACCGTGCTGCCTGACTTTGGGAGGTCTGGTTCTGGGAGGTCTGGTCGGCCTGGGGTGCGGGGTGCTGGGGGGCCGGGGGGTGCCTCGGGGCCGGAGGGCGGCTCCCGCCGGAGGGAGGGGGCCCGTTGCCGACGACGGCCTCGACCTTCCAGGTTCCGCCCAGCACCTCCTGCAGCACCGCCGCGACGACCGCGTCCTTACCGCCACCGGTGAAGTTCTTCATCGCACCGACCTGGGCGAACCCGAGGGTGACGATCTTCCCTTCGACCCCGACGACCTGGGCGTTGGTGTTGACGTTGGCCCACACGACGATGCTGCGCCGCTTGAGCGCCGCGAGCACCTGCGGCCAGGCCTGCTGTACCGCTCCGGTTCCGGCTCCCGCCTCCGGGGCGGACGCCGTCGCCCGGTCGGCAGGCACGAAGGCGCCCGCGGCCTCGGGAGCCTGCTGGACGGGCGCCTGAGGCTGTCCCTGTCGCCCCTGTCCCTGGCCCGGCGCGCCGGGCCTGGCCGCCGCGGGCCAGTCGTCGCCCTGTCCGGCGGACCCGGCGGCGGCGGAGGGCGCACCGGCGGGTGTCGCCGTCCGCGAAGGGGGCGCCGGGTTGACCACCGGTGCGGGATCTCGCTGCGGGAGGGCGACCGGAGCGGGAGCCGGGACGACTCCTCCCTTCTCCAGCCGCTCCAGGCGGGTGAGCAGCGCGGCCTCACCCTGGGCCGCGCCGGGGAGGAGGATTCTCGCGCACATGAGTTCGAGCAACAGTCGTGGCGAGGCCGCCCCGCGCATCTCGATCAGGCCCGCGTTGAGGATCTCCGCCGCGCGGGTCAGCTCCGCCGGCCCCATGGAGGCCGCCTGGACCTGGAGCCGTTCCAGCTCGTCGCCCGGCCGGTCGAGCAGCCCGCTGGTGGCCGCCTCCGGCACATTCGCGAGGATCACCAGATCCCGGAAGCGCTCCAGCAGGTCCATCGCGAACCGCCGGGGGTCGTGGCCGCCCTCGATCACCCGGTTCACCACCTGGAACACCTGCGCGCCGTCACGACCGGCGAAGGCCGCGACCACGTCGTCGAGCAGGTCGCCGTCGGTGTAGCCGAGGAGGGAGACCGCGCGGGCGTACGTGATGCCCGCCTCGTCCGACCCGGCGAACAGCTGGTCGAGGATCGAGAGCGAGTCTCGGGCCGAGCCCGCACCGGCCCGCACCACCAGCGGGAGCGCGGCGGGCTCGAACGGAACCTTCTCCGAGGTGAGGATCTCCTCCATGAGCGCGCGCAGCGCGGCCGGCGGGATCAGCCGGAACGGGTAGTGGTGGGTCCGGGATTTGATCGTCCCGATGACCTTCTCCGGCTCGGTGGTCGCGAAGACGAACTTCAGGTGCGGGGGAGGCTCCTCGACGAGCTTGAGCAGCGCGTTGAAACCCTCGCGGGTCACCATGTGCGCCTCGTCGATGATGTAGATCTTGAAGCGCGAGGACACCGGCGCGAAGAAGGCCCGCTCGCGCAGGTCGCGGGCGTCGTCCACACCACCGTGCGAGGCGGCGTCGATCTCGATGACATCGAGGTGGCCGGGGCCGGTGGGCGCCAGCGCCACGCAGGACTCGCACTCCCCGCACGGGTCGGGGGTCGGGCCCTTCTCACAGTTCAGGGAGCGGGCCAGGATGCGCGCGCTGGACGTCTTGCCGCATCCCCTGGGCCCGCTGAACAGGTAGGCGTGGTTGATGCGCCCGCTGCGCAGTGCCTGACGCAACGGGTCGGTGACGTGCTCCTGACCCTTGACCTCGGCGAAGGTCCCGGGCCGGTACTTGCGGTACAGCGCAAGACTCATGCGACGATCCCACCTGCGAGGGGTCTCAACGAAGAGACCCCTCGCACACCCGCCAGAGCCCGCTTATCCTTGCTGCCTTCCGGCCCTGGGGAGGTTCACAGGATGACGCCGCGCGAGGGGTCGGCCCTCAGTCTAGCCTCAGATCCGAGTGGTCGGTGTCGGAAAACAGTGGTCCGCGCCACTCGGAAAGTTCGGTAAGCTTCTCCACGGAGGATTCGCCTAGTTGGCCTAGGGCGCACGCTTGGAAAGCGTGTTGGGGGCAACCCCTCAGGAGTTCGAATCTCCTATCCTCCGCCATTGCTTTAAGCAGGCGATACGTTGAAGGGCCCCACCGTTCACGGTGGGGCCCTTCGGCGTTGACGGTTGCGGTTCTGGTTTCGGTTGTCCCTGTGGTGACAGCCTTTGATTCCGGAAGGGCTCGTCGCGACCTCGATGTGACCCACCCCGTACGGGGAAGACAGCAGGCACTCCGGACTCGGCGTGATGACAGTCGTCGCAGTCAGCCGTGCCGACCGGCGTGTGACGCGAGGTGCGGTGGCGTCAGTGCCGGACGCCGGTTCGGGCGGCCCGTTCCACTCGGGCGATCAGGCGGCTGTTGTGAGCGGCGTGCTGGAACCCCGGGGTGTGATGGGTTCCGTTCGTGATGTCGCGAGCCAGGCCGGCGTAGACCTCGCCCACGTTGATGGACGCGCCCGTCCAGATTTCGGCGGCGGTGGGACCGGTGCCGGTGGCGACGGGGCTGTCCGGCGCCGGGAAGTCCACGCTCGACGAGAGTGCGAGGTCGCCGACCTGGACACCGGCCGGGTGATCGCCGATCAGTTTCAGCCAGCCGTCCGATCCGCGGACCTCCAAGCTGAAGTGGGCATCGGGGGCGGGCACACCCGCCAGGATCTGTACTCCCACCGGGGCGCCGGATGAGGTCTTGACGATGGCGTCGAGATGGTCCGGGACCTCCCGGACGGATATCTCGCCGGTGTCGACCAGCTTCACCTGGGGCCAGAGGAGTTCTGTGCGGGCGTCGATCTCGGTGATGTCACCGAGAACCGCCTCGACCACATCCAGAACGTGGCCCGCGGCGACGGTGAGGAAGCCGGCTCCCGCCGCTGCCTTGTCGAAGTACTCGTACGCGCTCACCGACTCCGGACCGTTTCCGAAGGTCGTCGCGGCGACTCGCGCCGAGAGCAGCCGACCGAGCCGGCCCTGGGCGATGATTTCGGCCGCGCGGCGTACCGAGGGGTTCTGTCGGCCCTGCAGGCCGATCGCCGTGTGTAACGAACCCGCCGCGGCGGCCATCTCCTCTGTCTGCGCCAGGGTCGCGCCGAGCGGGGATTCGGAGTACACGGCCTTCTTGGCTGCGAGAGCCGCGAGCACGAGCTCACGGTGGGCCGGGACCTTGACCGCGACGGTGACGAGATCGATCGAAGAGTCGTGGATGAGTGCGAGCGGATCGGCGAACCAACGCTCCGCACCGAAGGCCTCGGCAGCGCGACGGGCGCTGTCCTCGTGCCGGGTCGCCACGGCCGCCAAGGTGAACTGCGGCTGTGCCGCCAGCGCGGGGATGTGCGATGCCCCTGCCCAGCTGGCCCGGGTGTCGGCACCGATGACACCGACGCGAATCACGCTGCTTGTCATGTTGTACTGCTCCGTTCAACGACCTGCGATCGCGGCACGACCGTTTCCGTACCGCCCAGCACAGAGTTCAGGTGGGGAATGCCCGGGTCCGCCCGAGCCGTTCTCAGCGGTCGATGGCGGCCATGTCGGCCTCGGCGTGGCGATCACCTGACGCCGGCGTCAGGTTGTTCAGCCGCGTGATCTGATCGGCGGTGAGCCGGATGGCGTCAGCGGCGCTGTTTTCCTCAAGTCGGTCGATGCGCTTGGTACCCGGAATGGGGGCGATGCCGTCCCCTTGAGCGAGCAGCCAGGCCAGGGCGACCTGCCCGGGCGTTGCCCCTGCCTCGTCGGCGATCTCGCGTACCTCGTCGACGATACGCAGGTTCCGAGTGAAGTTGTCGCCGGTGAAGCGGGGGTTGGTACGGCGCCAGTCGTCGGCGTCCAGTCCGTCGAGCGAGCGGAGGTCACCCGTGAGGAAGCCGTGCCCGAGGGGTGAACAGGGAACGAAGCCGATCCCCAGTTCTCTCAGCGTGGGCAGGATGTGGGCCTCGGGATCCCGGGTCCACAGTGAGTACTCGCTTTGGACGGCGGCCAGCGGATGAATCGCATGAGCCCGGCGGATCGTTCCCGCGGCCGCCTCGGACAGTCCGATGTGGAGCACCTTGCCCGCGGCCACCAGCTCGCTCAGTGCTCCCACCGTCTCCTCGATCGGCGTACCGGGGTCCACCCGGTGCTGGTAGTAGAGGTCGATGCGGTCGGTTCCGAGCCGCCGCAGGGAGCCCTCGACAGCCGTGCGGATATTGGCGGGGGTGCTGTCCGGGCCCGGTCGACCGGTGTGGGAGACGAGACCGAACTTGGTGGCGAGAACAACCTCGTCCCGGCGGGTTTTGACGGCGCGACCCACCAGCTCCTCATTCGCGTAGGGTCCGTACACCTCGGCGGTGTCCAGATGTGTGACACCGAGGTCCAAGGCGCGATGGATGGTACGTACCGCTTCGCCCATGTCACGACCCGCGCCTGTGTAGAACGCCGACATTCCCATCACTCCCAGGCCGATGCGCGGCACCTCAAGCCTGCCCAGGCGCGTGATCTGCATCCTGTGGCACCTCCTTGGATCGACTGCCTTCGCCGCACTCCCTCGCGAGGAACTCCGGGGAGATACGAACTTGATGCGTCAACATCGAAGCATGCCGAACTTGATGCGTCAACAAGTGACGGTAGAGTGGCCCGCATGGCCAAGACCACAGCACGAGCGACGGAACCGGATGCCGACACCGACGCCTCCGCGACGACAACGTCCGAAGCGGCGGAGTCCGCCGACCCTGCCGCCGCGACGCGCTGGCTGAGTCGCGACGAGCTGGCGGCGTGGCTGGCGAACTCCGCGATCATGATCAGCCTGCCGGCCGCCCTGGACGCACGCATGCAGCGCGAAGCGCAACTGACGTTCTTCGAGTACATGGTGCTGTCGGTGCTGTCCGAGGAGCCGGAACGCACCCTGCGGATGAGCGATCTGGCCACCCGGACGTCAGCATCGCTGTCACGGCTCTCGCACGTCGTCGGACGGCTGGAGAAGCGTGAGCTGCTTGAGCGAGCCCGGATTCCGGGTTCCGGCAGGCGTACTGTCGCGACGCTGACCGAGGCCGGCTACCAGGTGGTCGTAGCGGCGGCACCAGGGCATGTCAAAGCGGTCCGCGAGTATCTGATAGACGAGCTCGAGCCCCATGACCTGGCAGCGTTGCGCCGCATCGGCACTGCGGTGGACGCGGCCATCAACCGTGCGATCCGACGGGGGTAGCGGTCCGTTGGCGCCTGGCCCTTGCGGCTTTCCCGTCCGAATTTGCTTAGCTAAAAGGGATATACGGATATATAGCGCAATAAGCCATCACCTTCCCCGCAGCCACCGGCATGTCGGGGTACTCCCAGGGCAGGGGAAGCGCCCCAAGCGGATCGAAGGGACATCGGGCGATGGATTTCAAGGATGACGCCCAGCTGGACAGCTCTCAGGTCGAGAGCCGTGGCGGCGGGGGGAGGATCCCCGGGGGTGGTATCGCGATCGGCGGCGGCGCGGCGGGAATCATCGCGCTCATCGTGGCCCTGATCTTCGGGATAAACCCCGGTGACATCACCGGTGGCTCCTCCCAACCGGCACCGGTGGGCACGGGCTCCGACCTCACCGCCCAGTGCAGGACCGGGCAGGACGCCGACCAGAACGAGGAGTGCCGGGTGGTCGGCGTGGTCAACAGCATCCAGGACTACTGGCCGAAGGCGGTCCAGGGGTACGAGCCGGCCAAGACCGTCATGTTCTCCGGCCAGGTCGACACGGCCTGCGGCGCCGCCGACTCCTCCGTCGGTCCGTTCTACTGCCCGGCCGACCGCCAGGTATACCTGGACCTCAGCTTCTTCAAGGAACTGGAGAGCAAGTTCGGCGCCAAGGGCGGCCCCTTCGCCCAGGCGTACGTCATCGGTCACGAGTACGGTCACCACGTCCAGAACCTCCTCGGCACCAACGCCAAGGCCCAGCAGGGCCCGCAGCAGGGGCCGGAGAGCGGCTCGGTCCGGCTGGAGTTGCAGGCCGACTGCTACTCGGGCGCCTGGGCCAAGAACGCGTACGAGACCGGCCTGTTCGAGAAGCCGTTCACGAAGACGGACATCGAGGAGGCGCTCAGCGCGGCCTCGGCCGTGGGTGACGACAGCATCCAGGAGCGGACCCAGGGGCGGGTCAACCCCGAGGGCTTCACCCACGGGACATCAGCGCAGCGTGTCAAGTGGTTCACCACCGGTTACGAGAGCGGCGACCCGGCCAGGTGCGACACCTTCGCCGGCAGCATCTAAAAAAGGCCTGTGAGCTGCGACGATGGGAACCCGCCCGGCGGAGGGCGGGATTCTCTCCTAAACTACGTACTGTGATCTTCAAGTTGGTCGGCGACGAACGGCCCTATCCAGAACACGGCCTCTCGCATCGCGAGTGGGCGCAGATACCGCCGCGGCAGGTCCGGCTCGACACCCTGATCACCACGAAAGCGGTGCTCGACCTCCACTCCCTGCTCGCCAAGGACTCCACGTTCTACGGCGATCTGTTCCCGCACGTGGTCCAGTGGCGCGGCGACCTCTATTTGGAGGACGGCCTGCACCGGGCGCTGCGTTCCGCCCTGCACCAGCGCTCGGTTCTGCACGCCCGGGTCCTGGACCTGCCCGCCGAGAGCTGACGGGACATACGAAAAGCCCCCGGGGCGCTCACGCACCCCGGGGGCTTTTTCTGTGGCGGTGGAGGTGGGATTTGAACCCACGGATAGGTTGCCCCATCACACGCTTTCGAGGCGTGCGCCCTCGGCCACTAGGCGACTCCACCGCGGAGCAGCTTACCGGATAACCGCTATTGCTCGCGCATCCGGCGAGCGGTGAAGAACTCGGTGAGAACCGCCGCGCATTCGTCGGCCAGAATCCCGCCGAGCACCTCCGGCCGGTGGTTCAGACGGCGGTCCCTGAGCACGTCCCAGAGCGACCCCGCGGCGCCGCCCTTGGGGTCCGCGGCGCCGTAGACGACCCGATCGACCCGGGCGAGCACGGCGGCCCCCGCACACATGGTGCAGGGTTCCAGAGTGACCACCAGCGTGCAGCCGCTCAGCCGCCACTGGCCGCGGGCCTTCGCCGCCTGCCGCAGGGCGAGCATCTCGGCGTGCGCGGTGGGGTCGACGGAGAACTCCCTGTCGTTTCCCGCGCGTGCCAGCACGGAGCCGTCAGGGCCGAGGACGACCGCGCCGACCGGCACGTCTCCGCGGGCTCCGGCCTCGGTCGCCTCCGCCAGCGCGAGCCTCATCTCCGGGACGTAGCCCACCGGTGTCAGGCCGGTCATCACACGTCCCCCGGCGCCGAATCGGCGCGTACGCCCACCGGCGCCCGACCGGTCGTCGCACGCCCGCGCCAGGCCGGTGTCCCCGAAGCCGTGCCCGTGAGGCGCGGATCCGCGGCGGTCACAGCGCGCTCGTCGGCACCGGGCCGGGCACGGCGCCCCGTCACCGCAGCCGGTCGAGCTCGTCGCCGAACGCCAGCCGTTCGGCGATCACCGAGAGCGTGTCCGCGGGCAGCGCGCCCTCCTCCATGCTGAGCTCGACGAGCTCCTCGGAGCTCAGCCCGAGGTCTTCCAGCAGCTCGAAGTCACCCGCGGGCCGCACGCCCAGATCGGGGGTGTCCTTGTCCACCGCCACCCCGGCGAGCTCGGTGAAGAGCTCTCCCAGGTCGTCGGAGAGACCCGCGTGAGCGTCGGACAGGAAGGTGCGCGGCTCCAGGTCGCCCTGGTATCGAACGATCGCGAACCACTCGTCCTCCACCTCCACGCACAGCAGGGCGAGCTCGTCACCGGTGAGTCCCAGGTGCTCCTGGACGGCGTCGCCGAGATCGTCGACGATCTCCGCCTCGCCGAGGTCGATCTCCGCACCGTTCCAACCGTCCGCCGTACGGACGAAGGCGGCGGAGAACACACTGCTGGATGGTCTGGAGGGCATGGCCGATCTCCCGAGGTCAGCCGAACACAGAGTCGATGGCGCGTTCGAACGGCTCGGAGAACCCCAGCCGCGCGGCGATGCTCGACAGGACGTCCTCGGGGAGGAGGTCGATATCCCCTGACAGGATGCCGAGCTCCATCTCGTCGAGGCCCAGGTCCGCGAAGATGGAGAGGTCTCCCGCGGGGAGCGCCGTCTCCTCGTCCTGGAGGATCGCGTCGAGCTCGTCCTCGTCGGGAACCGGCACGTCCAGGTATTCCAGCGCCTGCTGCGCGAGCGGGAAGTCCCAGGACGCGGCGATGTCGGAGAGGAAAACCTCGACTCTCTCACCGAACACCCGTAGCGCCACGAAGAACTCATCCCCAACGGCGACAAGGCCAATCGTGCCGTTCGTGCTCGGCTGCTGGCGCAGGGCGTGGATGAGGCCCTCAAGGTCGGAGGTGAGCGCCACCGGGAGCATCTCCGCCTCCCAGCGATCGTCCTCGCGGTAGATCACGATGGCAAAGTCCAGTGAGTCTTCGTCTGACATGGCCATCCCCACCGAATGCTTTCTCTACGGAGGTCAATGCTTTCAGAAGCGAAGCACCGACGTGGGCCTCTCCGACCAAATTGTGATCAAATCCGAAGTGAGCGGGCGATGTCCGACGAGTGGCCCGTCGTCCCCCGGCTCATCGCCGCCCGCCGGTCCAGGATACCTTTGACCACCATGGAAACCCTGGTCGTCGACCATCCCCTGGTGGCTCACAAGCTGACCGCGCTGCGGGATGTGAACACCGACTCTCCCACCTTCCGACGTCTCGCCGACGAACTGGTGACGCTGCTGGCCTACGAGGCGACCAGGCAGGTCCGCGTCACCGAGTGGTCGGTGGAAACCCCCGTGGCCCCCGCCGAAGGTGTGCGGCTCGCGCACCCGTACCCGCTGGTGGTGCCGATCCTGCGCGCGGGGCTGGGCATGCTGGAGGGGATGACCCGGTTGCTGCCGACGGCCGAGGTGGGTTTCCTCGGGATGATCCGCAACGAGTCCACGCTGGAGGCGGAGACCTACGCCACCCGCCTGCCCGACGACCTCTCGGGCCGTCAGGTCTACGTGGTCGACCCGATGCTGGCCACCGGTGGCACCCTCGCCGCCGCGATCAAGTTCCTCTTCGACCGGGGCGCCGACGACGTGACCGCGCTGTGCCTGCTCGCCGCGCCCGAGGGGATCGCTCATCTCGACGAGGTCTTCGCCGGCACCGGCAGGCCGATTCGCCTGGTGACGGCGGCTCTGGACGAGCGGCTGAACGAGCACGGCTACATCGTGCCCGGCCTGGGCGACGCGGGAGACCGTCTCTACGGCGTCGTCTGAGACACCCCGCCCGCCACTCCCCGTACGGCGCCCGCCGGAACGCTCCGGGAACCGCCCCGGCAATTCCAGCACCATCCTTTTCCCTTAAAGGATGGTTCTTCTACTCACCGGCCGTTACATAATGCGGTTGTCCGGGTACGAAGCGTGGCGAAGATATCTCTTCTGTGTCCCCGGTCCGCCGAGGCCGCGGGCGCACACCAGGGAGAACCATGAGCGAGCGAATCATCCCGGACACCGAGCCGGACCCGTACGCGGACTTCAGTGCCGCGCTCAGGGACGAGTTCTCGGAGATCCATCCGGCGGCCACGGTGACCCGCTGCATAGAGGCGGCCCACTACGGAGCGCTGGAGGTCGTCGGTCACGCCCATCCGGCGCTGGTCGAACGGATCGCCCGCAAGCACCTTGAGGTCCTCGCGCTGGTCGCGAGTGAGCGCGGGTGACACGGGCGACAGGGGATGGCGGGTGCGTCGGACGGTAGGTGCTCCGCGAGGACCTTCGAGGGGTTCCTCGCGACGCTTACAAGACCGCGTCGATCGATATCGGCCGATGCGCTTTACCTCGGCATGGCCCTGGGTAATGTATATGCGGGTGCAGTGGGTGAGCGGTAGTAGGAGGCCAAGGTGCAGGTCAAGAAGGTCCTAACGTACGGTTCCATTGGATTTGTGGCGTTTTACCTGTTCACACGACCAGGTGACGCGGCCAGTGCGGTGAAGGGTGCCATGGACACGGTTTACACGGCGGCCGATTCTCTGGCCCAATTCGTCTCACATCTGTCATGAGGCTCGTGACCCACGGGGATTCCGCCCCCTCGTCGGTCAACCGCTACTTACTCCCCCACGAACACCAGGTCATCATGGTGCGGCGCCACCCGGCCGTGCTGCTTCGCGCGGTCGCCGAGGTCTTCGGCGGCCTGATCCTCGCGGGACTGCTGAGCAAGTGGTTCGGTGACCAGGGCGGGGGCGGCGTGCTCGTCGTCGTCTGGTGGGCCTGGCTGCTGCTGCTGATCCGCTTCGTCTGGAAGGTCGCCGAGTGGTCCGTCGACTACTTCGTCGTCACCTCCAAGCGGATGCTGCTCACCACCGGGCTGATCACCCGCAAGGTCGACATGATGCCGCTCGGCAAGGTCACCGACATGAGTTTCCAGCGCTCGATTCTCGGCCGAATGCTGGGATACGGCGAGTTCGTCCTGGAATCGGCCGGTCAGGACCAGGCGCTGTCGAGAGTCAACTACATCCCCTACCCGGAGACCCTCTATCTGGAGGTCTGCCAGATGCTCTTCCCCGGAGGGAACGACTCGGACGACTGACGTCCATGTCAAGGGCGCAGGAGCCGTTGACACTTTCCGGTGAGGATTTTTCACTCGGGGTTACCTGATTCGGCAGCTTCATGCAATCATGGCGAGGAACATTGACCATCCTTCGCCCTGAGAGATCAGATGCCGAGTCAGGGAACCATCGGTGACCGCGTCCGCGGACTTCGCCTGAGCAGGCGCATGTCCCAGGCCCAGCTCGCAGGGCCGGACCTTTCCGACAGTTATGTCTCCCTCATCGAGTCCGGCAAGCGGACGCCGACCCCCGTGGTCGCCCGTCTGCTCGCCGAGCGACTGGGATGCACCACCGAGTTCCTGCTGCACGGGATCGAGCCGCGGCAACGCATCGACACCGAACTCGGCCTGCGCCACGCGGAGCTGGAGCTCCTCCACGGCGACCCATCCGTCGCGGCTGACCGCTTCGGCGAGATCGTGAAGGTCGCCGGCGAGGAGAACGTCATGCTGGCCGCGCACGCGCGGTTCGGCCGCGCACGCGCGCTGGAGGTCCAGGGCGAGATCGGCCCGGCGGTGAAGGCGTTCGAGCGGCTCCGGCACGAGGCGGCCGCCCACCCCGAGCGTCTGGCCGACCTGCCGCTGGCGGTCGCGCTGAGCCGCTGCTACTTCCTCGCCGGAGACATCCTTCGCGCCCGCGACCTCGCCGTCCACGCGCTCGGCGAGGTCAACCGGCTGCCCCTGTCGCAGGGAGAGATCGCCGTCGAGCTGGCCGTCTCCCTGATGGAGATCACCGGCACTCGAGGGGCCGACTCGCCGAGCATGTCCTACGTTCGGAACATCCTCTCGGTCAACGGTGTCCCCGCCGCGGTCAACCGCACCGCGGAGATCCACGCCCTCTGGCGGGCGAGCGTCACCGCCGCCGACGGTGAGGACTCGGCGCTCGCCGTTCGTCTCGCCGACGACGCGATCGCGACCGGACGCCCGGCGCGGATGGCCTCGCAGCTCGCCCTCGTCGCGATGGGCTGGGCGCGTCTCGCCGCCTCCACCGGTGACGAGCCGCTCGACGAGGCCCGCGAGCTCGCGACCGCCGCGAGTGAGGTCTTCGCCGTATTCCCCGAGCACGCCCAGGAACACGCCAGGAGCCTTGTCGTACGCGCCCACGTCCAGCTGGGGGTCGACGACGCCCAGGGTGCGGTCACCCTGGCCAGAACCGCTCTCGACATGCTGGACGGCCAGGCGGGTCCCATCGGGGCGACCGCGCAGCTGGTTCTCGCCCGCGCCGCACTCTCCCGGGGTCACGACGTCGAGGCCACGATGGCCCTGGACACTGCGAAGCTGTCGCTGAGCGACGTCCGGCACGAGTTCTCCTTTACCGGCCGGGAGGCCGCCCGGGTCTGGCGTGACCTCGGAGACCTGTACGGTCAGGCCGGTGTGGTCGAAGAGCAGACCGGTGCGTATCGTAAGGCTCTTGAGGCTGCCGGAGTGCGCGATGCGATGGTGGGCGTGACGGTCGATTCGGCGCTGGTCCGTTAAGACGTTCCCGCTCCTGGAGTTCCAGATTTGTTTTTGCGCCTCCGGAATAACTAGGGTCTACCAGTCATTGATTCGTAGGATGATTGGTTTCTCCGGAGGAGGCGGACGGTGAGTCTGCGTACGGCGCAGCGAGCATCCCTCGTCGACCAAGTGATCGATCAACTCAAGGAGCAGATCACTTCTAACTCCTGGCAGATGCACGCGAAGATTCCTACCGAGACCGTGCTCGCCGAGCAACTGGGGGTCGGGCGCAACACCGTGCGTGAGGCGGTGCGCGCCCTCACCCACGCCGGCCTGCTGGAGTGCCGCCAGGGCGACGGGACGTACGTCCGTGCCACCAGCGAGCTCTCCGGGGCCATGCTGCGGCGGCTGCGCACCGCCGAGCAGCTCGAAATCCTGGAGGTGCGACGCGCGCTGGAGGTGGAGGCCGCCAGACTGGCCGCCACCAGGCGCACCGACGCCGACATCGCCGCTATCGAGGCGGCGCTGGCCGAGCGGGAGCGAGCCTGGGAGCTGGGAGAGCCCGACGCGTTCGTCGAGGCCGACCTCGCCTTCCACATGGCGGTCGTCCGAGCCACCCACAACCTGGTGCTGATCGATCTCTACGAGGATTTCTCGGCGGCGCTGCGTGCCAGCATCACCGCCGCGGGAACCTCGCTGAACAGCACCCTGAACAGCACGTACATCCCACACGAGGCGATCGCCCGCGCCATCGCCGTCGGTGACGCCGCCGCCGCCGAGCGCGCGGGCCACGCGTGCATGGAGCACATCCTGATCGCCCTGACGGAGGAGCAGGAGCTCCCTCTCTGACCCCTGTCTCTTCCTCTCATGTCGCGGGCTCCCTCACCAGACGGTGAGGGAGCCCGCGACATGAGAGCGCCTGGCCATCGCGCGGGCACCCCCCCGGGGAGGGCCCCGGGGGCGAGGGTCGGGGGGGGGGCGAGGGTGTAACGGCGC
>NZ_JBEZEZ010000063.1:0-19700 GCF_040649155.1 Streptosporangium sp. NPDC049046 | reverse complement strand
GTTGTGCGCGGGCCGGTGCCTTGCTCCCCCCCGCCCCGCGAAACTCCGCCCGTTCATTCGGGCGAGCGGGGGCGGAGCACGATCGCGGAGGCGATTGACACGTGGCCTTAACAGGGTTTGGACCGCCCGGCCCGCTGCCGTCGAGCGATGAATCGATCAAGTGAATGATCGCAGGGGTTCAAATCGGCGTGTCGTTTTCCCGGGCGCGATGCCATATGGGCGTAGAACGAGACCCTGTGATGTCGATGGAGGTTCTGGTGCTTCGGCTTTGGATGAGAAACCCGATTGAGAATCACCGCCGGAAACCGTCCAGCCGATTCCCAAGGCACAGGCGATCCCAGATCCGTCCGTTCATGACCGCTGTGGCCGTCGCGGCGGGGTTGGCGGTAACGGCAGCCATGACCGTCCCGGCTGCGGCGACCACGCAACCTCCGAGGTTCGTCTATGTGGCCAACACGCAGTCGGACACCGTGTCGGTGATCAACACATTGACCAACACGGTCGCCGCCACCATCCCCGTCGGCCGCGCCCCTCTCGAGATAGCGATCTCTCCCAACGGCGCCCGCGCCTATGTGACGAACCAGGGATCGGTCACCGTGTCGGTGATCAACACTTCGACCAACACGGTCACCGCCACCATCCCCGTCGACGACTACCCGCTGGGGATCGCGGTCTCCCCTCGCGGCACCCGTGTCTACGTGACCAACACGCAGTCGGACATCGTTTCGGTGATCAACACATTGACCAACAAGGTCACCGCCACCATCCCCGTCGGCCACCACCCCTTCAGGATCGGGATCACCCCCAACGGCCTCCGTGCCTACGTGACCAACCAGGACTCGGACACCGTGTCGGTGATCAACACATTGACCAACAAGGTCACCGCCACCATCCCCGTCGGCCACCACCCCTTCGGGATCGGGATCACCCCCAACGGCGCCCACGTCTACGTGACCAACCAGGACTCGAACATCGTTTCGGTGATCAACACATTGACCAACAAGGTCACCACCATCCCCGTCGACCGGAGCCCCTTCAGGATCGCGATCACCCCCAACGGCCTCCGCGCCTACGTGACCAACCTGACCTCGAACACCGTGTCGGTGATCAACACCATGACAGGCGAGCTCACCGCCACCATCCCCGTCGGCCAGAGCCCCTTCGGGATCTCGATCGCCCCCGGCGGCACCCACGCCTATGTGAGCAACCTGAGCTCGGATTCCGTGTCGGTGATCAACACCACGACCAACACGGTCATCGCCACCATCCCCGTCGGCGACGGGCCTTTTGGGGTCGCAGCCGGAAACGCCGTCCACCGGGGTGGTGTCCCGACCATGACTCGCGAGTGAGAAGAAGTATCCGCACCGCTCGAACTCGCACCGGTCTCGGAACCGGACCGGCTCGCCGATCGCCTGCCTGCGAACCCCTGACGGACCCACGATCACCCGGCGCCGTCGATCCCGGCACACGAGTCGTCGGAGCGAGCACCGGGTAACGAACTTCGCGGTCGGTGGCTACGGCGTCAACGGTGCTCAGAGCTCCGTATCCCGGCCCTGTGCCGAACCCGCGTCACGGTTCGCGGGCGACCTCGGTGAGAATACGGAGGTGATAGACACGCGGCGGCTCAGGACCCTGCGTGCGGTGGCCGACCACCGCACGGTCACCGCGGCCGCCGCCGCGCTGCACCTCACCCCCTCGGCGGTCTCCCAGCAGCTCGCCGCCCTGGAGCACGAGGTCGGCCACCGGCTGTTCGACCGCGACGGCCGGGGCGTGCGGCTCACCGCCGTCGGGCGCATCCTCCTCGACCACGCCAACGAGATCCTCGCCCAGCTGGAACGGACGGAAGCCGACATCGCCGCCTACACGGCCGGTACGGCGGGCGAGGTGAAGGTGGCCTCCTTCGCCACCGCGATCGGGCTCGTCGTGGCTCCCGCGATCGGCACCCTGCGGGGCAAGGAGCCGGGCATCCGGGTGCGCGTCCTGGACGCCGAGGGCGACCAGAGCCTCACCATGGTCCTGGACGGCGCGGTGGACGCGGCCGTGGCCGTGGAGTATCGCGGAGCCCCCGCCGAGGACGACCGGCGGCTGTCGCGCATCCCGCTCTACTCCGAGCCGTTCGACCTGGTGCTCCCCCGGGGCCACCGCCTCTCCGGGAGCGAGGTGACGGTCGCGGACCTGTCGGGCGAGACGTGGATCGGCCCCTACCCCGGCAATCCCTGCCACGACGTGATCGCGCTGGCCTGCGAGCACGCGGGTTTCACCCCCGAGTTCGCCCACTCCTCCGACGACTTCAGCGCGGTGGTCGCGCTCGCCGCCGCCGGGGCCGGGGTGGCGATGGTGCCACGGCTCGCCCTGCGCGGCACCGACCCGTCCGGCGTGGTGATCCGCCCGGTGCCCGGCCCGGAACGCCGCGTCTTCACCGCCGTACGCCGGGGCGCGGAACGGCACCCCCTGCTCATCCCGCTGCTGAACGCCCTCCAGGACGCCGCGACCACCCTGGACCGGCCCTCTCCGTCCTGACGACCGCTCCATCGGCCGGGACGGGCGACCGGTGTCGGTGACCCTGAGGCTCAGGACTCCCGGCGAGTGCCCGAAACGGCACGTCATCCGTTGAACGGATCCTCCGGATCAGGAGTGTGTGCAGCTCACAGGCGATTACCTTCCACCGGCCACGGGTTTCGGACAGGCTACTGAGGCACAAACAGTGAGACCTGAAGTTTTCATACGAACCATTGACGGCGGATGAACGCCACACCTACATTGAACCATCGGATCGCTGAGCGATCCGATGGTTCATTGCAGGCGATGAACACCGCACCGTGACATGTCTCTCCCCACGACTCGGAGAGTGGACCGGCATGACGGCCATGAAAACCCCCTCCACAGCAACCACCACCCCGGAGCCCCCTCCACAGCGGGAGGTCGCGATCACGAGCACAGCCCTGGCGAGAACAACGGCCCTGAGATCCCGGCTCACAGGCGGGGTGGTCGGCCTTGCCGTCCTGGCCTTCCTCGCCTCCCTCTGGGAGGGCTACAAGGCGCTGGGCCAGGCGACAGGCGACCGACTGCTCGGAATACCGTTCCCGGTCGCGACCGACGATCTGTCCATGCCACACCTCGGCACGATCCTGGGCGCGCTGGTGGAACCCGCCCGCCGTGGGAACCCGACCAGCCTGGGCGTCTACCTGCTCGGGGAAACCTCCGTGACGCTGCGCGAGGCCGCCTACGGCCTGGTGGCCGGATCGCTCCTCGGACTGGCGCTCGCCATCGTCTTCCTCCACATCCCGCCGGTCTCGCGTGGCCTCATGCCGTGGCTGGTCGCCTCGCAGACCATTCCGCTGGTCGCCATCGCCCCGATGATCGTCATCTGGGGCGGCAAGGCAGGGCTGCCTCCGTGGGTCGCGGTCACCGGCATCGCGGCGTACCTGGCTTTCTTTCCCGTGACGATCAACGCGTTGCGAGGGCTCAAGTCACCGCCGAAGGTGCAGACGGAGTTCATGCGCAGCGTGGGTGCCGGGAGGCTCCAGTTCCTGCTCTGGCTCCGCATGCCCGCGGCGCTGCCGTACCTCTTCGCGGGGCTACGACTCGCCGCCACCGCCAGTGTCGTCGGCGCCATCGTGGGTGAGTTGTCGGCGGGCACGGGACGAGGAATCGGCCGAGCCATCCTCACCTTCGCCTACTACTACTCGAACGGCCCCGAGAAGCTGTACGCCGCCGTCCTTGTCGCGGCCGTCGCGGGGATCGTGTTCGTCCAGCTCCTCAGCTGGATCGAGCGATTCGCCCTCCGCAACCGGCACAGCCGATGACCGCCATCTCTCTTCCGATCCCTGGAGAGCCCACGATGCCTGAATCCGCAATCATCAGTGTCAGCGGTGTCACGAAGGAGTTCAACAGCGGGACGGACCGTTCCGTGACGGCGCTGACGGACATCGACCTGTCCATCGCCGAAGGCGAGTTCGTGTCGCTGCTGGGTCCGAGCGGCTGCGGGAAGAGCACGCTCCTGCGGATCATGGCGGACCTCACCCAACCCACCGGCGGTTCGGTGAGTTTGAACGGCAAAGCCCCCGGCGCCGCACGGCGAGACCGTGACTACGGGATGGTCTTCCAGCAGGCCGGCCTGTTCGACTGGCGAAACGTCCAGCGCAACGTGGAGTTGCCGCTCCAGGTCGCCGGTGTGGCCAAGGAGACCCGGCGGGCCAAGGCCACGTCCATGCTCGAACTCGTCCGCCTGTCCGAGTTCGCCCACCACTTCCCGTGGCAGCTCTCCGGCGGCATGCAGCAGCGCGTGGCGATCGCCAGGGCGCTGTCCGCGGACCCGAAGATCCTTTTCATGGACGAACCGCTCGGCGCACTCGACGAGATGAACCGGGAGCGCCTTCAGGGTGAGCTTCTGCGGATCTGGTCCGACACGAGGACGACCGTCGTCTTCGTGACGCACAGCATCTCGGAGGCCGTGTTCCTGTCGTCGCGGATCGTGGTGATGTCCTCTCGCCCCGGGCGGATCGCCACCAGCATCGACGTCGATCTGCCGTACCCGCGTTCCGCCGCCACCCGGACGACACCCGAGTACTTCAAGAAGGTCACCGAGGTCAGGTCCGCTCTGCACGGCACGTCGGCCGCCCAGGACGCGCCGTGAGCGTCCGTACCGAAAGCCGTACCGAAAGCAGGCGTTCGATGCCGATCACCGCCGGACGGGCCGGGACGGCTGCCAGGCGAGGACTGCCGGTCCTGGCCGCCGCGGTCGTCATCCTGGGCACCTGGCAGCTCGCGGTGCGGCTGTTCCAGGTCCCGTCGTTCATCCTGCCCGCGCCGAGTGAAATCGCCTCGGCACTGGCATCGGAGTTCCCGACGATCCTCTCCGCCTCGAACGTCACCGTCAGGGCGGTCCTGCTCGGCCTCGTTCTCGGGTCCGTCGCCGGCATCCTCGTGGCGCTGGTGGTCAGCCGCTTCCACAAGGTGGCGGGCCCGGTCCTGGCGATGGCCGTGATCGTCAACTGCGCTCCCATCGTCGCGCTGGCGCCGATCTTCAACAACTGGTTCGGCGTGACCAACCTCGCCTCCAAGGCCGGCGTCGCAGCGGTCATGGTGTTCTTTCCGGTCCTGGTCAACACGGCCAGGGGCCTGCTCCAGATCTCACCGCTGCACCTGGAGCTCATGGAGTCGCTGGCGGCACAACCGCGACAGATCTCCCTGATGTTGCGACTCCCCAACGCGTTGCCCTATCTCTTCAACGCGCTCAAGCTCGGGTCCACCCTGGCCGTCATCGGCGTCATCGTGACCGAGTACTTCGGTGGTCCGAGCAATGCGCTCGGGGTGTACATCGCCTATCAGGCAGCCCTGCCGCGCTTCGCCGAAGCATGGGCAGGGATCTTCGTAGCCAGCCTGCTCGGGCTCACGACGTTCGGGCTGATCTCGCTGCTGGAGCGGCTTCTGATGCCCTGGCACGAGTCGATTCACAGCGACGAGACGTGATCTCCGGTCATTTCCCCCCACGATTACTTCCTTGAAGGAGCCACAATGTTCCGCTCCCTTCGGCGCCTCCCGCGCCCACGGGTCAATCGCCGCGCCGTCGGCGCCGTGGTGGTCGCCGCCACGCTCTCCCTGTCCGCCTGTGGCATGTCGGAGGACACCACGGCCTCCGGGTCCGGCGCGGAGGACACCACCTCGTGTCAGACGCGAACCCCGGTCAGGCTCGTCCTCCAGTGGGTGGCGCAGTCGCAGTTCGCCGGCTACTACGCCGCCAAGGAGAAGGGCTACTACGACGCCGAGTGTCTCGATGTGACCATCCAGGAGGGTGGCGTCAACATCGTGCCGCAGCAGGTGCTGTCGGCGGGCAACGCGGAGTTCGCGGTCAGCCACGTCACCAAGACGATGGCCACCCGGGAGCAGGGGGCCGACCTCGTCAACATCGGCCAGGTGTTCCAGCGCGGCGCGTACCTGCAGGTCGCCTGGGCGGACTCGGGCATCAAGCAGCTCGCGGACCTCAAGGGCAAGAAGGTCGGCAGCTGGGGGTTCGGCAACGAGCTGGTGCTGTTCGCGGCGATGAAGGGCGCCGGCGTCGACCCGGCCAAGGACGTCACCGTCGTACAGCAGCCGTTCGACATGTCACTGCTGCTGAAGCGTGAGGTCGACGCGGCCCAGGCCAAGATCTACAACGAGTACGCCCAGCTTCTGGAGACCGTCAACCCCGAGACCGGCGCGCTGTACAAGCCGGAGGACTTCTCGGCCATCAGCCTTCAGGACGCGGGATACACGAGCCTTGAGGACGGTATCTACGCGCGTGGCGACTGGCTGGCCGAGGACGCCAACAAGGACGTCGCCGTGAAGTTCCTCAAGGCGACGTACAAGGGCTGGGGCTTCTGCCGGGACGACCTGGCCGGCTGTGTCGAGATCGTCCTCAACAACGGCAGCGCGCTCGGCCAGGGTCACCAGACGTGGATGCTGAACGAGGTCAACAAGCTCGTGTGGCCTTCACCCGACGGCGTCGGGACCGTCGACCAGAAGGCGTGGGACCAGACGATCAAGATCGCGATCGACGCCAAGGTGCTCAAGGCCGACCCCGGTGAGGGCGCCTTCCGCAGGGACCTCACCGAGAAGGCGAACCAGGAACTCAAGGCGGAGGGATTCGACATCACCGGCGAGGGCTACAAGCCGGAGACCGTGGAACTCACCGCCGGGGGCAAGTAGCAGATGATGTTCGTGCGTTATGCGGCATAAGTCGGTGTAAGGCACGGACAACACCCGGCGAGCCTGCCACGATGATGGCCGCAACCGTCGATCACATCACCTCAACGGAGGAGACAATGGCACCCAGCGAAGCGGGACTCGTCCGCCGGACTATCTGGCTGCTTCGTGCCGTGGCCGCCCACCCGGAGGGTGTCGGGCTCAGCGAGGTCGCCAGGGAGGCCGGCATCCCCAAGGCGACGTGCTACCGCGTGCTCACCGTCCTCGAACGGGAGAGCTGGCTGACACTCGATCCGGACACCCGCCGTTATCGGGTCTCACTCGGCCTCCTCTCGATCGTCGGAGGACTGCTGGACCGCGACGGCGCTTACGGCCACATGCGCGGCGTCCTGCGGCAACTCGCCGAGGAGACCAAGGAGACCTCCGGGTTCGACGTGCTCCTGCCACCCAACGTCATGGTCGTCGCACAGGTCGCCGGGCCCTCGCTGATCGGGCAGACGCTCAAACCCGTCCCGCGGACCCAGCCCGTGTGGGCGACCTCGACCGGCAAGGTTCTGCTCGCCGCCCTCGATCCGGAGGCGGTGCGGACGGATTTCGCGGCCGAGTTCTCGGAGAAGGCCCCCGAGGAGCTGGGCGGTCTGGACGCGTTCATCGAGTCGCTGGACTCGGTCCGCCGCAACGGCTTCGCCCTCGCCTACGACGAGCTCGAAGTCGGCGCGGCGTCCGTGGCCGCGCCGGTACGGGTCAGGGACTCGACGCCCTACGCGGTGTGGATCGGCGGCCCCACCTATCGCATCACGCGTGACCGCATCGATTCGGTGGCGGAATCGGTGATCGAGGCCGCTCGAAGGCTGAGTGAACTGCTGAGCGTCACGGACATCGTCCTGCCGAGTTCCCTGACCGGGGGCCAGGCCACCAACTGATCGGCGCCAAGGAGGCGCGACGAGGAGTTCGCCCATGACATCTCTTACCGACACGATCGCCGCGGCCGAAGGCATCGCCGGCAGTGTGCAGAAAGGCGGGTTCGTCGGCGGGGTCAATCAGTCCGGTCCGGGGCGTGAGGGCCGCCGGGCCGGGATGGCCGAGTATCCCGAGGTCGAGTACATGTCCGTCAGGGCGCCGTGGTGACCGGGTTCATCCTGGCGGGCGTGCAGTTACGCCCGCGCATCGGTGACGTCGCCGGCAACATCGAGCGATCGTCGAAGTGGATCACGAAGGCGGCCGAGGCCGGTGCGCGGCTCGTCGTCCTTCCCGAGGCGTCCTCCGCGGGGTACGTCTTCGCGGACCGCGCCGAGGCCCTTCGGTACGCCGAGGACGTCCCCGAAGGACCGGCCTGCTCGGCCTGGGCCGCACTCGCCAGGAGACACGGTCTCTGGATCGTCGCCGGTGTCACCGAACGCGAGGGCGACCGGGCGTACAACTCGGCCGTGCTGATAGGCCCTGACGGGCACGTCGGAACGTTCCGCAAGGCCCACCTCTGGAACGACGAGAAGGCCATCTACCACCGCAACGAGGCGGGGTTTCCGGTCTTCGACACGCCTCTGGGGCGGATCGGGGTGGGGATCTGCTACGACGCGTGGTTCCCGGAGACCTTCCGCAGCGCGGCTCTCCAGGGCGCCGACCTGATCGTTCTTCCGTCGAACTGGGTCCCCGTGCCGGGCCAGCCGGCCGATGTGCCGGCCATGGCCACCCTCATGTGCATGACCGGTGCGCACAGCAACCAGTCCTACGTCGCGGGCGTGAGCCGGGTGGGTGTCGAGCGCGGTCAGGAGTTCGTCGGGAGATCGGTGATCGTCGGCCCCGACGGCTGGATCGTCGCGGGTCCCGCGAGCGACGACGGCGAAGAGCTGTTGCTCGCCGAGATCGACCTCATCGGGTCGCGAGAGGCCCGGCGCGGCAACCCGTTCAACCAGCCGCTGGCGGACCGCCGCCCCGATCTCTACGTCACCCACGACGCCCGGGATGCCCAGGACGGCCGACGGGACTGATCCCGGCGCCGCGGCCACGAACGGGCGCCCGGTTTCCATCCTCGAATCCCTTGACACAATCCCGGCCGTCCTCAAAAATTGAACCAACGGTTCATCAGATGAACCATAGAAGGAGACGAAGTGAGCATCCAGGTCCGCAAGATCATCAAGCATCTCGAGGAGACCGTGCTCGAGAACGGGCGGCCGGTCGAGCGCCCGCACCGGGTCGCGTTCGTCGGCGCGGTGATCGTCAACCCGTACCCGAGCGAGTACGTCCAGGACCTGGTGACGCTCGCCGACGAGCTGGGCGAGGAGATCGGGCAGCTCGTCGGCCCGGCCTGCGTGGAACTGCTCGGTGACGAGGTGGAGGCGTTCGGCAAGGCCGCGCTCGTCGGCATCGACGGCGAGGTCGAGCACGGCTCGGCGCTGATCCACAACCTCCGGTTCGGCAACGTCTTCCGCAAGGCGGCCGGCGGCACCGAACTCCTGCCCGCCGCCGAGAAGGTCGGCCTCCCCGGCAGCCCGATCGACATCCCGCTCAAGCACAAGCTCGACGCGAAGACCCGCTCGCACCACCAGACGGTGACCTTCCAGGTCGCCGACGTCCCCCGTCCCCGCGAGATCCTCGTGATCTGCGCGGCCGCCAACGCCGGTCGCCCGCTGGCCCGCCTGGCCGCGTTCGGCGCCGAGACGAAGACCCAGTGACACCCGCGGGACGAAGGAAGGCGATCCGATGACCGTCACCGACGCGCAGACATGGACCGGCCAGCGGGTGAAGGAGGCCGACAAGGAGTACGTCATCCACTCCTGGTCGGTCCAGGGCGCGCTCGACCCCATCCCGGTCGCCGGAGGCTCGGGCTCCTGGTTCTGGGACTACGAAGGCCGCAAGTACCTCGACTTCCAGTCGCAACTGGTCAACCTCAACCTCGGACACCAGCACCCGAAGCTGGTCGAGGCCATTCGCAGCCAGGCCGAACAGCTGTGCTACATCGGCCCCGGTTTCGCCGAGCGGTCCCGGGCGGAGCTGGCCGAGATGCTGGCCGGGCTGACGCCCGGTGACCTGAAGATGAGCTTCTTCACCACCGGTGGTGCGGCGGCCAACGAGAACGCCGTGCGCCTCGCCCGTCACGTGACCGGCCGCCAGAAGATCGTGGCCCGGTACCGCTCCTATCACGGGGCGACCGCGGGGGCGATGGCGCTGACCGGGGACCCACGTCGCTGGGCGGCGGAGCCGGGCATGACCGGCGTGGTGCGGATGCTCGATCCGTACACCTACCGCTGCCCCGCGGGCCACCCCGACCCGTGCCCCGTCTGCTCGGGGGGACCGCACCTGGAGGAGATCCTCCAGTACGAGAACCCCGACACCGTGGCCGCCGTGATCGTCGAGCCGGTGACCGGCACGAACGGGCTTCTGTACCCGCCTGACGGATACCTCCGCTCCCTGAGGGAGGTCTGCGACAAGTACGGCATCCTGCTCATCTTCGACGAGGTCATGGCGGGGTTCGGCCGGACGGGCGAATGGTTCGCCTGCGACCACTGGGATGTCACCCCGGACATCCTCACCACCGCGAAGGGGCTCAACTCCGGTTACGTCCCGCTGGGCGCGATGACCGTGTCGGAGAAGATCTCCGACTGGTTGCGGGACAACATGTTCTGGGGCGGTCTCACCTACGCGGGACACCCGCTCGCCTGCGCCTCCGGGGTCGCCTCTCTGCGCATCATGCAGGACGAGGGTGTCGTCGAGAACTCCCGGCTCATGGGCCGGCGGCTCGGCGAAGGGCTCGCGACCCTGGCCGGCAGGCACCCGAGCATCGGTGACATTCGTGGCCGTGGCCTCTTCTACGGAGTGGAACTCGTCAAGGACCGGGCCACGCGCGAACCGCTCGTGCCGTTCAACGCCAAGGGGCCCGCGGCCGCACCCGTGAGCCGCGTGCTCAAGGCGGCGATGGAGCGTGGCATGTACCTCACGGCGAACTTCAACGTGCTGCGCCTGACCCCGCCGCTCATCATCCGCGAGCCGGAGATCGACCTGGCTCTCGACGTGCTGGACGAGGTGCTCACGCTGGCCGACGAGCACTACGTCGGCTGATCAGACCGACCGTCCAGCTGGTGTGACCGGCCGTTCAGGAGGGGAAACGATGGGATCGACACTCATCAAAGGCGGTACCGTCGTCAACGCCGACGCCGCGATCCGAGCCGATGTCCTGGTGCGTGACGGTCTCGTCGTCGCACTCGGGCTCGGCGACGACTGGTCGGCCGACGAGGTCGTCGACGCGACCGGGAAGCTCGTTCTCCCCGGCGGTATCGACGTGCACACGCATCTGGAATATCCGATCGACGGCTTCACGACCCGAACGGCGGACGACTTCCACAGCGGCACGATCGCGGCCGCGCACGGCGGGACGACGACGGTCATCGACTTCGTGAAGAAGGAGCCCGACAAATCCCTCTTCGACTCATACATGCGTCGCCGGGATGTGGCCGCCGACAAGGCCGTCGTCGACTTCGGGCTGCACGCCATCGTGCCACCGCGCGACCAGCAGGAGAACGTGCTGGACGACCTGCGCCGCCTGGCCGGGGAAGGCGCGTCGAGCTGGAAGTTCTTCATGGCCTACCCCGGCACGCAGATGGTCGACGACGGCCAGCTGCTCGAAGGCCTCGAACTCGCGGTCGAGTACGGCGTGCTGCCGATGGTGCATGCCGAGAACGGCCACATGGTGGCCCGAGAGACCCGATTGCTGATCGAGAGTGGACGCACCGCCGAGAACTACCACGCCACGGCGCACGGCCACGAGTCGGAAGCCGAAGCGGTGCATCGGGCGATCGTCCTGGCGGACTCCGTCGGCAGTCCCGTCTACGTGGTGCACGTCTCCAGCGCGGCGGCCGCGGCGGAGATCGGCCAGGCGCGGAGCCGGGGCTCACTGGTGTGGGGAGAGACGTGCCCGCAGTATCTCGCGGTCGCGTACGAGGACTACGCCGAACTCGGTGAGAAGGCCGCCGCGTACATCTGCTCGCCGCCGATCCGGGAGCGCGGCAACCAGGAGGGCCTGTGGCAGGCGCTCACCACGGGGGCGCTGTCGACGGTGGCCACCGACCACGCGGGTTTCTGCCTGGAGCAGCCCAACGACCTCCCTCCGCAGAAACTGCGCAGCCCCGGCTATTTCCCGAAGGTTCCCAACGGGGTTCCGGGAGTCGAGGACCGGCTCATGGTCGTCTGGGAGACGGGAGTCAAGACGGGCCGGATCGACATGTGCAGGTTCGTCGACCTCATGGCGACGCGTCCGGCCAAGCTGTTCGGGCTCTTCCCGCACAAGGGTCTGGTGGCCGTGGGCGCCGACGCCGACCTCCTCGTGTGGGACACCGCGGCGGACCACGTCATCACCACGGCCGGTTCGCACATGCGCACGGACTACAACCTCTACGACGGCATGCGGGTGACCGGACGACCGGTCCACGTGTTCTCCCGCGGCCATCACCTCGTCAACGACGGAGCCTTCGACGGGAAACCCGGTCGCGGATCCTTCCTGACCCGGGGCAAGCCCCACCTCTTCTGACCCCGACTGATCGGAGTTCTCCGGATATGAAACTTCCCCTCGGCATCCACGTCGGCGAGAGGCTGAGCCTCGAACAGACCTACTGGCAGGCCGAATTCGCGGATCGGAACGGATTCGAGTCGGTCTGGGTGGCCGAAGGCCGCCTGGCCAGGGACGGAATCGTGCCCGCGGCCATCATCGCGAGCAGGACCTCCAACCTGAAGATCGGCACGGGCGTCGTCAACAACAAGAGCCGCAACGCGGCGCTGATGGCGGTGACCTTCAAGACCCTGGACGAGGTGGCTCCGGGTCGCGCGATCCTCGGCATCGGCGCCTGGTGGGAGCCGCTCGCCACGAAGGTCGGCCAGCCGCTCGTGAAGCCGCTCGCCTCGATGCGCGAGTACATCGCCGTCTGCCAGGCGTTCTTCCGCAACGAACTCGTCTCCTTCGAAGGCGAGTTCGTGCAGATGCGCGACGTGCGATTCGACAGCATGTACCGCGAGAACAAGCCGGTCGACATCCCCATCTACATCGGCGCGGTCGGGCCGAAGATGCTGGAGCTCGCCGGAGAGATCAGCGACGGCGTCCACATGGACTTCCTCCTGCCGCCGTCCTATCTGACCGGCGCCAAAGAGGCGATCGGCCGGGGCGTCGCCAAGCGCACCGACGGTCGCGCGGGGATCGACCTGACCCAGATCGTGGCATGCAGCGTCAACGACGACGACCCGCAGGAGGCCATCGACGCGTGCAAGGCGTTCCTCACCCTCTACCTCATGCAGCAGCCGCACATCGCCGAGCACTGTGGCGTGGAGCGCGAACTGGTCGACCGGCTGCAGGAGGTGGCGGGATGGCCCGCGACCCCCGAGGACATCAAGCGCGCGATGCCTCTCGTCTCGAACTCGCTGGTGCAGAGCGTCACCGCGTGCGGGTCCACGTCGCAGGCATTCGACAAGCTCATGTCGTACCACGAGGCCGGCGTCAGATGCCCGATCATCTCCACGCTCGGCGACAAGGAGCGGACGCTCACCAGCCTTGCCATGGCCGCGAAGGACTGAACGATGGATCACCACTCTCCCCGGACGACCATCGCCATCGTGGGCGGGACGGGACCTCAGGGCCGCGGCCTCGGATACCGGCTGGCCCGTGCCGGACACCAGGTCATCCTGGGATCACGTGACGGAGACCGGGCCGCGCAGGCGGCCGCCGACCTGTCGGAGCTTCCCGCCGTGGAAACGACCGTCCGCGGAGACACCAACGCGTCGGCGGCCGCCGACGCGGAGGTCGTCATCCTCGCCGTACCGTACAAGGGGCACGCGGACCTGGTCGGCGGTCTGGCCGCCGACCTCGACGGCAAGCTGCTGATCAGCTGTGTCAATCCCCTCGGCTTCGACCGGCACGGCCCGTACGGACTGGACGTACCGGACGGCAGCGCCGCGGAGGAGGCGGCGCGGATCGTACCCGGCACCACGGTCGTCGGCGCGTTCCACCATCTCTCGGCGCCGCTCCTCCTCGATCCCGGCGCGGACCTGTCCCACGAGGACGTGCTGGTGTGCGGTGACGACGCGGAGGCCAAAACGCGCGTGATGGCACTGGCCGTCGAGGTGACCGGCGGCCGGGGAGTCGACGCCGGCCGTCTGCGAACGGCGCGCCAACTGGAGCCGCTCACCGCCGTGCTCATCTCCGTGAACAAGCGTTATCGCACGCGGTCCGGCATAGCGGTGACCGGAATGCCGCAGCCCACTCCCGAGAAGGTGATCGTATGAAGCTCGCCGCGGTTCAGCTCCGCGCCACGGACGACCGGACGGAGACCATCGGCAGGGCCGGCGATCTCCTGGACGCCGCCGCCGATCAGGGCGCCGGCATCGTCCTTCTTCCCGAGCTGTTCGCCGTCCCGTTCGTGCAGCCTGACCCGGACCCGGATTACTTCGAGCTGGCCGAGCGTCTCGACGGCCCGTCGAACACGATGGCGGCCGACCGATCCCGTCGGCACGGGATCACGGTGGTCTCTTCGATATTCGAAGCCGGTGATGTTCCCGGCGTGTATTTCAACGCCGCCTGCACGTACGTCGCGGGCGAGCTGAAGTCGGTCTATCGAAAGTCCCACCTGCCGTTCTCCAACGGATTCCCGGAGAAGTTCTATTTCCGGCCGGGGGGCACCGAGCCCGAGGTCGTGCAGACGGGTGAGACCGGGGTCGGCACGATCATCTGTTACGAGAGGCACTTCCCCGAGCTGAGCAGGATCGTCGCCCTTCGAGGCGGTTCGGTGCTGTGCGTGCCGGTCGCGTCCGCGAGCGCGCCCATGCGTGAGGTCTTCCAGCTCGAACTGAGGGCACACGCCGTGTTCAACGGGCTCTTCGTGATCTGCGCCAACCGGGTGGGCAGCGAAGGCGTCAAGGACTACTTCGGGATGAGCGCCGTCTACGGCCCCGACGGCGACATTCTCGCCCAGGCGAGTGACGACGGCGACGACGTCGCGGTCGCCGAGGTCGACCTGGAGCTGATCGCGAGTTCGCGCCGTCGCCGCCCGTTCCTCAGGGACCGGCGCCCGGAGTTGTACGACCGGTTGACGGCGATGTGACACCACCCGGAAAAACCCCGCCCGGAAAAACCCGCACGCCACGTGCCCGCATGAGATCCCCGACGTTTCCGTCCGAGCCGCGTTCCGGCATCGGGACAAACCCCCGGCGGGTTGCTCCTTCTGCGGAGACAGAGCGCGCGATAACGGCCGCACGCGCGCTGATCGACGC
Organism: Streptosporangium sp. NPDC049046; assembly: GCF_040649155.1. Classification (NCBI taxonomy): domain Bacteria; kingdom Bacillati; phylum Actinomycetota; class Actinomycetes; order Streptosporangiales; family Streptosporangiaceae; genus Streptosporangium; species Streptosporangium sp. NPDC049046. The sequence continues at coordinate 4,769 of NZ_JBEZEZ010000063.1, read as the reverse complement.
TACCGGCAAACTTCTCGACCACCTCGGACTGTTCTGATTTCGGGGACCGAGAGCGTCTTCGGTATGTACGAGGTGGTGACGTGGCCGTTGTCCTCGCCGTCGGGTTTCCGAGGTGAGGGGAGCTCCTCGTTGTCGTCAACCCACGTTTTCGACAGGAGGGGCAACCGGTGTCGGCGACGGTGCCAGTGATAGCCCATCGCCCCCGCCATCAGGGCGACCGTGGCGATCAGCCCGGCGATCATCGCCTGAAGCACCAAGTCCATATCACCCACCCCCATCCTTAAATTTCTCTATGCGACTTTTCGCGAGAAGGGGGTTTCATGGACGCATCATGGCTTGCTTTCCTTGAAAGCGATTTACCTCACCATGTCATCCCGATTCCCCCTCCCGACCCACATAGCTCGCACACCCCATGCGCCCCGGATGGGCACATCGGGAGGGTTCGGCTGTTCGACGCTTCCGATGGGTCGCCCCGCTCGTTCCCGCGGGGCATCGAGGTGCGTCCGCGTCTTCGCGGCGCGGGTCGGCTGGCTATCATCGCGAAGTGACGGACGACGCTCTTCATGATCACGCCATCGACGCCTTCATCGCGGCGGCCAACACCGCTGACCACGCCCAGCGGGCCACGCTGCTGAGCCGCGCCCTCGCCGCCGACGTCGTCTTCTGGGGGCCGTTGGGCCGGGGCGTCGGACGCAAGGCGGTCGAGGACTTCATCACCGAGGTGGTGCAGGGACACCCGTCCGGCCCCTGCCGGATGGTCCGTACGACCCGGGTGGACGCACCGGACGAGTGGGCGCGTTTCGGGTGGCGTTACGAGGACGCCTCGGGCCGAAGCCTGCTGACCGGGATGGACGTGGTGCACGTCACCGCCGAGGGCGACATCGACGAAATAGTGATCTTCGCCGACTCCCCGGAATGACCTCCGGCTCACCCGAGTGCCGGACGCGCTCTGACACACCCGCGCCGGGTGCCCGCCGTCTTCGTGAGGTCGATATTCGGTATGACCGAAGACACATTCGGCTGTACCGAAGCGTCGCGGCGTCCCTCGTCCCCACGCGGTGATATCCGCTGATCGTCGCGAGGCCCCCGGCGGAGGCTCCAACGGGGGAGGTGGAGCCGGGGCGGCACAGGTCGCGGGTTCCTGGGGACGGGCCCGCGTGCCACTACCCGCCGGGGGCGGTTCAGGGTCCCGACCGCTGCCGGGCCTCCGTTCAGGCGGAGGCGGGCGGTCCGGGAAGGAGATCATCCGGAGCGGACGAGGCTGCCGGGACCGACGGATCTGACAGCTCGGAGAGGTTCTCATCGGGGAGCGGATCCGAGGGAAGCTCGCACCAGACGGTCCGGCCGGGCTGTCGTCCGTGGGAGCGGCAGCCCCAGTTCCCGCCCGAGAGCATGCCGACGATGGCCAGCCCTCGGCCGTTCTCCATCAGCAGCGACACCGGGTCCACCCGAAGGCGGGGTTCCTCGACGCTGAGGCCCGCGTCCACGACCTCGACGCGCAGCAAGCCACCGTACGCCAGCAGCCGCAGGATCAGCGGGTCGTCATCACCGGCCCCGGCCTGCCCGCTCACCCCGCGCCGAGCGTGCCGGACGGCGTTGGTCACCAGCTCGGACACGGCCAGCCGCGCGTTCTCGTAGGCCGGATGCCCCTCCCCCAGCCATTTACGAACCTCCTCCCGTGCCCTCGAAGCGGCTTCGACATTACCGAGCAGAAGTATTTCGCTAAACGTCTCCGGTTCCATGGGATTGCGCCTTCCGACCGAATTGAACCGACCCGTTCTCACGTGAGCCGTCGGCTGACATCCCGCGACAGCATCGGCCCGACGGGAAAACGGTCCCAAACACCGAGGCGCGAAGGAAGCAGATCCGCGCTTATCAGGGGTTCACAGTTCGAGAAGTAGGTTCACAAAACTGTGAACCCAAGAAAATCCCGTCCCCATTCCCTCTTCAATGGAAATGCAGGAGAATCCCCAAGAGGCAGCGAGAGGAGAGTGAAATGAGCGTCATCCCGGAGCCCGATCCAGAGCTGGAGCCCACACCCGAGACAGAGTCGGAGTCGGAGTTCGATACGGATTACCATGAATCCACGCGCGTTCAATTCGGCAGAGAGCTACGGAAATACCGGCTTTTGTCGAGATTTACCCAGAGGCAGCTCTGCCTCGCGGTCCCCCTCGCCGTGAGCCAGCTGAGCATGCTGGAGAACGGCCACCGTGCCCCCACCTGGAAGCTGGCCCGTCAGCTCGACGAGGCCCTCAACCTGGGCACGACGCTCGCCGACCTCCTGGACCACCTGGACCGCACGGCCACCCAGGTCCCCCACTGGTTCCGCCCCTGGCTGGAGTTCGAGCCCCTCTCGACCTCCCAGCGCATCTGGGAACCCCTGATGGTGCCCGGCCTCCTCCAGACGGAGCAGTACGCGGAAGCCATCCTCAGCCGCAGCCCCGGCGTCACTCCCGAGCAGGTGAAGCAGAACGTCGCGGACCGGATGGGCAGAAAGAGCATTCTGCACCGACCCGATCCCCCGATGCTCTGGGTCATCCTGGACGAGGGCATCCTGCACCGTCCCGTCGCCGATCCCGAGGTGATGAGGGGACAGTTCCACCATCTTCTGGAGATGTCGGAGAGCCGATGGCTCTCTCTGCAGGTGCTCCCCCACAGCGCGCGCAACGTGCTCGGCCTGCTGGGCGGCTTCACCATCGCCGACATGCCGAAAAACGCACCGCCCGTGGCATACATCGATTCCCAGAGCACCGGGGACCGGACGAGCGAGCGGGCCGAAGAGATAAAAAGGCTAGAATTCCTATATGACCTGATCCGTGCGGACGCCCTATCCCGGAGCGATTCACGCGACAAGATCAAGGAGGCGATCCAGCGATGGACGACCTGACCCAACAGCTTCACACCGCTCACTGGCGCAAATCCACCCTCTCCGGCCACGACGCGAGCAACTGCGTGGAAATCGCCGACCTCTCCCACGGCCACCGAGGCATCCGCGACAGCAAAAACCCCACCGCCCCCGCCCTCATCCTCACCCCCACCGCATGGAACACCTTCATCACCAGCGTGAAGAACGGCCACTTCGACTGACCACCCAAGGAAACGCCACAGCAATGGACATCCCCGCCCAGGAGCTCCACAGCGTCCACTGGCGTAAATCCACCCTCTCAGGTGGAGACGGAAGCAACTGCGTCGAGATCGCCGACCTCTCCCACAGCCACCGAGGCATCCGCGACAGCAAAAACCCCACCGCCCCCGCCCTCATCCTCACCCCCACCGCATGGAACACCTTCATCACCGGCGTGAAGAACGGCCACTTCGACTGACCACCCAAGGAAACGCCACAGCGACGACCTCTTTTCGTCCCGCTGAGGACCGCTCCCCGTTCACTGCATGATCGGAAAGCCAGGCGTTCGCCTGATGAAGCAAGAGGGCTCCTGGTAGACGGGTCCATCACCGTCACGACCAGGAGCTCTGGGTGCTGCCCTACCGTGCCACGGTCGTTTCGTCGCCTGTTCACAGGAGGTTTCGTGAAGGTCAGCGTCGTCATTCCCGCCTTCAACGTGCGGAACAAGTTACGCCTGTTGCTGTACACCCTCGCGCACAGCGTGCTCGATCCGGGAGACTCCTTCGAGATCGTCGTCGCCGACGACGGCTCCACCGACGGTACCGGCGAGATGGTCGCCGAGCTGGCAGGCCGTGACAACCTGACCTACCTCTACCTTCCGCGCACCGACAGGTCGAGCCGGGCGGCCGCCCGTAACGCGGGCATCGCCAAGGCCGACGGGGAACTCATCGTCATGGTCGACGCCGACACGGTGGTCGGGCCGACCTATCTCGCCGAACACGTCCGTTACCACCGGCTCAGGAATGATCTCGTGGTGATCGGCCCCCGCCCGGACCTCGGAGACGGAGACTTCGACGAGGAGCGCCTCAGCCGCGAATTCACCTTCGACGCCATGCCCGCCGTCGCCTGGGGTGATCCGCGCGAGCGGGTGTTGGCCGAATTCTCGGGCAACATGAACCGGCTCGCCATCTGCTGGCATCTCCTGTTCACCTGCAACGCCTCGGTACGCGTCGAGCACCTACGCCGGCTCGGTGGTTTCGACGAGGCGTTTCTCGGCTGGGGACTTGAGGACACCGACCTGGGATATCGGCTGCGGCAGGCGGGACTGGCCTTCGCCTTCAACGTCTCGGCCGTGGCCTACCACCAGCGGCGCCGGGAGATAGACGCCGCGATGTACGGCGACTGGGTCCGCAATCTCGCCTACATGATGGCCAAGCATCAGGCGCCGGAAGTGGCGATCCAGTCGATCGTCGGCCCAGCGATGAACCCCACTGACCGGCGGATCGGCTGGGTCGAGGCGATGCGCTGCTTCGAGGTCGCCGCGCGGGCCCTCGACGGCCGGCTACCGGTGTCCACCACCTACCGGCTCGTGGTGGTCGAGGAGGACACGGTCGACGCCGCGACGGCGGAGTTGACGGCCCACGGCGCGACGAGCGATCTTCTCGTCATCGACGAGACCCCCGGCGCCGAACTGGCCGGCCCGGTCCAGTGCGTGGACACCTCCGGCGAACTGCTCTACTTCCACCGGCCGTCGGCGACACAGCGAGCCGAGATCCTCAGCCGCTACCCGGTGGCCGACGGATGAGCTGAACGTCTTTCATCCCGAACCTTGGACGCTCCCGATCCGGGCGAGACCAGGATCGAAATGTCGGTCGGCGCCGCCATGATCTATGGCGAACGGTTCCGACGTCTCGCTGAGGAGTTC
>NZ_JBEZEZ010000062.1:0-21196 GCF_040649155.1 Streptosporangium sp. NPDC049046 | reverse complement strand
GCCAACCGCTCACCGATCAACCGGCTGCGCAACGCCACCACCCGGGCGCCGTCCTGCAACGACAGGCCACCGGCCACCACCGCCGCCGCGATCTCACCTTGGGAATGCCCCACCACCGCATCCGCACGAACGCCCAACGACTCCCACACCGCCGCCAACGAGACCATCACCGCGAACGAGACCGGCTGGACCACATCCACCCGATCCAGCGACGGAGCACCCTCCACCTGCCGGATCACGTCCAGCAGCGACCAGTCCACGAACGGCTCCAACGCCGCCGCACACTCGGCCATCCGAGCCGCGAACACCGCCGACTCCTCCAACAGAGCCGCACCCATCCCCACCCACTGCGCCCCCTGACCCGGGAACACCCACACCGACTTCCCAACCACATCGGCCACCCCGGACACCACACCCGCCGTGGGCTCACCCGAAGCCACCGCACCCAACCCCGCCAGCAAACCCTCACGATCCCCGCCGACCACCACCGCACGGTGCTCGAACACCGACCGCGACACCACCAGCGACGACCCCACATCCACCGGGTCAAGCTCGTCGGCCGTCTCCACCAGCGCACCCAGACGGCTCGCCTGCTCGCGCAACGCCTCAGGGGTCCTCGCCGACACCACCCACGGCACCGCACCCGGCGCCTGGCCCTGGTCACGCGACTCCCGCTCAGAAACCTCCGGCCCCTGCTCCAAGATCACGTGCGCGTTCGTGCCGCTGATCCCGAACGACGACACACCCGCCCGACGCGGACGACCCGTCTGAGGCCACTCGACCTGCTCGGTCAGCAGCTCCACCGAGCCAGAGGCCCAGTCCACATGCGAGGACGGCGCGTCCACGTGCAACGTCCTGGGCAGCACCCCATGGCGCATCGCCATGACCATCTTGATCACACCGGCCACACCCGCGGCCGCCTGGGCGTGACCGAGGTTCGACTTGATCGATCCCAGCAGCAGCGGACGGTCCTCGTCCCGATCCTGACCGTAGGTCGCCAGCAGCGCCTGCGCCTCGATCGGGTCGCCCAGCGTGGTGCCGGTGCCGTGGCCCTCGACCGCGTCCACCTCGGACACCGAGAGCCCCGCCCCGGCCAGCGCCTGACGGATCACCCGCTGCTGGGAGGGACCGTTCGGCGCCGTCAACCCGTTCGACGCGCCGTCCTGGTTCACCGCCGAACCCCGCACCACCGCCAGCACCTGGTGGCCGTTGCGGCGGGCATCCGACAGCCGCTCCAGCACCAGCATGCCCACACCCTCGGACCAGTTGACCCCGTCGGCCGCATCCGAATACGACTTGCACCGGCCGTCACCGGCCAGCCCGCCCTGGGCACTGAAGTCGATGAACGGTCCCGGGTTGGCCATCACGGTCACACCGCCGGCCAGCGCCAGCGAGCAGTCACCGCTCCGCAGCGCCTGCGATGCCAGATGCAACGCCACCAGCGAGGAGGAGCACGCGGTGTCCACCGTCACCGCCGGGCCCTCCAGCCCGAAGGTGTAGGAAAGGCGACCGGTCGCCACGCTTCCGGCGGTGCCGGTGCCGACGAACCCCATCACCTCCGGCGGGAACGACACGCTGGTCGCGTAGTCGTGGTACATGACCCCGGCGAACACGCCGGTACGGCTGCCGCGCAGCGACGCCGGGTCGATCCCGGTCCGCTCGATCGCCTCCCACGACGTCTCCAGCAGCAACCGCTGCTGCGGGTCCATCGCCAGCGCCTCACGCGGCGAGATCCCGAAGAACCCGGGGTCGAACTCCCCGGCCTCGTGCAGGAAGCCGCCCTCACGCACGTAACTGGTGCCCCGGTTCTCCCGATCGGGGCTGTAGAACGCCGCCGGATCCCAGCCACGCGTGGTCGGGAACGGTGAGATCGCGTCCGCGCCCTCGGTGACCAGTCGCCACAGGTCCTCCGGAGAGGTGACTCCGCCCGGATAGCGGCACGCCATGCCCACGATCACGATGGGGTCGTCGGCCACCGGCCGGACCGCGCTGGGAGCCACCACGTCCGCGTGCTCGCCGAGCAACTCGGCCAGCAGGAACTCCGCCAGCACGGCCGGCGTCGGGTAGTCGAACACCAGCGTGGCCGGCAACCGCAACCCGGTCGTGCCGTTCAGCCGGTTGCGAAGGTCCACCGAGGTCAACGAGTCGAACCCCAGCTCGCGGAACTCCCGCCGCACCTCCACCGTCTCCGGCGAGACGTGCCCCAGCACCAGGGCCACCTCGGTACGTACCAGGTCCACCAGGACCTCGGCGCGTTCGGCCACCGTGAGCGGAGCCAGTCGCTGGAGCAGCGTGCTGGCCGCCTCCGACCTCCCCGCGGCGGACCGGCGCCTTCCCCGCACCAGCTTGCGCAGCAGCGGCGGAACCTCGCCCTGCGCGCGGAGCACCGGCAGATCCAGCCGGACCGGGGCCACGACCGGTTCGCCGGAACGGATCGCCGCCTCGAACAGGGCGACGCCCTGCTCCGGTGCGATCGGTGGCGTGCCGGCACGGGCCAGCCGCTCCATGTCGCCGTCGCTCAGGGTGCCGGTCATCCCACTGTCCTGAGCCCACGCACCCCAGACCAGTGACAACCCGGCCAGCCCGGCGGCCCCACGGTGCTGAGCCAGCGCGTCGAGGAACGAGTTCGCCGCGGCGTAGTTGCCCTGCCCGGGAGCTCCGATCACACCCGCCACCGACGAGAACATGACGAACTCGGCCAGATCCAGGCCCTGGGTGAGCTCGTGCAGATGCCAGGCGGCGTCCACCTTCGGCCGCAGCACCGCATCCAGCCGCTCCGGTGTCAGCGAGAGAATGGTCCCGTCGTCCAGCACACCGGCGGTGTGGATCACCGCGGTCAGCGGATGATCGGCATCGATCCCGGCCAGCAGGTCCTCGACCTGACCTCGGTCGGTCACATCGCAGGCGGCGACCGTGACCTCGACTCCGTGCGCGATCAGCTCGGCCTGCAGCTCCACCGCCCCCGGAGCCTCCAGACCCCGGCGGCTGACCAGCAAAAGGCGCCGTACCCCGTGCTCGGCCACCGCATGCCGCGCGAACAACGCGCCCAGACCGCCGGTGCCGCCGGTGATGAGCACCGTGCCCTGCGGGTCCCAGGCCCGGGGCATGGTGAGCACGAGCTTGCCGGTGTGCTTGGCCTGGCTCATGAACCGGAACGCCTCCCGGCTCCGGCGCACGTCCCAGGTCGTGACCGGCAACGGCCGCAGCTCACCCGCCGCGAACAGCTCCATCAACTCGGCCAGGATCTGCCGCAGCCGCTCGGGCCCGGCGTCCATCACGTCGAACCAGTGGTACTCCAGCCCCGGGAAGCTCTCCTGGTCGCGGATGTCGAGTTTGCCCAACTCGACGAACCGGCCCCCGGGGCGCAGCAGGCGCGCCGAGGCGTCAATGAACTCACCCGTCAACGAGTTGAGCACCACATCGATACCCCGCTCACCGCACACAGCGCGGAAACGCTCCTCGAACTCCACGCTCCGCGACGACGCGATGTGATCATCCGGAATGCCCATCGCCCGCAGCGCATCCCACTTCGCCGGACTCGCGGTCGCGAAGACCTCCACCCCGAGCCGCTGCGCCAGCTGGATCGCCGCCATCCCGGTCCCACCGGCGCCCGCGTGCACCAGCAGCGACTCACCCTCACGCAAACCGGCCAGATCCATCAGCCCGTAGTAGGTGGTGAGGAACGCCACCGGGATCGTCGCGGCCTGCTCGAACGAGAACCCGTCGGGAATCTTGACCAACCCGCCGGCACCGGCGACCACCACCGGGCCGAAACCACCCTCGACCAGGCCGACCACGCGGTCACCCACGCGCAGGTCCTCGACACCGGGACCGACCTCAAGGACCACTCCGGCGGCCTCGCTGCCCATCAGGCCGACCTTGTCCTGGAACCAGCCGAGTGCGTTCAGACCGTCCAGCAGGTCGCGGAAGTTCACCCCCGCCGCACGCACCGCCACCCGAACCTGCCCGCTCTGCAGCGGCTCGGCCGCCGCCGGAAACGGAAGCAACTCCAGCGCGTCCAGGCTGCCCTTGGCCCGGCTGCCCAACCGCCACGAACCCGCACCGGCCGGAGGCAACAGACCCGCACCCGAGGTCAGCGACACCAGCCTCGGCACCCGCACCCCGCCCGCTCGTACCGCCACCTGCGGCTCACCGGAGGCGAACACCATGGGCAGCATCCCGGGCAGAGCCGCCAGCGACTCCTGGTCTTCGTCGATGTCGACCAGCAGGAACCTGCCCGGGTTCTCCGACTGGGCACTGCGCACCAATCCGCACACCGCGGCGGCCGGCAGATCCGACACCACCTCACCGTCTTCGGCGGCGACCGCACCCCGGGTCACGAACACCAGCTGTGAATCGCGATACCGCTCGTCGGCGAGCCACTGGCGCAGCAGGTCGAGAACACGCGTGGTGAGGAGGTGCGTCGCGTCCACCACCGCGCCGGCCCGATCGGAGACCACTTCGGTCACCACGACCCCCGGTGCCCGGTCCGTGTCCCCGAAGGCCGACGAATCCGCGAGGTCGAGCGCGTCGAGGGCGGCCACCGTCACCCTGGGCGCGGGGTCGGCCACCGGTGCCACCCGCGCCGACGGCAGCGCCGTCCACTCCACCCTGAACAGGGGGTCCTGCTCGCTCCGGCGTCCGCCTTCGCCGGTGGTCGCCGCGATCGGGCGCAGTACGAGTGACCGCGCCGTCAGCACCGGTTCACCCGTGACATCGGTCACCGTCAACGAGACGGCGTCGCCCTCGGTCCTGGCCAGTCGTACCCGCAGTGCCGACGCCCCACCGGCGTGCAGGCACACCTCACCCCAGGAGAACGGCAGGCGGGTGCCTTCGGCATCGTCCAGTCCCGCGAAGGTCACCACGTGCAGTGCCGCGTCCAGCAGGGCCGGATGCACGCCGAACGAACCGGCGTCCGACTCAAGCAGGCTCGGCAGGCTCACCTCGGCGAAGATCTCGTCATCATGCCGCCAGGCCGCCCGCAGTCCCTGGAACAGCGGCCCATAGCTCAGTCCGCCCTCGGCGAGCTGCTCGTACAGCCCGTCCAGCTCGATCGCGGACGCGCCCCGGGGCGGCCAGACGTCGGTGTCGAGTCGCTCGGCGACCTGGCCGCCGGCGGCGAGGACACCGACCGCGTGCCGTACCCACGGCTCGTCGTCGTCGGCCGTGGCCGGCCGGGTGTAGATGCTCAGGTCGCGCCGGCCGGACTCCTCGGCGCCCACCCACACCTGCACCGCGACGGTGTCGGTCTCGCCCAGCACCAGCGGCGTCGCCAGGGTGAGCTCCTCCACCAGGTCGCAGCCGACCTGGTCACCGGCTCGGATGGCGAGCTCCAGGAACGCGGTGCCGGGGAAGAGCACCCTTCCGGCCACGACGTGATCGGCCAGCCACGCCTGCGACCGCAACGACAGCTGACCGGTCAGCAGTACGCCGTCCGAGGCGGCGAGCGCCACGGCGGCGCCCAGCAAAGGGTGCCCCGCCGCGGCCAGTCCCAGGTTTCTGGCGTCGCCCATCCGCCGTTCGCGGGGCCAGTACCACTCGTGCTGGAACGGGTAGGTGGGCAGGTCGACCCGGTGCCCGCCCGGCAGCACCGAGCGCCACTCCACCGGCACCCCGTGCACGTGCAGCTCGGCGAGCGCCGTCATCGCCGCCGTGTGCTCGTCGCGGTCCTTACGCAGTACCGGCACGAACACGGCGTCCGGCTCGCGCGCCTCCGCGTCGGTGGCGAGGGTGTCGGCGGCCATCGCGGTGAGCACCCCGTCGGGGCCCAGCTCCAGATACGCCCGCACCCCCTGGCCGTGCAGGGTGCGCACACCGTCGGCGAAACGGACCGCGCCACGGACCTGCTCCACCCAGTACTCCGGTGAGCACAGCTGCTCGTCGGTGGCGAGCTCCCCGGTCAGCGTCGAGACCACCGGGATTCGCGGCGGGTCGTAGGCGAGCGACCCCGCCACCGCCCGGAACTCCTCCAGCATCGGGTCCATCAACGGCGAGTGGAACGCGTGCGACACCCGCAGCCGCTTCGTCCGCACTCCCCGCTCCTCCAGGGCGGCGGCCACCTCCAGCACGGCCTCCTCGGTACCGGAGATCACCACCGACGCGGGGCCGTTCACCGCCGCGACCGACACCTCCTTCTCCCGCCCGGCCAGCAGCTCGACGACCACCTCTTCGGAGGCCCGAACCGACACCATCGCCCCACCGGCAGGAAGCGCCTGCATCAACCGCGCCCTCGCCGCCACCAACGCACACGCGTCCTGCAACGACAGCACACCGGCCACATGAGCCGCCGCGATCTCCCCGACCGAGTGCCCGGCCAGCACATCCGGCGCCACTCCCCAGGACTCCACCAGCCGGAACAACGCGGTCTCCACCGCGAACAGCGCCGGCTGCGCCCACCCGGTCCGATCCAGCGCCTCCGCCTCCACAGATCCCGGCTCGGCGAACAGCACCTCACGCAGCGACCCGTCCAGCAGCGGATCCAGCTCGGCGATCACCGCGTCCAACGCCGCCGCGAACACCGGGAACCGCGCATACAGCTCCCTGCCCATCCCGGCCCGCTGGCTGCCCTGACCGGTGAACAGCACCGCGAGTTCCGGCTGCGCCCCGGCCAGCCCGCGCACCACACCCGCACCCGGCAGATCCTCGGCCAGCGCACCCAGCCCGGCCAGCACACCCTCACGACCATCGGCCAGCACCACCGCCCGATGCTCGAACGCCGACCGCGTCGTCGCCAGCGAGAACGCCACATCGGCCAACCCGAGACCGGGCTCACCCTCCAGGAACGACGCGAGCTGCCCGGCCTGCGCCCGCAACGCTCCCGCCGTACGACCCGAAACCACCACCGGAACCACACCCGCGCCCGCCGGTGCCCGCTCATCCGCGCCAGGCTCGGCGTCAGGAGCTACCGGCCCCTGTTCGATGATGACGTGCGCGTTCGTGCCGCTGAAACCGAACGACGACACACCCGCCCGCCACGGCCGATCCACCTGGGGCCACGGCCTGCTCTCGGTCAGCAGCTCCACCGCACCCGAGGCCCAGTCCACGTGCGACGACGGCGCGTCCACGTGCAGCGTCCGAGGCAGCACCCCGTGCCGCATCGCGAGCACCATCTTCATCACACCCGCCACACCGGCGGCCGCCTGCGTGTGACCGATGTTCGACTTCACCGACCCCAGCAGCAGCGGCCGGTCCTCCGGCCGATCCTGGCCGTACGTCGCCAGCAGCGCCTGCGCCTCGATCGGGTCACCCAGCGTGGTGCCGGTACCGTGTGCCTCCACCACGTCCACGTTCGCGGGAGTGAGTCCGGCGCCGGCGAGCGCCTGGCGGATCACCCGCTGCTGGGACGGACCGTTCGGCGCCGTCAACCCGTTGGACGCGCCGTCCTGGTTGATCGCCGAACCCCGCACCACCGCCAGCACCTCGTGGCCGTTGCGCTGGGCGTCCGACAGCCGCTCCAGCACCAGCATGCCGATGCCCTCGGCCCAGCTCGTACCGTCCGCCGCGTCGGAGAACGCCTTGCACCGCCCGTCACCCGCCAGGCCGCCCTGCGCGCTGAAGTCGATGAACATTCCGGGCGTGGCCATCACGGTCACGCCTCCGGCCAGGGCCAGGTCGCACTCGCCCGAGCGCAGCGCCTGCGCGGCCAGGTGCAGCGCCACCAGCGACGACGAGCAGGCGGTGTCCACCGTCACCGCCGGACCCTCCAGGCCCAGCGTGTAGGCGATACGCCCGGTGGCGATGCTTCCCGCGGTGCCGGTGCTGACGAAGCCCCGCACGTCCAGCGGGAACTCGACGCTCGGACCGTAGTCGTGGTAGATCACACCGGCGAACACGCCCGTGTGGCTGCCGCGCAGCGAGATCGGGTCGATCCCGGCCCGCTCGAAAGCCTCCCAGGAGACCTCAAGAAGCAACCGCTGCTGCGGGTCCATCGCCAGCGCCTCACGCGGCGAGATCCCGAAGAACCCGGGATCGAACACCCCCGCGTCGTGCAGGAAGCCGCCCTCACGCACATAACTGGTCCCCCGGCTCTCCCGGTCCGGGTTGTACACCATCCCGAGGTCCCAGCCACGCGACGTCGGGAACTCCCCGATCCCGTCCCCACCCTCGGCCACAAGACGCCACAGGTCCTCAGGGGAGTTGACATCACCGGGGAAGCGGCACGCCATCGAGACAATCGCGATCGGATCGTGCCTGCCCGACTCGACCTCCTGGAGCCGCCGACGGGTCTCGCGCAGGTCGGCGGCGACCGACTTCAGGTAGTCAACGAGCTTCCGGTCCTGCGACATCGGCGCGTACCTCCGAAGTACTCCGAGGCGAGCCGGGATCACAGCTCTTTCAAGTGACCCAGTTCGCTTTCGATGATGCCGAGAAGGTCCTCGGCACTCGCTGATTCGAGCATGTCTGCGACAGCGATTTCACTAGTTCCTGCGCCGCTGCCGCTCACCTTGCCCAGCAGCTGCCGAAGCCGGGTCGCGATGCCGTTCCGAGTGATTTCGTCCATCGTGTCCTCGGAAAGGGCGGCCTCGAACCGGTCGAGGTCCTCCAGCAACGAGGGCTTCGCGACCTCGGTCTCTCCGGGCGCGATTTCCGCGAGGAGATGCTCGGCGAGCACGGTGGGAGTGGGGTAGTCGAAGACAAGGGTGGAGGGCAGCCGCAGCCCGGTGGCGGTGTTGAGCCGGTTGCGCAGCTCGATCGCGGTCAGCGAGTCGAAGCCCAGCTCGCGGAACTCGCGCCGTACCTCCACCGCCGTGGAGTCGGGGTGTCCGAGTACGGCGGCGGCCTGGGCGCGGACCAGGTCGATCAGCATGCGGATCCGCTTGGGGTGGGGCAGGTCGGCGAGTCGCCGGGACAGTGCCGCGCCCGCGCCGGCACCGCCGGTCTCCGAGAGCGCGGCGGCCGTACGGCGAGTGCCGCGCACCAGGCCGCGGAACAACGGCGGCACCTGCTCCTGCGGCAGTGTCGGCGGGTTCAGCCGCACCGGGATCACGAGTGGTGAGTCCGACCCGATCGCCGCGTCGAACAGCGCCAGCCCCTGATCGGTGGTGATCGGCGGCAGCCCGGCGGCGGTCATCCGCTGCACGTCGGCCTGCGACATACCCTCGGTGATCCCGGTCGTCTGCGCCCACAGTCCCCAGGCCAGCGAGAGCCCCGGCGATCCCTGCGCCCGGCGCCGCGCCATCAACGCGTCCAGCCAGGCGTTCGCCGCCGCGTAGTTACCCTGACCCGCGCCGCCCATCAGCCCGGCGAGCGAGGAGAACACCACGAACCCGGCCAGATCCATGCCCTCGGTGAGCTCGTGCAGATGCCACGCCGCGTCCACCTTCGGCCGCAGCACCGCATCCAGCCGCTCCGGCGTCAACGAGGCGATCGTGCCGTCGTCCAGCACACCCGCAGTGTGGATCACCGCCGTCAGCGGGTGCTCCTCCGGAACCCCGGCCAGCAGCGCCGCCACCTGATCGCGATCGGCCACGTCACAGGCGGCCACGGTCACCTGAGCGCCTCGCGCTGCCAGCTCACGCTCCAGGTCCCGCGCGCCGGCCGCCTCCGCGCCTCGGCGGCTGGCCAGCAGCAGGTGCCGTACGTCGTGCTCGGCCACCAGATGCCGGGCCAGCTCCGCGCCCAGACCGCCGGTGCCGCCGGTGATCAACACCGTGCCCTGCGCGTCCCAGCGCCGGGGCATCGTCAGCACGATCTTGCCGGTGTGCTTGGCCTGGCTCATGAACCGGAACGCCTCCCGGCCCCGGCGCACATCCCACGCCGTCACCGGCAACGGCCGCAACTCACCCGCCGCGAACAACTCCATCAACTCGGCGAGAATCCGCTCCAGCCGCTCAGAGCCGGCATCCATCACATCGAACCAGTGATACTCCAGCCCCGGGAAACTCTCCTGATCACGAATGTCGAGCTTGCCCATCTCCACGAACCGGCCACCCGGACGCAGCAGGCGCGCCGAGGCGTCGATGAACTCACCCGTCAACGAGTTGAGCACCACATCGACGCCCCGCTCACCACACACCGCGCGGAAACGCTCCTCGAACTCCACACTCCGCGACGAGGCGATGTGATCATCCGGGATGCCCATCGACCGCAGCACATCCCACTTCGCCGGACTCGCGGTCGCGAACACCTCCACCCCGAGCCGCTGCGCCAGCTGGATCGCCGCCATACCCACACCACCGGTACCCGCGTGCACCAAAAGCCGCTCCCCCGCCCGCAACCGGGCCAGATCCATCAGCCCGTAGAAGGTGGTGAGGAACACCACCGGGATCGTCGCGGCCCCCTCGAAGGAGATCCCATCGGGAATCTTCGCCAAGGTCTTCGCCTCGGCGACGACCAGTGGACCGAAGCCGCCCTCGGTGAGGCCGACCACGCGGTCACCCACGCGCAGGTCCTCCACCCCCTGGCCGACCTCAAGCACCACACCGGCGGCCTCGCCACCCATCAGGCCGACCTTGTCCTGGAACCAGCCCAGCGCGTTCAACCCGTCCAGCAGGTCACGGAAGTTCACCCCCGCCGCGTGCACGGCCATCCGAACCTGACCGGCCTCCAACGGCTCGGCCGCCTGCGGGAACGGCAGCAACTCCAACGCGTCCAGGCTGCCCTTGGCACGGCTGCCCAACCGCCACGCCGTACCGACCGGAGGCAACAGACCCGCACCCGAGGTCAGCGACGCCAACCTCGGCACCCGCACCCCACCCTCACGCACCGCCACCTGCGGCTCACCGGAAGCCAGCACCACGGCCAACGAGGCGGGAGGCACCTCCGTGTCGACGTCGACCAGCACGAACCGGCCCGGATTCTCCGACTGTGCGGAGCGCACCAACCCCCACACCCCCGCGGCCGCCAGATCGGCGACCGCCTCACCCTCACCCGCGGCCACCGCACCCCGCGTCACCACCACCAACCGCGAGTCGGCGAACCGCTCATCGGCCAGCCACCCTCGCAGCAGATCCAGCACCCCGGCCGTCACCGCGTGCGCCGACTCCACCACGCCGGTGTTCTCGGAGGAATCAACGGTGAACGTCACCACGTCCGGCACCGGATCCAGCGAAGCGAGGTCTCCGGTCGTCTCGGCAACGCTCACCCCGGTGGTCGATTCCGACGTCTCAGGCAGTGTGCTCCACTCCACCCGGAACAGCCCGTCCCGCTCCACGCCACGACCGCCGTCGACGGCGAGCTGGTCGGACGTGACCGGACGCAGCACCAGGGAGCGCGCCGACAGCACCGGTTCCCCGGCGGCGTCCGCGGCCGCCAGCGACACGGAATCGTCGCCCGTCCTGGCCAGCCGCACCCGCAGCATCGACGCGCCGGCCGCGCGCAGGCTCACCTCACCCCAGGAGAACGGCATCCGGCCGCCCTTGACCGGCTCCAGCCCGACGAACGGCACCGCGTGCAACGCCGCGTCCAGCAGCGCCGGATGCATCCCGAACGAACCGGCGTCACCGACCTGCTCGGGCAGCGCAACCTCGGCGAACACCTCTCCGTCCGCGCCGTGCCAGGCGGCACGGAGATTCCGGAAGACCGGGCCGTATGCGAACCCTCCGGCGGCCAGGTTCTCGTACAACTCGTCCAACTCGACGGCGGTCGCGCCCTGTGGAGGCCACACCCCCGCGTCGAACGGCGCGGCCTCGGAAACCCCGGTCGCGAGCGTGCCGGTGGCGTGCCGCACCCACGGCACATCGTCGGCCGCCTCGGCCGACCGGGCGTAGACGTTCACGCTCCGGTGGCCCGACTCCTGAGCCGCGCCCACCCACACCTGCACCGCGACAGCGTCGCTCTCACCCAGCACCAACGGCGCGACCAGGGTCAGCTCCTCCACCACGTCACACCCGACCTGGTCACCGGCACGCACCGCCAGCTCAAGGAAACCGGTACCCGGGAAGAGCACCGATCCGGACACGACGTGATCGGCCAGCCACGGGTGCGATCGCACCGACAACCGCCCGGTCAGCAGCACCCCGTCGGAGTCGGCGAGGCCCACGGCGGCGCCCAGCAGCGGGTGCCCGGCCGTCGCCAACCCTGCCGCGGCCACGTTGCCCACGCCGGCCCTCACCCTCCTGGGCCAGAACCGCTGGTGCTGGAAGGCGTACGTCGGCAGGTCGACCCGGCGAGCGCCGGGGAGGACGGCCTTCCAGTCGATCTCCACCCCGTGCACGTGCAGTTCGGCGAGCGCCGTCATGGACGTGACCTGCTCGTCGCGGTCCCTGCGCAGCATCGGCACGAGCACGGCGTCCGACTCGTGCGCCTCCGCGTCGGTGGCGAGGGTGTCGGCGGCCATCGCGGTGAGCACCCCGTCGGGGCCCAGCTCCAGGTAGGCCCGCACGCCCTGGCCGTGCAGGGTGCGCACGCCGTCGGCGAAGCGGACCGCGCCGCGGACCTGCTCCACCCAGTAGTCCGGTGAGCACAGCTGCTCGGCCGTGGCCGCCCGCCCGGTCAACGTGGACACGATCGGGATCTGCGGCGGGTCGTAGGTGAGCGACCCGGCCACCGCCCGGAAGTCCTCCAGCATCGGGTCCATCAGCGGCGAGTGGAACGCGTGCGACACCCGCAACCGCTTCGTCCGCACTCCCCGCTCCTCCAGGGCGGCGGCCACCTCCAGCACCGCCTCCTCGACCCCGGAGATCACCACCGAGGACGGGCCGTTCACCGCCGCGACCGACACCTCACCCTCACGCCCGGCCAGCAGTTCGGCCACCTGCTCCTCGGCGACCTGGACCGCCACCATCGCCCCACCCTCGGGCAGCGCCTGCATCAACCGCGCCCGACCCGCCACCAACGCACACGCGTCCGCCAGCGACAGCACACCGGCCACATGAGCCGCCGTGATCTCCCCGACCGAGTGCCCGGCCAGCACGTTCGGCCGCACCTCCCACGACTCCACCAGCCGGAACAGTGCCGTCTCCACCGCGAACAGGGCCGGCTGCGCCCACCCCGTCCGATCCAGCAACCCCGCCTCAGCCGACCCCGGCTCGGCGAACAGCACCTCACGCAACGACCCGTCCAGCAGCGGGTCCAGCTCGGCGATCACCGCGTCCAGCGCCTCGGCGAACACCGGGAACCGGTCGTACAGCTCCCTGCCCATCCCGGCCCGCTGGCTGCCCTGGCCGGTGAACAACACCGCCAGCTTCAGCTCGCCCGCTGCCACCCCGCGCACCACACCCGCACCCGGCAGGTCCTCGGCAACGGCCCGCAGCCCGGCCAGCGCGTCGGCCCGGTCCCCGGCGACCACCACCGCCCGGTGCTCGAACGCCGAGCG
Source organism: Streptosporangium sp. NPDC049046 (assembly GCF_040649155.1). Taxonomy (NCBI): domain Bacteria; kingdom Bacillati; phylum Actinomycetota; class Actinomycetes; order Streptosporangiales; family Streptosporangiaceae; genus Streptosporangium; species Streptosporangium sp. NPDC049046. Next base: position 7,941 of record NZ_JBEZEZ010000062.1, on the reverse strand, counting down.
CGTCGTGGCCAGCGAGAACGCCACATCGCCGAGGCTCAGATCGGGCTCGCCGTCCACGTACGAGACCATGCGTCCGGCCTGCGCGCGCAACGCCTGATCGGTGCGGGCCGAGACCACCCACGGCACCACACCCGCGACCGGAGCCCTGTTCTCTCCTTCAGACACTTCCGGCGCTTCCGGTCCCTGCTCCAGGATCATGTGCGCGTTGGTGCCGCTGATCCCGAACGACGACACACCCGCCCGCCACGGGCGGTCCGTCTGCGGCCAGGGCGTGGTCTCGGTCAGCAGTTCCACCGACCCCAGGGACCAGTCCACATGCGAGGAGGGCTCGTCCACGTGCAGCGTCCGAGGCAGCACGCCGTGCCGCAGAGCCATCACCATCTTGATCACACCCGCGACACCGGCGGCGGCCTGCGTGTGACCGATGTTGGACTTCACCGACCCCAGCAGCAGCGGCCGGTCCTCCGGCCGGTCCTGGCCGTACGTCGCGAGCAGCGCCTGCGCCTCGATCGGGTCACCCAGCGTCGTGCCCGTACCGTGCCCTTCCACCGCGTCGACCTCGGCGGGCGACAACCCGGAGGCGGCGAGCGCCTGGCGGATCACCCGCTGCTGCGAGGGACCGTTCGGCGCGGTCAGGCCGTTGGACGCGCCGTCCTGGTTCACCGCCGACCCGCGCACGACCGCGAGCACCTGGTGACCGTTGCGGCGCGCGTCCGACAGCCGCTCCAGCACGACCATGCCCGCGCCCTCGGCCCAGCTCACCCCGTCGGCCGCGTCCGAATAGGACTTGCAGCGCCCGTCGCCGGCCAGCCCGCCCTGCGCGCTGAAGTCGATGAACGCACCCGGCGACGCCATCACCGTCACCCCACCGGCCACCGCGAGCGAGCACTCACCCGAGCGCAGCGCCTGCGTCGCCAGGTGGATCGCCACCAGGGAGGAGGAACAGGCGGTGTCCACGGTCACCGCCGGACCCTCCAGGCCCAGCGTGTAGGAGATCCGGCCGGACAGCACGCTGCCCGCGGTGCCGGTTCCCATGAAGCTCATCACGTCCGGGGGGAACTCCAGGCGCCCCGACCGGTAGTCGTGGTACATCATCCCGGCGAACACGCCGGTACGGCTGCCATGCAGCGAGACCGGGTCGATTCCGGCCCGCTCGATCGCCTCCCACGACACCTCAAGAAGCTGACGCTGCTGCGGGTCCATCGCGAGCGCCTCGCGCGGCGAGATCCCGAAGAACCCGGGATCGAACTCCCCGGCCTCGTGCAGGAACCCACCCTCACGCACGTAGCTGGTCCCGCGGTTCTCCCGATCCGGGTTGTACAGCCCGTCGAGGTCCCAGTCGCGGGTCGTCGGGAACCCGCTGATCCCGTCCCCGCCCTCGGCCACCAGCCGCCACAGATCCTCGGCGGAGTTCACCCCGCCCGGGAAGCGGCAGGCCATGCTCACGATCACGATCGGGTCGTCGTCCACCGGCGGCAGCACCGACGGCGCCGTCTCCTGAACCTCCGCCTGCGCGCCCATGAGCTCGTCGAGCAGGTGCCTGGCCAGCACGGTCGGCGTCGGATAGTCGAACACCAGCGTGGCCGACAGGCGCAGACCCGTCGCCGCGTTCAGCCGGTTACGCAGTTCGATCACGGTGAGGCTGTCGAAGCCCAGCTCGCGGAACTCACGCCGCACCTCCACCGTGTCCGGCGTGGTGTGCCCCAACACCAGCGCCACCTCGGTCCGCACCACGTCCAGCAGGACCTCGATGCGTTCCGCGGTCCCCAGCGAGGCCAGCCTCTGCGGCAGTTTGCTCCGCACCTGCGGGGCGGCGGCCGTCGAGCGGCGTGCGGCGGGAAGCAGCCCGCTCAGCATCGGCGGCAGCTCCGTGTGCGCCCGCAGCGCCGGCATGTTCAGGCGGACAGGGGCCACCGCCGGCGCACCGGACCCGATGGCCGCGTCGAACAGCGCCATGCCCTGCGGAGGTGAGATGGGCAGCAGGCCGCTCATGCCCCACCGCTGCACGTCCGCCTGTGACATCCGGCTCGTCATCCCGACGTCCTGCGACCACGGGCCCCAGGCGAGCGACACCGCCGGCAGTCCCGCGGCTCTCCGGTGCTGGACCAGCGCGTCCAGGAACGCGTTGCCCGCCGCGTAGTTGCCCTGCCCCGCCCCGCCGAACGTTCCCGCCACCGACGAGAACACCACGAACTCCACCAGGTCCATGTCGCGGGTGAGCTCGTGCAGGTGCCAGGCCGCGTCGACCTTCGGCCGCAGCACCCCGGCCAGCCGCTCCGGCGTGAGCGAGGCGATCGTGCCGTCGTCCAGCACACCCGCGGTGTGGATCACCGCCGTCAGCGGGTGCTCCTCCGGAACCCCGGCCAGCACCTCGGCCACCTGATCCCGGTCGGCCACGTCACACGCCGCGACGGTGACCTCGACCCCGTGCGCGATCAACTCCGCCTGCAACTCCACCGCGCCCGGAGCCTCCAGACCCCGGCGGCTGGCCAGCAGCAGGTGCCGTACGTCGTGCTCGGCCACCAGATGCCGGGCCAGCTCCGCGCCCAGACCACCCGTACCGCCGGTGATCAACACCGTGCCCTGCGCGTCCCAGCGCCGGGGCATCGTCAGCACGATCTTGCCGGTGTGCTTGGCCTGGCTCATGAACCGGAACGCCTCCCGGCCACGGCGCACATCCCACGCCGTCACCGGCAACGGCCGCAACTCACCCGCCGCGAACAACTCCATCAACTCGGCGAGAATCCGCTCCAGCCGCTCAGAGCCGGCATCCATCACATCGAACCAGTGATACTCCAACCCCGGGAAACTCTCCTGATCACGAATGTCCAGCTTGCCCATCTCCACGAACCGGCCACCCGGACGCAGCAGACGCGCCGAGGCGTCGATGAACTCACCCGTCAACGAGTTGAGCACCACATCGACGCCCCGCTCACCACACACCGCGCGGAAACGCTCCTCGAACTCCACACTCCGCGACGAGGCGATGTGATCATCCGGGATGCCCATCGACCGCAGCACGCCCCACTTCGCCGGACTCGCGGTCGCGAACACCTCCACCCCCAGCCGCTGCGCCAGCTGGATCGCCGCCATACCCACACCACCGGTACCCGCGTGCACGAGCAGCCGCTCGCCTTCTCGCAACCTGGCCAGATCCATCAGCCCGTAGAAGGCCGTGAGGAACGTCACCGGGATCGTCGCGGCCTGTTCGAAGGAGATCCCGTCGGGGATCTTCGCCCGGACCTGGGTGCTGGTGATCGCCATCGGACCGAAGCCGCCCTCGACCAGGCCGACCACCCGATCCCCCGGCCGCAGGTCCTCGACGCCGGGACCGACCTCGAGCACCACGCCCGCGGCCTCACCACCCATCAGGCCGACCCTGTCCTGGAACCAGCCCAGCGCGTTCAACCCGTCCAGCAGGTCACGGAAGTTCACCCCCGCCGCGTGCACGGCCATCCGAACCCGTCCGGCCTCCAGGGGCTCGGCCGCCTGCGGGAACGGAAGCAACTCCAACGCGTCCAGGCTGCCCTTGGCCCGGCTGCCCAGCCGCCACGCCTTCTCACCGGCCGGAGGCAACAGACCCGCACCCGAGGTCAGCGACGCCAACCTCGGCACCCGCACCCCACCCTCACGCACCGCCACCTGCTGCTCACCGGAAGCCAGTACGACGGGCAGCGCGGACAGGGCCGTCTCGTACTCCTCCACATCGGCCAGCAGGAAGCGGCCGGGGTTTTCCGCCTCGGCGCTGCGGACCAGTCCCCACACGGTGGCCGCGACCGGGTTCGACACGGTCTCGCTGTCATCGGTCGCGACCGCGCCCCGGGTGACGAACACCAGACGCGAGTCACCGAACCGCTCGTCGGCCAGCCACTGCTGAAGCAGGCCGAGAACCCGTGTGGTCAGCGCGTGCGCTGCCTCCACCACGTCCGTGGAGTCATCGGTGTCGATCTCGACGGTCACCAGGTCGGGCATCCTGCCGAACGGCAGTTCCAGCGAATCGAGGTCGCCGGTGAGCTCGGCCACCTCCAACCCGATCACGGCGTCCACCGGGGAGACCGTCATCGGCACGGTGACCCAGTCCAGCCGGAACAGCGAGTCCCGCTCCACCCCACGGTCGGGGGAGGCCGCGGCGACCTGGTCGGACGAGACCGGCCGCAGCACCAGGGAGCGCGCCGACAGCACCGGTGCGCCGACGGCGTCCACCGCCGTCAGCGACACGGAGTCGGCGCCGGTCACGGCCAGCCGCACGCGCAGCGCCGACGCGCCTTCGGCGCGAAGGCTCACGTCGCTCCAGGAGAACGGCAGCCTTCCGCCCTCGGCCGCCTCCAGCCCGGCGAACGGCACCGTGTGCAGCGCCGCGTCCAGCAGCGCCGGATGCAACCCGAACGAAGCCGCGTTCGACATCTCCTGCTCGGGCAGGGCGATCTCGGCGAAAACCTCGCCGTCCTGGCCGCGCCAGGCGGCTTTCAGTCCCTGGAACACCGGCCCGTAGGCGAGTCCGCCCTCGGCGAGCCGGCCGTACAACCCGTCCAGCCCGATCGCGGTCGCCCCCTCGGGGGGCCACACCGTGGCGTCGAACGCGGCAGCCTGGCCGTCGCCCTCGCCCCTGGTCGTCAGCGTGCCGGTGGCGTGCCGGATCCACGGCACGTGATCCTCGGCCTCGGCCGGGCGGGCATAGATGCCGAGCACACGCCTGCCCGACTCGTCCGGGGCACCCACCGACACCTGCACCGCGACCGCGTCGTCCTCACCCAGCACCAGCGGCGTCGCCAGCGTCAGCTCCTCCACCAGGTCGCAGCCGACCTGGTCACCCGCCCGCACCGCCAGCTCCAGGAAACCGGTACCGGGGAAGAACACCATCCCGGCCACGACGTGATCGGCCAGCCACGGGTGCGACTGCGACGACAACCGCCCGGTCAGCAGTACGCCGTCGGAGTCGGCGAGGCGAACGGCGGCGCCCAGCAGCGGATGCTCGGCCGCGGCCAGACCCAGGCCACGAGCGTCCCCGGCGCGCTTACCGGTCGGCCAGAACTGCTGACGCTGGAAGGCATAGGTGGGCAGCGCCACCCGGCGCCCGCCCGCGAGCACCGCCTGCCAGTCGAGCGGTACCCCGTGCACGTGCAGCTCGGCCAGCGCCGCCAGGATCGCCGACTGATCATCGCGGTTTCTCCGCAGCACCGATACGAGCAGAGGATTCGCATCCGCGTTCGTGCCCGTGGCGGGGTGGTGGGCGCCTGAGTCCTCTGCCACCTGGGAACGGGCGGTCTCGTCCGAATCGGCGAGCACCCTCAGGGTGTCGTCGGCCATCGCGGTGAGCACCCCGTCGGGGCCGAGTTCCAGGTAGGCGCGTACTCCCTGGTCGTGCAGGGTGCGGACGCCGTCGGAGAAGCGAACCGCGCCACGGACCTGCTCCACCCAGTAGTCGGGCGAGCACAGCTGCTCGTCGGTGGCGGATTCCCCGGTCAGGGTCGAGACCACCGGGATCCGCGGCGGGTCGTAGGTGAGCGACCCCGCCACCGCCCGGAACTCCTCCAGCATCGGATCCATCAGCGGGGAGTGGAACGCGTGCGACACCCGCAACCGCTTCGTCCTGATCCCCCGCTCCTCCAGAGTGGCGGCCACCTCCAGCACCGCCTCCTCACCCCCGGAGATCACCACCGAGGACGGGCCGTTCACCGCCGCGACCGACACCTCCTTCTCCCGCCCGGCCAGCAGCTCGGCGACCTGCTCCTCGGAAGCCGCCACCGCCACCATCGCCCCACCCTCGGGCAGCGCCTGCATCAACCGCGCCCGCGCCGCCACCAACGCACACGCGTCCTGCAACGACAGCACACCGGCCACATGAGCAGCGGCGATCTCCCCGATCGAGTGACCGGCCAGCACATCGGGCCGGATCCCCCACGAGGACACCAGCCGGAACAGCGCGGTCTCCACCGCGAACAGGGCCGGCTGCGCCCACCCGGTCCGATCCAGCGCCTCCGCCTCCACAGATCCCGGCTCGGCGAACACCACCTCACGCAACGACCCGTCCAGCAGCGGCTCGAACTCGGCGAAAATCTCGTCCAAGGCTTCGGCGAACACCGGGAACCGCTCGTACAACTCCCGGCCCATCCCGGCCCGCTGGCTACCCTGACCGGTGAACAACACCGCCAGCTTCAGCTCGCCCGCTGCCACCCCACGCACCACACCCGCACCCGGCAGGTCCCCGGCCAGCGCACCCAACCCGGCCAGCACGCCGTCACGGTCACCGACCAGCACCGCCCGATGATCGAACGCCGAGCGCGTCGTCGCCAGCGAGAACGCCACATCGACCAGACCGAGATCAGGCTCACCCTCCAGGAACGACGCCAACCGCCCGGCCTGCGCCCGCAACGCCCCCGCAGATCTTCCCGACACCAGCACCGGCACCACGTCCGGCTCGACCTCGCCTCGTGGAGCCTCCGGCTCCTCGGCTTCTGACTCGGGGAACTGCTCGATGATCACGTGCGCGTTGGTGCCACTGATCCCGAACGACGACACACCCGCCCGCCACGGCCGCTCCACCTGCGGCCACCGCGTCGGCTCGGTCAGCAACCTCACCGCACCGGCCGACCAGTCCACGTGCGAGGACGGTGCGTCCACGTGCAGCGTCCGAGGCAGCACCCCGTGCCGCATCGCGAGCACCATCTTCATCACACCCGCCACACCCGCAGCCGCCTGGGCGTGACCGATGTTCGACTTGATCGAACCCAGCAGCAGCGGCCGATCCTCCGGCCGATCCTGACCGTAGGTCGCGAGCAGCGCCTGCGCCTCGATCGGGTCACCCAGCGTGGTGCCGGTGCCGTGACCTTCCACCACGTCGACCTCGGAGGGCTTCAAACCCGCCCCGGCCAGGGCCTGGCGGATCACCCGCTGCTGAGAAGGACCGTTCGGCGCCGTCAGGCCGTTGGACGCTCCGTCCTGGTTCACCGCCGACCCGCGCACGACCGCGAGCACCTCGTGGCCGTTGCGGCGCGCGTCCGACAACCGCTCCAGCACGACCATGCCCGCGCCCTCGGCCCAGCTCACCCCGTCGGCCGCGTCAGAGAAAGACTTGCAGCGCCCGTCGCCGGCCAGCCCGCCCTGCGCGCTGAAGTCGATGAACGCACCCGGCGACGCCATCACCGTCACACCACCGGCCAGCGCCAGCGAGCACTCACCGCTGCGCAGCGCCTGCGCCGCCAGGTGAATCGTGACGAGAGACGATGAACACGCCGTGTCCACCGTCATCGCGGGACCTTCCAGGCCCAGCGTGTACGAGATCCGCCCCGACAGCACGCTCCCGGCGTTACCGATGCCGAAGAAGCTCATCGCCTCCGGCGGCAGCTCAACACTGGACGCGTAGTCGTGGTACATGACCCCGGCGAACACGCCGGTACGGCTGCCACGCAGCGAGAGCGGATCGATCCCGGCCCGCTCGACCGCCTCCCACGACGTCTCCAGCAACAACCGCTGCTGCGGGTCCATCGCCAGCGCCTCACGCGGCGAGATCCCGAAGAACCCCGGATCGAACTCCCCGGCCTCGTGCAGGAACCCACCCTCACGCACGTAACTGGTCCCCCGGCTCTCCCGATCGGGGCTGTAGAAAGCGGCCAGATCCCAGCCGCGCGTCGTCGGGAACGACGAGATCCCGTCCCCGCCTTCGTCGACCAGCCGCCACAGGTCCTCCGGAGACGTGATTCCGCCCGGATAGCGGCACGCCATCGACACGATGACGATGGGGTCGTCCGAGACCGATGCGAGCGTGGTCGGAATGATCACGTCGGCTCGCTCGCCGAGCAGCTCACCCAGCAGGAACTCCGCCAACACCACCGGAGTCGGATAATCAAACACCAACGTCGCCGGCAGCCTCAGCCCGGTCGCCGCGTTCAACCGATTACGCAACTCCACCGAGGTCAACGAGTCGAAACCCAACTCCCGAAA
>NZ_JBEZEZ010000061.1:0-22674 GCF_040649155.1 Streptosporangium sp. NPDC049046 | reverse complement strand
CCACCACCCCCCGCACACCATCGCTGGAACACGCCGCGCAATGGTCCATCTGGCGACGCCGTCATCAAGCCCGCGCCCGATGGTTCCACCGCCGTTCCCGACTGGCCACCGAATACACCCAGCTCAACTAACGAATGGCGGCTGCCGTACTAGGTCATGAAGCGTCTGATTATCGCGGTTCTGGTGGTTGGCGGCCTTGCTGGAGCGGTCGCCGCCGTAGGTGCCTTGGGGGCCGGCACTTTCGTGGTGGATCGTCTGGTCTTGTTGTTGATGCCCCGCTCGCCGTTTCCTCGTTGTGCCGACGATGACAAGCGGCTTGCTTCGGCTCTTGTAGTGCTCAGCATCCTTGATGCTCGTCCGGCCGAGGCGAAGCCGGACGGGAAACGTCTTGGGGGGTGCAATGACGATGACCGGCTCGCGTATGCCGAGCAGTCTTATCGGATTTCAGCGTCGCGTGCCGATGTGCCGTCCTTCTACCGTGAGGCTGCGATCAAGGACGGCTGGAGGCAGACACCGGTGCCGGAGTCGGAGGAGGATGTGACGCAGGTCTGCTTCACCAAGGTCATCAACAGCCGGAATGTCTACTTGTCGGTGGGGTACTCCGGCAGGCCGGAGGAGAAGGACAGCGATGACTACCTGTTGCAGGTCAATTCTGGCCCCAGCGGGAGCAACCTGTGCTGATGCCCGGGAGGGGTGTTCGCCCCGTCTCGGTTCTGGAACGCGAGGGTCGACGACAACCGTGACGACAACGTCGGCCACCGTGAGCACACGGCGGCAGCCGTACACCGCCTTCTGACCCCGTGTCCGTCAAGAGGAGCAGGGTGATCGCTCCGCCTGAAAGCGGAAGGGCGGCGGTTCGACCCCACCCCTGACCACAGCAACTGAGCAGCACAAACGCCCCGAACGACTATCGTTCGGGGTCTTTTTCATCTCCAATGACAGCAACGTCTCTGCTACTTCCAACCCCCAGGTTTTTCGTGTCCTGGACGATCCCGCCCAAACGCAGGATCATAAGAACGTGAGCAGGACGGACAACACGATGCCGCTTCGCTTGCAGGAGGAGGATGGTCGCCGCTACAGGCACGATATGGGCGGTTCCTATTCGGGCATCGGTGAAGATGCCAACCTGGCGGAGCGCAAGGCCCGGCAGCGGGTACGACTCACATTGCTGCGCGGTGAGGAACCAGAGCCGACCAGGCATCGCCATTGCGAAAAGTGGCGCTATTAACGAGGGCGGCAATGAAGCGTCCCGGAGGTGATCTCTAGGGGGCTTCATTTGTGTACGTGCGATATCAGTCAAGGGCGTTGCACTTGTCGTCGGTCAGGTAGTCACCGACTGTCCAGTTCCCCGAGGAGATGGGGATGCCCTCGTCGGAGTACTTGGAAGTTCGGTCAGCTTCTTTCGCGCCTCTTTCTGGGATCGAGCGAGCCCCGCACCAGCTTGACGGCTCCGCTCGTGGTGGGTACGAAGGCGGCGTAGCCGTATCGGTCATCCTTCCGGGGCCGGCAAGGAACAGGCCGAACGAGAGGTGCCAGCGCCAACCTTGTCGGTGAACCACCCGTGCCCGTTGTGTCAGTCGATGCTGAGAGCATGACGAGATGATCACGAACCCTGCCGGCTACACCTGGCTCGTCGAAGCGATGGACGGCGCCTGCCTCACCTACATCCATGGCCTGACACCCGAAGAAGTGATGGCTCGGCGGGGTGGCCGGCCGGAAGACTTTACCCCCATGTCGTTCTGGGACCTGGGCGGCGCCGTCGAGTCCGGCGCGTTCCTCGGCGTGACGACCATCGGCGACTGGGTGCTGACCGTCGAGCCCGGCTTGAACGGCATCGCCGAAGAAGTGATCATGCCGTTGTCGACGGGCACCCGCGTCGTGTCCCACTACTTTCTCAGCATCAAGGACCTCGACCACTTCTATTGGATCGAGGACGGCGAGCTCCGGTTCTGCTTCATCGCCCAGGAGGGCTACAGCCAGGAGGTGCCGGAGGTGCTCGTGGAGACCATGGAACGCATCGATTCCATCTATCCCTCGTTTCCCGACCCTCACAAAGGGCCGATGTTCCTCCTGGCCGAGCGCCTCACCGGGATCACACTGACACCGCAACTACTGGAGGAGTCCACATACCTGGGTGGAGCCGTTCCCGAACCCCGGTCCTGGAAGGTGCCCTGGCCGCGATGAGCCGGATGCGGCAGAAATCAACATCATCAAAGTCCGTGGTCTGTAAAGCCGCAGGTGCTGGAGATGCTGCACGATGAGCACTGACCGAAAAGTCGCATCGTGGCTCGCTGTGAAACGGCTCTGAATTTTTCTCCGGTGTGGTGCGGTGCCAGACCCGGCATCGCCTCTGTACCGCGTGCCGGGGCGTCGTAGGGTGCCGCTCCCAGGGCGAAAGGAGCACCGTGCCGGAGCTCTCCCGATTATCGCTGTCGGTGTGGGGGGCGGCTGCGGTCGTCGCCGCCTTGCCGACCTGGGCGTTGTGGCGCGAGCGACTCGCTTCTGAGGAGTTCCCACGGAGCCATGCGGGGTCCGACCTGATCTACGGGGTCGTGGGCCTGTACGAGAGCGGATTGACGCTGTCGCCGTTCGCTCCGTTGCGCCATGATCTCGAAGTGGTCATAGAGACCGCGGAGGAGTGGGCGGTTCCGGCTCTCATGGTTCTGCTCGGCCTCTTGGCGTGTCTCGGTCGCCGGGATCCTGGGGTGACAGCTCGACGGGTGGCGGGACTCCTCGTTCTGATCGCGGCCGTCGAACTTCTCGCCTGGTCACACGGCGAGCGGGGAATCTACAGTGAGACGGTCTCGCTGTTCGGCGCCGTCGGGTTCGGCGCGGTGGTCGGTGGGTGGTGGATCACCGAGCTGTGTCTCCTGGCAGCCGCGGCGTTGGTGTTCGCCGCGTCGCGCGAGATGCGGCCCCTCCACGAGATGCGGCCCGTCACCGGGAACAAGCCGGGCGCGTCACAGGCCGGGATGGTGTGGCGACGGTCGACGGCGGCCCTGGCCGACTATTTGATCGTCGCTACCGTCCTGGGTGTCGTCGTATGGCCGGTCTGGTCCTTGATCGGCCTCGGCTCCGAGTTCCGGATGGGGTACGGGTTTCTGGGGCGAGTCGACGTGCTTCAGAGCAGCGCGGAGCCCGTGGAACTGGCCATCTTGTCGGTGTTGTTCCTTTACTTCTGGGTGCAGCACGCTCTGTGGGGGCGGACGCTCGGCAAGCGGCTACTGGGTGTCCGGGTCATCGCGGCGAGTACGGGCGGACGGTTGGGTGCGGGCAGGGCCGCGCTCCGCACGCTGGTCTTTCCCCTGCTCGCCCTTGTTCCCGACATCGGGCTGTCGTGTCTTCTCGTGGGCGGGCTCTGGATGCTCCTTGATGCCGAGGGGCGGGTGCTTCATGACCGCTTGCTGGACACCGCGGTGGTGTACGACCGGGTGAGGGACGCCCAACCTCGACGGAGAGAGCACGGGAGGCGTTGACTTTGTCGCAACCTTTGACGCATCCTATTGATACAAAGTTTGTGTCAAAGGAGATGTCATGACCCGCGAACCGTTACCGGACGACGACCCGTCGGCGCGTACGACCGATCTGCGGCTGGCGGGCGCGTGGCTGACCCGGCACGGCCTGACCGACACCCACCCCACCCCGCTGCTCGCCAGTCGGCTGGCGGTCCGTGAACGCGCCCGCCTGGCCACCTACCTCATCCTGGCCGCGCTGATCATCGTGAGCGCGCTCGCCGCCGTCTCCGCGTTCGGCAACCCCCAGCCCCATCGCCCGCTACCGCTACTGGCCCTGGCCGCGTCGGTCGCCGGGTTGCTGCTGGCACAGTCACTGCTCGTCCGGTGGGTACGACGCGTCGACCAGCGAGCGGCCGCGACGCTGTCCCGTAGGGCCGCCCACCCGATCCAGCCCGGCTGGCGGACCGTGCTCGGCCGGCCCTACGCCGTTTTCGCCGCCGCCACGTTCGCCGGCGCGATAGCGCTGGCCGCCAGCGCCTTGGCCGTTGCCGATCCCACCGTGCGACAGCTGGCCGTCGTCGTGCTGATCGGCCTGCTCGGCGCGACGGGCATCACCGCCCTGCAGTTGCGCCACCTGCTACGCCACCCGGTCGTGGCGCAGGACGAGGAGTCGCTCACCGCCGACGTCATCATGCGCGTCGAGGACGCCCGCGAGCTCACCACGCCGAACGTGCAGTGGTCGCTGCCCATGGTGCTGCTGTTCGGCACCGCGCCCACCTGGTGGGGCGCCACCGCGATCACCTACCTGATCCTGAGCATGATCGCCCTCATCGCGCTCCGCTTCAAAACGCCGTCGTGCGCGACGGTGGCCCGACAGGTCATGAGCGTCCGATGATCGTCATCGATGCGGCCTCGCCGGTACCGCCGTTCGAGCAGCTACGATCCCAGCTCGCCCGGCAGATCCAGGACCGCACGCTGACCGTGGGCGCCCGGCTGCCGACCATCCGCCACCTCGCGGCCGACCTCGGCCTGGCCGCCAACACCGTCGGCCGCGCCTACCGGGAACTGGAGGAGGCCGGACTGATCGAGACACGCGGACGAGCGGGCTCGTTCGTCTCGGCCACCGGCCAGGAAGGCCGGGAGCGAGCCCACCGGGCCGCCGCCGACTACGCCGCCGTGATCGCCAGCGTCGGCATCGACGAGGACGAGGCGATCCGCATCGTACGAGCGGCCCTGACATCCGGCACGGCAGCACCGACCTCGTCATGACCACGACCCGGCCGCAGGTGTCACGTCGTCGAACGCACGACGTCGGTGTAGTGGCCGATCAAGCCCGGTGACCTGCTGAGAGCTGTCGAATCACGGACCTGTTTCTCCGCGTGATCAAGCGAAGAGTCTCACGTACCCGGCGGTGCCGATTTAACGGTCATCGAGAAAGCATCTGTTCCTTGTGAAAAGGAGTATCAGTGCGATTAAAACTGACATTGTTCATCGCCGTGGCGACGGTGGCCATCACGGTGGCAGGCGTGCCCACGTCGGCCGGGGCCCGGATCGGTACGCCGGAGCCGGCGGTGGCCGAAGCCAGAGAAGTGGCTCCGATGTGGGGCGAGTGCTTGGCGGTGGAATCCGGCGGCGTCTCGCGCGACCCACGCCAGCGGTGCGCGACGTTGCGGGTGCCGCTGGACTACCGCGCCCCGGGCGGGCGGAGCATCGAGATCGCGATCTCCCGGATCGGCACGGCGCGTCCCGGGGCGCGCCGCGGGATCCTGCTGTCCAACCCGGGAGGCCCGGGCGGTAGCGGCCTGGACCTGCCCAGCCGGCTGGCGGACGTACTACCGCGCGAGGTCCTGGATCGGTACGACCTGATCGGCTTCGATCCGCGCGGGGTCGGCCACAGCACCCCGGTCACCTGTGGCCTCGATCTCATGAGGCAGTTCACGCTGCTGTTGCCCTACCCGGGGCCGGATGGCGGCATCGGGCGCAACGTCGCCTTCGCGCGGGACACCGCGGCCGCGTGCGCCGAGCATTCCGGCGATCTGCTTCCGTTCATCACCACGGCCAACACGGCCCGGGACATGGACCGCATCCGAGCCGCACTCGGTGAGCCGAAACTGTCCTACTTCGGTCTCTCCTACGGCACCTATCTGGGAGCCGTCTACGTCTCGATGTTCCCGGGACGCGCCGATCGGATCGTGCTGGACAGCGCCGTCGACCCGGACCTGGTGTGGCGGGACATGTGGCGAACCTGGAGTCAGTCGATCGCGATGCGCCTGCCCGACCTGCTGGCCTTCGTAGCCGAGCGGGACGCCGTCTACCAGCTCGGCGCGACACCGGAGGAGGTGCGGCGCACCTACGACCGGCTGCTCGCGGCCCTCGACAGTCGGCCCCTGCCGATCCCGGGCGGTCCCGTGCTCGACGGCAACGCACTGCGCGAGATCACCCGAGGGGGGCTGTACTTCGACGGCGACTTCCCTTTCATCGCCGGGTTCTGGCAGGAGCTCACGGCCGCCGTCTCAGGATCCACCGTGGACCCCGCCATCCTGAGGCGACCGGACCGGCTGGGCTCTGTCGGCAGGGCCGACGACGGCGCGGTCGGTGGCAATGGCACCGGGACGGCGCGGATACCGGCGGACAACCGCATCGCCGCGCTCTACGCGGTGCTCTGCGACGACGTCGCCTGGCCGCGCAGCGCGGCGTTGTACGCCCGGCAGGTCGCAGCCGACCGGCAGGTGTGGCCGGTGACGGCGGGTATGCCCGCGAACATCTGGCCGTGCGCGGCGTGGCCCACCCGACCGGTGGAGCCGCCGGTGACGGTCACCGGGCACGGGCCGCGCAACGTGCTGATCCTGCAGAACACCCGTGACCCGGCCACGCCCCTGGCGAGTGCGCGCGGCCTGCGCGCCGCTCTCGGACGGCGGGCCGCCATGATCACGGTCGACCAGGGCGGCCACGGCGTCGTCGGGCTGGGCAGCTGCGCCGACGAGGCGATGAGCTCCTTCCTCGCCACCGGGGCACTGCCTGGGCGGGACCGCTTCTGCCCGGCTCCGGGGACGCGACCACCGGCCGACGCCGCCGCCCGCTCCACGGCCCTGCCGTACATTCCCCCCGTGGGTCCGTTGTAGGGCCGCTGCCTGTGGACTGCCGTGTGCCGGTAGATACCGACCGAGCGACCCGTTTCCCGCTGTCACCCTCGCGACCGGGCCCGTAGGCACTCCCCGTTGGTCTCCGCCGACCCCGGAGCGGTTCAATGATCGATTCCAAGGGGGCAGCGGTCGATCGTCTCTTGACCTCCACCATGCTTGAGGTAGCACCGTGGTGCACATGAACACGGAATCCACGGCGTACGCCGCAGACCTCGAAGCCATCGAACGGGTCGTAGCCACCGTAGAGCACTCCCAGCAGCACAAGGACCCCGATGAGTTCCTCGCCCTCTTCCACCCCGACGCGGTCTGGACGACGGCCGGCGGCAAGGTCCTCATAGGCCTCGACGCGATCTCGGAGTTCACCCGCAAGGTTCTCCCCGCGGCGAACTGGGACGGCAAGGTCACCTACGAGGTGGTCCACGTGTTCTTCATTCGCCCGGATGTCGCGGCGGTCAAGGTTCGTCAGCTCTACCTGACCCCGGGTGACGAGAGCGAGGGGGCTCCGCTGTACGTGATGTCCAAGCAGGGCGACGGCCGCTGGTTGCTGACCGCCTGCCAGAACACGGGGGTCGTCGCCGGTTGATCGATTCCGGGGGATCGGCCGTACGCATGAGGCGAGGGCGCCCAACGTCGGTAGGGGTTGAGTGTCCTCGCCACCACGCTGTACGTGAAGACCGACGACCTGCTGGAGGACTCACCCCGTCTCGCACCATGGCGACCGATGTGGGGATCGCCCCCGGTCGAGCGACGCCGAGCCGGTCATCCGCGGAGCGCGAAGCGGCGTATTCTTCGCCCATGGGTCTGAGGCTCAAGACACGTCGGTCCGACTCGCCGTGGGTCGACACCGTGTGGACATGCACGAGCGGGCAGGTCACTTCGATGACGTCCGTCGCAGGGACGTGTTGGGGGCTGGTGTTCTGGGAACAGGCCGGCCGGACGTACACGAGCATCACCGGTCCCGAGACCCGAACCGGGACGGCGCCGGTGCCGGAGGGTGCGACCTTTACCGGCATCGAGTTCGCCGTGGGCACCTCGTTGCGTGCCGTGCCCACGCCGACGCTCGTCGACGGCGGTATCGAACTCCCCGACACCACGCGCCGGACGTTCCGGCTGGACGGCGCGCGCTGGGAGACGCCCGGCCCCGACGATGCCGAGGCCCTGGTCGACGGGCTTGTCCGGGCCGGGATCGTGGTCCGTGACCCGCTCGTCGTCGAGGTGCTGCGGGGGCACCGCCCGGCCGTCTCGGGGCGCACGGTCGAACGCCGGTTCCGCGCCGCGACCGGACTGACGCGGGGCGTGGTCCGGCAGATCGAGCGTGCGCGTACGGCGACGGAGTTGCTGGCCGCCGGCGACCCGGCCGCCGATGTCGTCGCCAAGCTCGACTACTTCGACGAGCCGCACCTGGCCCGAGCACTGCGCTCCTACGTCGGACGCACCGTCAGGCAACTGCGCGAGGGCGCGGGCGGCGCGATCGCCCTCAACCTGGATCAGCGCTTGACGTCGTAGACGAGCTTCAGGATCCCGTTCGAGTAGCTCTCCGACTCTCGCAGCGTCAGCATGTGCTTGTCTCGGTCGGCCCGGCCGAACAGGCTCTTCCCGGCACCGAGCAGCACGGGGAAGACGAGCAGGTTGTACTGGTCGATCAGGCCCGCGTCCGAAAGCCGCCGGGCCAGCTCCGCACTCCCGTGGATGAAGATCGCGCCGCCCTCGCTCTCCTTGAGCGCGGCGATGTCCTCGATCGAGCGCAGGATCGTCGTCGGCCCCCACCCGTCGACGAGGGCGTCGTCGGACAGCGTGGTCGACACCACGTACTTGGGCAGTTCCTTGTAGTCGGCGTGGTCCTCCGAACCGGGCCAGACCGGTGCGAACACCTCGTAGCTGCGGCGGCCGAACATCAGCGCCGTGGTGTCGGCGAGCTCCTCACCCTTCAGCGACCAGGCTTCCGGGACGAAATCGAGGTCCTTGACCACCCACCCGCCGCTGCGGTGCTCTTCCCCCGGCCCGCCGCCGGGCGAGTCCACGACGCCGTCCAGCGACATGAAACCGGTGTAGACCAGGTCACGCATTGTGCTGTCTCCTCATGTTCGGGCGAATTGCCGGCTCCACATTAGATCGCGGTCGCGACGGCCGTCTTGGACGGAAACGACAGCGGGTCCAGAGCGCTGTCGATTGAGCCCGCACCCGGTTTCGGAGTCGACCGGCTTCGCCGCCACCGGCACCGAAGTGGCCGCGGTCGGAGTGTTCGGCGAACCGATGCCTGCGATGCGCTTCCATGTGGCTTACATGCGGATGGGGGGAGAAATCCGCACGTCTGGCTGCGGGATCACCACTTGTCCCAGGCCGACCATGCGTACCAGGGGCCGGAGATCGGATCGAGTCGCTCCAGGCCCTCTTCGGACATCTGGCCCGTCGGGCTCCACGCGAACCCTACCGACGTGTGTATTCGCCAGTCGTTGATGCTGAGCTGGGCCCCGCCGTCGGGCGTGGCTTCTGACCAGCAGACCGGATAAAGACCCACGAGTCGACACTCCTCGGAGGAGGTGCCGCTCCGGGCCACGGCCTGGGCGTGGTCGGTCAGTGCGGACTTCGACAGTGTGAACCGTACCTGGAAGGGAATGTCGGCGCTGATCGCCAAAGCGGTGCAACCGGCGATGATCCATGGCGTCAACCAACGGAGCATGTTCGCCTCCATCGCGCCGATGTCGGTCAGCAGCGCCGGGACGGCCCGGATGATCCACAGGAGGAAGAGCGCGCCACCCGCGAAGAGCACCCAGATGAAGAGCTCGACATACAGGTACGGCGCGCTGGACCACCACAGGCACACGAACGCCGCGAACGAGAACGCCGTGAGCAACGGCCATCCGGGCGGCTTGGCAATCACGGCGCCACCTTAGCGATCAGCCGACCGATACCGACAGTGGGCGTGGCCGGTCGCCGCGGCTCTTCGGTCGGTCGCGGCCGAGCGCCGGATCGCCACCCTCTTCCAGCCGCCCGGCGACCTCACGAGCCCGCGCACATCGGGCACGCCGCCAGGCGAAGTACGGTGTCGGCTCCCGCGCCTCCGCTCTGTCTCGCCGAAGTGCTCGCCTGCCGTCGGGCGGTGCCTCGCCGAGGTGCTCCCCTGCTGTCGGGGTGGTGCCTCAGCTCACGGCTTTCCTGACGAGAGCGGTGATCGTCTTCGCGGCTTCTTCGCTCAACGTGGTCACGGCGAAGGACGTGGGCCACAGGCCACCGGCGTCGGCGAGGTTCGCCTCGGCGGTGAAGCCGAAGGCCGAGTACGGCTCCTTGTCCGCGTTCCCGCTGCGGAAGAAGCAGACGACCTTCCCCTTCCTGGCGTAGGCCGGCTGGCCGTACCACAGCTTCGGCGACAGCTCCGGGGCGTTGGCGGTGACGATGGCGTGGATGCGTTCGGCCATCGCGCGGTCCGACGGTTCCATCTCCGCGATCTTCGACAGTACGTCGAGCTCCTCGGCGGCCGCCTTGTTGCCACGGCCGCGGTTCGCCTCCTTCTTCAGTTCCGCGGCGCGCTCCTTCATCGCGGCGCGCTCCTCCTCGGAGAAGCCGTCCGTGCTCTTCCTGCTCGCCGCGCCGGTGTCCGCGCTCACCGTTGTCACTCTCCTCGTCGTCGTCGGTATGGGGTGTTTGTGACGCTAGCGGTGCTGTGAAGCCGGTGCTTCTCGATTCCTGACCGATGCTCGCCCCGTGCTTCCGGGACACTCCTTGTAACAAGGGCTCGCACCGTCGGCTGTCGTTCGTGCGGCGGGTGAGGTGGAACGATGGTGCGTATGGGACTCGGGCGTGCGGAGGCGCAGCGGCTGCATGACATCGCCGTGATCCGTCGTGTCCGAGACCGGATCGATCGTGAGTACGCCAGGCCGCTGAACCTCCAGGCGCTGGCCGCAGGGGCGCACATGTCGATCGGGCACCTGAGCCGGGAGTTTCGGCGCGTCTATGACGAGTCTCCGTACTCGTATCTGATGACCCGGCGGATCGAACGGGCGATGACGCTGCTGCGCCGCGGAGACCTCAGCGTCACGGAAGTGTGTTTCGAGGTGGGTTTCTCCTCGCTGGGCACGTTCAGTACGAGGTTCACCGAACTCGTCGGCGTGCCGCCGAGCGTCTACCGGCGTGACCGTTCCCAGGCCGCGGCGGGTATTCCGCCGTGCCTGAGCAAGCAGGTGACCAGACCGGTCAAGAATCGAGAAGCCCGCCCCCGATAGTCATGCGTAGCGTGCCGGGCGTGGACGTCACCATTCAGCACACCTTCCTTCCGCACACCGATCCCGAGGCCGCTCTGGGTTTCTATCGCGACATCCTGGGCTTCGAGGTCCGGGCCGACGCCGGTTACGAGGACATGCGGTGGATCACCGTCGGTCCGGTCGGACAGCCCGGCACCTCCATCGTGTTGCACCCGCCGGCGGCCGATCCGGGCATCACCGATGAGGAGCGCCGCACCATCCTGGAACTCGTCACCAAGGGCGTCTACGCCGCCGTCACGCTGGCCACCGATGACCTCGACGGGCTGTTCGACCGCCTCCAGGCCGCCGGGGCCGATGTGATCCAGGAACCCATCGACCAGGACTACGGGGTCCGTGACTGCGCCTTCCGTGACCCCGCCGGCAACCTCATCCGGATAACCGGCGCGTCTGCCTGAGCCCGCCCGCACGACACTCGCCCCGAATCGACCGATCTCGGAAAGCACGGAGGAACCATCTGATGCCGCTCTCTGTCGACATCGTCACTCTCGGCGTACCTCAGGTAGGAGCCGCACGCACCTTCTACACGTCCGCGTTCTCAGCCACGGCGACGGAGAACGACCACACCGCGAGCCTTGACCTTCACGGCACCGGGCGGCTCGCTCTCCGCCGGATCGACGCGCTCGCCGCCGACTCCGGTACGGCCCCGGAGACCTCGGGTTTCCGTGGCTACGTCCTGTCCTCCATCGTGAACCGGCCCGCCGAGGTCAGGACCCTTCTCGATGCCGCCACGGCCAAGGGCGCGACGGTGGTCAAGCCGCCGAAGAAGCAGCTTTTCGGTGAGTTCAGCGCCGCTTACCGGGCACCGGACGGGGCCGTGTGGAAGCTGGCCGCGGCCTCCAAGAAGGACACCGGCCCCGTCCCCGACCCGCCGAAGCCGACCGAGACCGCCATCTACCTCGGCGTCGCCAATCCGACGGCATCCAGGGCGTTCTATGAGGCGTTGGGCATGAGCGTCAATCACGACTACGGTGACAAATTCCTCGACTTCGTCATCGCCGACGGCGTGTGTCGGCTGGGCCTGCTGCCACGTAAAGCCCTCGCCAAGGACGCCGGCGTCGACGAGCACGGTGACGGCTTCTCGGCGCTCGTACTCACCCACATCGCCGCTTCCCGTGACGACGTCGACGCTCTTCTCGCCGCCGCGGGCTCGGCCGGTGGTCGGGTCACCGCCGCGGCGGCCCGAACCGATCGGGGGGATTACGCCGGGCACTGCACCGACCCCGACGGCTACCACTGGATGATCACCACACCCGGCTGACCGCGACAGGCCGACCGTCGTCACGCGACCCCCGAGTCGGATACCGCTTCGGGAATCGCGTGACGACGGTCGGCTGGTTCCCGCCCGTCAGGCTTACCGATAACGGACGGACTGGGCGTCCTCCCTCAAACGCCGCGCCACGCGTCCAGCCGCCTTGTCGAGTTCTCCTTCGATCTGCTCCGATCCTGCGGCGGACACCCTGGGCACCGGGTATGGCAGTGCCAGCACGCGTTGCATGCGCAGGTACGTCGGCGGATGGGTCGTGTCGACCCCTGTCTTCTCAAGGCGGGCGGACTCGCGGTGTCGTTCGAGTTCGGTGTCGGCGACGGCGTCCACGTGGGAGCGGAGAGCCGTCCACAGGTTCCCGGTTCCGACGGCCACCGCGCTGGATGCGAGGAAACCTTCGACCGATCGCGTCCGGGTGGTCAGGACGTCCAGAAGCGAAGCGGCGGCCGCGGAGCCGGCTACCTGGGCCTGCATCTCGTCGGCGCGGTATTCGGCGTGCTGGGAGGAGCGGTTCAGCAGGAGCTCCAGCAGGAAGATCAAGCCGCGGACGGGGACGCCCAGGATCGCGAGGAGACACTGGGTGACGAGAGCGGACAAGCCGTCACCGGGGTGCCACTCGAAGCCGGTGACGATGCGGAGTTCGTGGAGCGAGTGCAGGGCACTGCCGACGACGAGGCCGTGTCTGGCGTCGCCGTTCCTGGAGTGGGCCATCTCGTGGGTCAGCAGGGCGACGCGTTCCTGCGGGGTGAGGATCAGCCAGAGCGGGTAGCCGATCTCCACCAGACGGCTGCGTCGCCACCCGTAGGTGCGGAACGAGGCGTTGACCGCACCGCTGACGGCGACCAGATCTGTTCGGAGGGCTCCCAACTCCTCGCCGATGCGGTCAACGAGGGCGTACAGGTGGGGAGCGTCCTCGCGGGCGAGAGGTACGGCGAAGGCGGGGAAGGGGGCGGGGCGGGGGCGCAGCAGCCAGGCGAGGTCCAGGGCTACGAGACCGAACAGGATGCCACCTATCGTCAGACGGGTGACCAGGTATACGCCGGTGAGCAGGAAGGCCGGTGCCAACAGGTGGACGGCCAGGGCAAGGACGTAGCCGCCGGTTCGGGAGACGCGACCGGTCGCTCGGCGTGACTGGACGGGGGCCGCCGGAGGAGGCAGGAAGGGGCCGGGAGGTCGCGGGGGCTCCTGAAACGCGCCCGATGTTCCGGCTGGTAGATCGGTGGACACGACGAACAAGGTGACAGAGCCCGAGCTTGGCGGCAATACGCCGAAAAGGTGGGAAGTTCTCCGTCGAGAAGTTCGTCGAGCTCAGGGATACGCGGGCCGCCGATGCCGTTCGCGCGCGCCTGCGCTGATCCCCCCGGCATTCATACCGCGCTGATCCCCGGCTTCACGAGGGGGCGTCCCGGCGCAGGTCGCGGACCTCGGGGCGTCGCTGGAAGCCGGCCGACCCGTAGGTGGCGACGGCGCCGACATTGGAGCTCGGGGTGATGACGGTCGCGCTCGACGAGCCCAGCTTCCTGAGGGCGGCCGCCGCGGCGAGGGTGATCGCGTGGCCGTGGCCGTGGCCACGATGGTCGCGGTGCACGCCCATCGGCTCCAGCAACCCGGGCTTACCCGGACCGGCCGACCACACCGTCACCGCCGCCACCGCGTCGCCCCGGTCGTCGTACGCGACCAGACACCGTGCGTCGGCGTACGGCGGTCCGGCCGCCATCGCGTGCCAGCGCTCTTCGGTGAACGTCGACCCGTCGAACGACGCCCGCTGTACGGCGGCCCGCACGTGCGCCCGCTCCGGTCCGATCACCTCGATCCGCACGCCCGGGTCCCGCACCGGCTCCGCGAGGTCGCGGCGCAGCGGCGTCCACGGCTCGCCGGCGCTCCAGCCGTTCCCGGACAGCAGGTCCTGGACCAGCGCGCGCATGGGCGCTTCGACGTTAGCTCTCCCCTCGGGCAGTACGCCGCGCTCCGGCTCGGTCATGTCCGCGACCAGCCGCCGCGCCAGCTCCTCGTCCCGCCGGGCGTCCGGCGCGATCGCGAGCCGCAGCACCCTGGGGTCGTCCAGCAGCCCGACGGCGAGAATCCGTCCGTCTCGGCTCCAGGTCCGCACCGCCGCGGCCGTCGCCTCCGCGCCGAATCGCCAGAACCAGCCCAGGTCTCCCGGGTGGAGTTGCGGTGGCGCCTCGTCGTGCTGCCAGTCTCGCAGCACGTCCACGACCGCACTCAGCCCGTCGACTCCCGGCTCACCCGGCACGATCGCCATGGCCCCGATCACACCCCACCGCACCGGTGGTCCGCACCTGGTTTTCCGCCGACGTGGTGAATCGGAACGTGAGAGAAGCGATGCTCGACGTGCTACGCCACCTCGAAAGCGGCAAGGTGTCGATCGCCGTGCTCGGCCTGTTTCCGCGCTTCGAGAGCGGTCTTTCCATGGTCGTCCCCGGAACGCGATCGATAATCGCTTGACTCTCCAGTCGCTGGAGACTCCAGCCTGGGGCGCATGGATTCTGTTACGCAGGAGATCAACCGCGATATCTATGGAATGCCCGCCTTCGTCACGGTGACCGTCGCCGACCTCGATCGCACGGTCGACTGGTATGTGAACGGGCTGGACTTCATCTCGCTTTTCACCGTCCCCGGACCCGACGGCAACCCGGTGCTGGTGCACCTGCGCCGCTGGCGCTACCAGGACATCCTGGTGCGCCTCGGCGAAGCGCCCGCCGGTGGCGATTGGACGATCAGCATGATGGCCGCGCTGGAGCAGCTTGACGGGCTCGCCGAGCGGGCACGCGCCCACGGCGGCGGCATCGTCGAAGGTCCCTTCGACACGCCGTGGAACACCAGGGATCTGCGCGTCACCGACCCGGACGGCTACACCGTCGTCTACACGGCACGGCGCGCGGAGGGCGAGCGCGACGCGCGGTTCACCGCGATGATGGAGGAGGAGGCGCGCCTGCAGCTCGGCGACTGAGGCGCGCTTGGTCGTTCTCCCCGGCTGTCCCCGTATGTCCCCGGTATCCCGGCTATCCCTGTTTCGCGATGAACTCGCGCAGCCAGTGGAAGCTCGCCTTCTCGGTGCGGGCCTGGGTCTCGTAGTCGACGTGGACGAGCCCGAATCGGGCGGCGTACCCCCGGGCCCACTCGAAGTTGTCCAGCAACGACCAGCAGAAGTAGCCGCGCACGTCCACGCCGTCGGTCATCGCGGCGCGGATGGTGGCGAGGTGGTCGCGCAGGAAGTCGACGCGACCGGTGTCGTCGAGGGTCCCGTCGTCGCCGTAGCCGTTCTCGGTGATGAGGATCGGCGGCAGCGCGGGGTAGCGCCTGGTCAGGCCGAGGAGGGTCTGGTGGAGCCCTTGCGGCTCCACCGGCCAGCCCAGCCCGCTCGTCCTCGCGCCGTCGGGGGTGACGCCGCGCACCCCGAGGTCGAAGGCGGAACGCAGTGCGGGGTCGGTCTGCTCGTACGGCGCCGAGGCGGCGTGGATGCGGTAGTAGTAGTTGACGCCGAGGAAGTCCAGCGGCGCGCCGATGACCTCCAGGTCGCCCTCGCGGCGGAAGGAGAAGTCGCTGAGGGCGCCGAAGGTCTCCTCCATGTCGGACGCGTAGGCGCCGAGCAGCAGCGGGTCGGTGAACTGCCGGTTGACCAGCAGGTCCATCCTGCGCGCCGCGTCGGCGTCGGCCGCCGAGCCGGTCGCGGGCACCGTGGGCGACATGTTGAGCGTGATGCCGACCTGCTCTCCCTCGCGCGCCCGCGCCCGCAGCCTGGCCGTGGCGAGGCCGTGGCCCAGCAGCAGGTGGTGGGCGGCGGCGAGCGCGCCGTGGCCCTCGCGTGCGCCGGGTGCGTGGCGGCCTTCGGCGTAGCCGACGATGGAGGAGCAGTACGGCTCGTTCAGCGTGATCCAACGGGACACCGTGTCGCCCAGCGCCTCGTGCGCGACCTCGGCGTAGTCGGCGAAGCGCTCGGCGGTGTCGCGGTCGCGCCAGCCGCCGCGGTCCTCCAGCGCCTGAGGCAGGTCCCAGTGGTAGAGGGTGACGTACGGTTCGATGCCGCGCTCGCACAGGGCGTCGGTGAGCCGCCGGTAGAAGTCGAGGCCGCGCC
This sequence comes from Streptosporangium sp. NPDC049046, assembly GCF_040649155.1. Taxonomy (NCBI): domain Bacteria; kingdom Bacillati; phylum Actinomycetota; class Actinomycetes; order Streptosporangiales; family Streptosporangiaceae; genus Streptosporangium; species Streptosporangium sp. NPDC049046. The sequence goes on along the minus strand of NZ_JBEZEZ010000061.1, from coordinate 6,457 downwards.
GGTTCACCCGGCCGTCGCCGTCGGGCATGATCCTGGGCCAGGCCAGCGAGAAGCGGTAGGCGCCGGCGCCGAGCCGGTCCATCAGCTCCACGTCCTCCCGCCAGCGGTGGTAGTGGTCGCAGGCGTGCTCGCCGCTCTCGCCCCTCGCCACCGCGCCGGGGACGCGGCAGAACGTGTCCCAGATCGAGGGGCCGCGCCCGTCGGCGTCCACGGCGCCCTCGATCTGGTAGGCGGCGGTGGCCGTCCCCCACACGAACCCGGCGGGAAAGGGCGTACGGTCCTGGGTCATCCCTTGATCGCTCCTGACATGATTCCCCCAATGATCTGACGGCCCAGCGCGGCGAAGACCGCCACGATCGGCACGATCGCGAGCACGGTGCCGGTGAGCACGAGCGCGTAGTCGGTGGTGTAGCCGCTGGCCAGGCTGGAGAGCGCGACCTGGACGGTCGGGTTCTCCGGCGTGAGGACGACCAGCGGCCAGAAGAAGTCGTTCCAGGCATGCATGAAGGTGAACAGGCCGAGCACGGCGGTGGCAGGCCGGGCGGCGGGCAGCACGACGTGCCAGAACAGCCGCAGCGTGCTGCACCCGTCGATGCGGCCGGCCTCCAGCAGCTCGTCGGGGATGGCGCTGGAGAGGTACTGGGTCATGAGGAACACGCCGAACGCGGTGACCAGGCCGGGCACGATCACCGCCCCGAGCCTGCCGGTCCAGCCGAGCTCCGCCATGAGGATGTACAGCGGGATGATGCCGAGTTGCTGCGGCACGGTGGTGGTGGCGATGGCCATGACGAGCAGCACGTTGCGTCCGCGGAAGCGCAGCTTGGCGAAGGCGAAGCCGGCCAGGGTGGAGAACAGCACGACCGAGACGGTGACCGAGCCGGAGACGAGGAAGGAGTTGAACATCGCCTGGCCGAACGCGGTGGTGTCGAAGACGCGGGCGATGTTCTCGAACAGGTGGCCGCCGGGGGTGAGGACCGGCGGGACGCTGGCGATGACGTCGTTGTCGTGGGAGGCCACGGCGAGCGACCAGTAGATGGGAAAGATCGAGCCGAGCAGCACGGCGACGAGCGCGGCGTAGGTCCAGAACCCCGCCCTGTGGGGGTTCAGTCCGCGTCGGACGGCGGTGAGGGGTGCCATTCAGCTGCTCCTGATCCTGCGGGTGACGGCGAAGTTGACGAGCGCCATCACCACGATGATCACGCAGAGCGTCCAGGCGATCGCCGAGGCGTAGCCGAACTCGTACATGCTGAAGCCCTGCTCGTAGAGGTAGAGGCCGACGGTCTGGAACTGGCGGTCCGAGCCGCCGGTCGGGTTGCCGGTGCCGGCCTGGAACAGCAGCGGCTCGGCGATGATCTGGAAGCCGCCGATGGTGGACACGACGGCGGTGAAGATGATCGTGGGGCGGAGCATCGGAATGGTGATCTTCCGGAATTGGGTGAACTGGCTCGCGCCGTCCAGCCGGGCCGCCTCGTACAGGTCCTCGGGGATGGTCTGCATGGCGGCCAGGTAGATGAGGGCGTTGTAGCCGGTCCACCGCCAGATGACGATCAGCGAGATCGCGACGTGTGAGGAGAGCGTGCCGGCCTGCCAGTCGATCGGATCCAGGCCCACCAGGCCGAGGCCCCAGTTGACCATGCCGAAGTCACGGCCGAAGAGCTGGGTGAAGATGATCGTGACCGCGACGATCGAGGTCACGTTGGGCAGCAGAACGCCCATCCGGAACAGCGTGCGGGCGCGCAGCCTGCGGTTGAGCATGTGCGCGAGGAACAGCGCGGCCAGCAGCTGCGGCACGGTGGAGAGCAGCCAGATGCTGACGGTGTTGAACAGCGCGTTCCAGAAGTAGTCGTCGGCCAGCAACTCGGCGTAGTTGGCCAGTCCCACCCACTCGCGCTCCGGGTCGAGCAGGTTCCAGTCGGTGAGGGAGACATAGGCGGTGTACAACAGCGGGAACATGCCCACCGCGCCGAACAGCAGGAAGAACGGGGCGATGTAAAGGTACGGCGAGCCCTTGACGTCGAGCTGGTAGGCCCAGCGGCGCCGGGGCCCTGATCTGACGGGGGTCACGGTCGACTCCTCGGGGGAAGGGGGCGCGACGGCGGGCTCTCCCCTAAGCCCTAAGCCCGCCGTCGCGCGGCTCTCACGGATCGATGCGCGGCGTCACTTGCCGATGCGCTCGACGTCCCCGAGCATCTGCGTCCACGCCTCGTCGCCGTTCTGCTTGCCCTCCTCCACACGGTTGATCGTGTCGCGGATGGCGGTCTGGATGTCACCGGCCCTCGGGCCCTGGTGCTGCGGCTTGAGGTTGAGGGCGGCGGTGGTGAAGATCTGCCCGATCGGCGCGTCGTTGAAGAACTCGTGCTTGAGGCCGGTCACCTCGGGCTTTTCGTAGGTGGCGACGGTGGAGGGCAGGATGCCGTGCTTGCTGAACACCTCGATCTGCTGTTCGGGCGCGGTGAGCCAGGCGATCAGCGCCACGGCCTCCTTCTGGTTCTTGCTCTGGGCGGGGACGGTGAGGTAGGAGCCGCCCCAGTTGCCGCCGCCGCCGGGGATGGCGGCCACGTCCCACTTCCCGGCGAACGCCTTCGCCTGGTCCTGGATCTTGGCGAGCATCCAGGCGGGACAGGCGATGGTGGCGAACTGGCTCTTGGCGAAGCCGGTGTTCCACGCGGGCGAGCTGCCGACGAGCTTGGCCGACTGGCCGTCGGCCACGGCCTTGAGCACCTCGTTGTAGGCGGAGCGCACGGCCGGGTTGGTGGCGACCACGATGTTGTCGTCGGCGTCGTAGTAGCCGGTCTCGGCCTGGCCGATCATCGCGTTGAACACCTGGGGGCCGCCGTCGAAGAACGCGGCGCCTTCCGGCTTCTTGGCGGTGTAGCGCTTGCCGGTCTCGAAGTAGGAGGTCCAGTCGGGCCAGAGCTTGCCGACCTCCTCACGGTCGGTGGGCAGGCCGGCCTTCTCGAACAGGTCGCGGCGGTAGCACATGGCGAGGCCGCCGACGTCGGTGCCGTAGCCGATCTGAGCCCCCGACTTGGCCAGCGACGCCTCCCACTTCCACGGCAGCCAGCGGTCCTTGAGCTGGTCGGCGCCGTGCTGGCGCAGGTCGACGAAGTGCTGGGGCTGGTTCCTGAACTGGGCGATGAAGCCGGTGTCGATCCCCTCGACGTCGGCGGTGCCGGCGCCGGTGGCGAGGTGCGCCGCGAGGTTGCGGTGGTGGTCGTTGTACGCCGACGTTCTCTCGACGATCTTGATGTTGGGGTGGGCCGCCTCATACTTGGCGTAGAGCTCCTTGAAGCCCATGTTCCCGAACAGGTTGAGGGTGAGGGTGATCTTGCCGTCGGTCGGCGTGGAGCCGGTGGAGGTGGAGCCGCCGCACCCTGCGGCGAGCATGCCGATGGCGAGCACTCCGGCGGCGAGACGGATTCGTTCAGCAGACACCTGGGGCTCCTTCTGGGGGAGAGGAAGGGTGGCTGCGAGATGCGATGAGCGGGCCGAGCCCCGTGGCAGCGGTGTGGCATCGGCCTGTCAGTGGGATATTTCACAGAACGCCGCCACTTGATGTCAAGTCACGGAAACGTCACGCGCCTGAAACCCGAAATGGTGGGTTGACACGATGCGGCCTCTCGCATAACTTCCATGCAACCGGTTACATGAAACCGGTTTCAGCGAGATGCGATAACGTACGCCCGTGGCAACGATTCGAGAGCTGGCGCGCCTTTGCGGGGTGTCGTCGGCGACTGTCTCCCGCGTTTTCAACAACCCCGAGGTGGTGAACGCACAGACCCGCGAGCTCATTCTCAGCACCGCGGCACGCATCGGATACCTGCCCAACGAGTCGGCACGCACCCTGGCCACCAAGAGATCCCGCATGGTCGGCCTGATCTGGGACACCGACCACCGCCGTCCCGGCTGGCGGCACCCGTTCTTCCAAGAGATCCTCATCGGGCTGAAGACCGCGCTGAGCGAGCGCGGTTACCACCTGCTCATGCTCGCCACCAGCGAGGACGGCACGCCCGACGACTTTCTCCGCGCCGTGCGCAGGCACAACCTCGACGGCGTGGTCTTCATCGACAACGGCAGGGACGACCCCTCGCTCCAGCCGCTGGCGGCCTCGGAGGTGCCGTGCGTCTCCCTCGACCGGCCCATCGAGGGACCGCGGACCACCTACGTGACCTCGGACAACGCGGCCGGGGCGCGCGAGGCGGTCCGTCACCTGCACGCGACCGGGCGCCGGGTCATCGCCACCATCACCGGCCCGACCCGCACCAGGCCGGGCGCGGAGCGGCTGCGCGGCTACCTGGAGGAACTGGCCGCACTCGGCCTGGCGCACCGCCCCGAGCTCGTCGTCGAGGGCGACTTCTACCTGTCGAGCGGGTACGCGGCGATGCGCGCCCTGCTGGAGCTGGAGGAGCCGCCCGACGCGGTGTTCGCCGCGGGCGACGAGATGGCGATCGGCGCGCTGCGGGCCGTGACCGAGGCGGGGTTGAAGGTGCCCGAGGACATCGCGCTGGTCGGGTTCGACGACATCGAGCTCGCCGCGCTGGTGCCGCCGGGGCTCACGACGCTCGCCCAGGACAAGGCCGGCTTCGGTACGGCGGCGGCCGCGGCGGTCATCACGATGATCAACGAAGACGTCACCCCTCCTTCGCGCCTCCTGCCCACCACCCTTGTCGTCCGCGGCTCCACCGGCCCCGACCCCCGTTTCTGACCGCGATCGCCGGTGCGGGCACCGACGGCACCTGGATCCGCCTGACCTCGGACGACACCGGCTGAACCAGTTGAAGGAAGCGTACGTTTGTGGGGCATGAGACTACGAACGGCCCTGCTCGTCGCGCTGTTGTCACTGACCGCGGCATGCGGGGGAGCGGAATCGGATATGTCGGCTGTCGCGGCTGACGGCGGGCCGGCGAAGCCGGTCGCCCTGTGGGGCGCGGAGGGCGGGTTCGTGACCCCGACCACGAACGTGCTGCGTCCGCCGAGGGTGGTGCTGTACAGCGACGGCCTGGTGATCGTCGACGCGAGCAGGCAGTTGAAGCTCACCGATGCGGAAAGGGACGAGACGGTCGCGTCGATGGAGAAGTACCTCACCGGGCAGTCGCCGACCGCGGAGCCGAGATCGGGGGCGCCGGCGGTGACGGACGTGCCGACCACCGTCTTCGGGGTACGGGGGAAGGACGGAAAGATGTTCGAGGTCCGGGTTCCGGCCCTGGAGCAGGTCGCGGACTTCTACCCGAAGGCGCTCTTGGACGCGAAGAAACTGATGGAGGGCTTGGCGGCCCGGGCGGAAGCGGGCACCGACTACGTCGCCACCCGCGTCCGAATGGTCGTCGAAGCGGCCGGGTCGGCGGAGGGGAGGCCGGCGCCGTGGCCCGCGGAGGTCCCGGAGCCTTCGGGCACGGTGGACCCGGTGTGGCAGAAGGACATCGAGGGGGCGGCGGTGAGCGCGATCGTCAAGGCGGTGCCCGCCGGGCAGCAGTACGAGCGGTCACTCTTCAAGACCGGCTCGGGAACGCTCTTCCTGCTCTCCTGGCGATACCTGCTGCCTGACGAGTAATCCCACGAGAGCGACGGCGGGTCCTTGTGGATGGCGAAAGGGCCCGCCTTCAGGCGATTCTCTGGCGTTGTTAGCGCTAACTTTCCGCCTTTCGACCGTGCTTTGTTCTCTTTCGAGCGGGTTGTGGTGGTGGAGGGAAGCAAACCTCAGGCGGGAGGGGCTGTCAAGAACCCCGTGCGCGCCGGGCCGGGAGGAAGGTGGGGTGCGCCAGCCTGTTCGGCATCTCGTGGGGTGGCCGTACCTGGTCGGAGAGGGTGCCGCGCTGAAAGTTTCATCGGCGATGTCGTGGCTCGGGTGGCGGCGGCGCGGCTTTCGGTGGGATCGGGCGGTGTCGGAGCAGGTCCGTGGCACTCGTGTCATACAGGTTAACCGAAAGTTTCTGGGAGACCTTGACATATTTCGTCAACGTTTCCAGACTGAGTCCCCGAGACGGTCTTCCTGCCAGTCGGTGGTGCGCGGCAGAGATCGTCGTCCGCGACGCCTCAGTGGTGTGCGTTCCCCGGCGAGGAGCGCGGCGTCGGTCCATGGGATGTCCCCCCGTTTTCCCCGCTTTCCATGACCAAAATCTGGAGGCTCAGTTATGGGCACAAATGCCATTCCCCCGCCCGGAACCCGGCGACCCCTCGGTGGTCTCCGCCGGACCCTGGTCGCCGGTGCCCTCGGCACCCTCGTGCTCGGCACGTTCGCGGCGGTGACGGTTCCGGGTTCGGCCGGCGCATCGAGCTCCGCGAGTGCCGCGGCGACCACGCTCGGCGCGGCGGCCCAGCAGAGCGGTCGCTACTTCGGCGCGGCGATCGCCGCGGGCAAGCTTGGTGATTCGCAGTACACCACGATCGCGAACCGTGAGTTCGACATGATCACGGCCGAGAACGAGATGAAGATCAACGCCACGGAGCCGAACCAGAA
>NZ_JBEZEZ010000060.1:0-23168 GCF_040649155.1 Streptosporangium sp. NPDC049046 | reverse complement strand
GCTGCTCTCGTTGTGCGGGATCGCTGTCACAAGGCCGCATCGATCAGCGGCGCATCAGCCCAGCTCAACTAACGAATGGCGGCTGCCGTACTAGAGCCTAGTATCAGCCCTCACTGACCCAATAGATTGATTGCCTTCTACCAGATGACTGGCCTCCTTATGTGCGACAAGCGACACCTCGGGGAACACGCTAAAGAGTTGTCCGAAATTGTCAGGCACCGGTCACCCGTGGAAACCTCTCCCCAGGTATCTCGCTCAGTCTGCCTGTGCAGATTCCCGTGAATGGGGTAGGCACGGGAAAATCATCGTGATCGCGATTCTGATCGTAGTAGCGGCCGCGCGCAGCGCCTCCGTAGCCGTCGCCGCTGTTAGCATCCACGCATGTCCGATAACAAGGATGCGATATTTGCGTATACCTCGGAGCGCGAGGCCTTGGAAGGTTTCCTCGACTACCAGCGCGAGGGGTTGCTCCTGACGATCGAAGGGCTCGACGATGCTGCGGCGCGAAAAGCACCGACCGCGAGTTCGTTGTCACTGCTGGGGCTGATTAAGCACGCCGCGACCTGGGAGCGCCGCTGGTTCCAAGTCATCATGGCCGGACGCGATCTCCCCGAGAACTGGCCCGCCGTCAAACCCGATCCTCGCGACGCCGACATGACGGTCGACGAGAACGACACGGTGGAGCACTGGGTCGCGTACTACCAGGAGCAGATTGAGGAGTCCCGCGCCATCGCGGCTTCGATGGATCTTGACAGTCCTTGCGCGCGCAAAGACATCATCGACTGCAACGTGCGCTACGTCCTGTTCCATATGATCGAAGAGACTGCGCGCCACGGCGGACACGCGGACATCATCCGCGAGACCCTCGACGGCACCCGCCAAAGCTGAGCATCGTCTCGCCGGACGAACCCGGCCGACCCAGACGACCTTGAGGGGCCCAGCAGATAACGCAGCGTCCTGAGCCGACAGACGGGCCTCTCGACGTCGTAAGAGCCGCCAACCCATTACTAGAAGGGCAGCACGTCGGCTCGCGGGCCGAAGGGGCGGTAGGTCTACCAGATGGTTGTGATCCGATCGTCCTCATCGCAAGAGCTGTCGCGTCCCTCCTGCGGTGTGGCGCTTGCCGGGCGAACATCGAGGATGCCGAGAGAGTCGACGAGCCGGCCATCGTCAGCATCGCACCCATAGTTCAGCACGAAGAAAGCGACGGGAACGATCAGGGCACCGCCCCATACAGCAGCGGCCACGAGCACCGCGATCGTCGAACGCTTCATGAGCGAGTTCTACTTCGCGGTGCTGACGTCGATGACTCCGAGGACGTTGGACACAGGGACGGTGCCGTCAACCCCCACGCGATGGTGGTTACGCGAGTCAAGAGAGACATCGCGATTGTCGCCTTGGACCCAGATACGCCCCTCCGGGACGACTATCGGTTCGAAGATGATCTGCGAAGCCCGCTCGTTGGTCACATATGGTTCATCCACCGGCTTGCCGTCAATGACCATCCGATGCTGCGGGTCGCAGCAACTGACCGTGTTCCCTGGAACGCCGATGATTCGTTTGATCATGTAGCCGCCACTTCCGCCCCACGACTTCGGGGGCAGAAAGGCAATGACGTCACCCGTCTTGGGGGTGTACGTCCCGTCGGTCACCGTACCGGTTACCACGGCACCCTCCTTGAGCGTAGGCATCATCGCCTCGCTCGATTCGCGGTAGGACTCTCTTCCTGTCGCCTTGGAAATCAATGGCTCAGGGATGACCGAGCACGCGGAAACCCCCACAACCACAAACGAGATGATCAGTACATATAACGCACGAAACACCATCGCAGCATTATCCGGGCTGGACATCACTCCGATGACTCGCGTCTCATTACGATCTTGTAGCGGGATGCCTGAGCTTGTTCCGCTTCGGCGAACGCCCTTGGTGTGGTGGTCAGGCTGCCGGGGCGGCCTTGTAGATGTCGGGGCCCACGTAGCCGAAGCCGACCTCGACCTGGAACGTCAGAACCCGTTGTCGTCAAGCACAACGAAAAGCGCCCCGGCCATGATTGGCTTGGGGCGTTTGTGCTGCTCAGTTGCTGCGTTCAGGGGTGGGGTCGAACCGCCGCCCTTCCGCTTTCAGGCGGAGCGATCACCCTGCTCCTCTCGACGGACACGAGGTCAGAAGGCGGTGGACGGCTCCGGAGCGTGGCGACGAACCGCTCCGCGAGAGCATTCGCCTATGGTGAGCGCGGCGGGGTCTTCAGGACCCGCACGCCCTCCGCGGCGAGCACCTCGTCAAAGCCTCCGCCCAACTTGCCACCCCGGTCCCGGATCCGGAATCCGTCGGCCCGTTCGCCCAGTTTCACGAGCAGATTGCGGGCCTGCTGCGCCGTCCACGCGCCGGTCGGATGGGCGGTGATGTGGAGGATGTGCACGCGCCGCGTCTAGATCTCCATGACGAACAGCACGTACAGCCGAGGCTAGAAGGCCAGGTCAACCGCTCGGTACCAGTTCTGGCACCGGACACGCGGCCCGCAGCCTGGTTCGCCTGACGATTAGGCCGCGGCGCGTACTGATTGACATCTGCTAGCTATGTCAAATAGCTTTTAAGATATGCAACGTAGCTACGGGAGCGGGGACACCGACCATGCCTAGGGCCGGGCTCACCCGCAGCCGGGTCGTCGACGCCGCCATCGAACTCGTTGACAAGCACGGCCTTCCAGCACTGACTCTCGCCGCCGTCGCCGAGCACTGCGGCGTCGCGGCCCCGTCTCTCTACAAGCACGTGAGCAACATCGCGGACCTGCGCACTCTGGTCGGCATACGTGTGATGGAGGAGATGACGGACAGTTTCACGGCCACCGTGCTCGGCCGCAGCGGCACCGACGCCATAACCTCGCTCATGCGGGCCTACCGCGCCTACGTGACCGCACACCCCGCCCGCTACGCGGCCGTCCCCATCGACCCGCTGCACCAGCAGGAATACGCCGCCTCCGGGCGCCGCATGCTCGAGATCATGCAAGCTGCGCTGCGCCCCTGGCAGCTCGACGAGAACGAATTGATCCACACGATCCGGGCCGCCAGAGTAATCGTCCACGGCTTCGCGTCACTGGAGGCGGCGGGTGGCTTCGGCCTGCCACACGACCTCGACGAAACCTACGAGCGCCTGATCCGGCTGTTCCTCGCCACCCTCCCCCCGCTTTAGGAGATCGCCGTGCCCCTCACCCACACCCGACTCGCTGCCGCCGCTCTGACCGCGGCCGGTGTGTTGTTCTTCCTCTACCCGGCGCTTCGCCCGTGGGCAGATGAGTCCACAGCCGACGGTGCCCTGCACGCGCTGTCCTCGCCATGGTGGGTGGCGACCCACCTCTTTGCGATGATCGGGTTCATCCTCGTCCCGCTGGCGCTGCTGCCGATCAACCGTATCGCCGCCGTCATCATGTGGATCGGCGCGGGGCTGACCCTGCCCTACTACGGCGCGGAGAACTTCGCGCTGAACACACTCGCCATCAAGGTGAGCGACGGACAGCAGTTAGACCTGCTCGGCCTCGCGGAGAGCATCCGCTACCACCCGGCAGCGGCCACCACGTTCCTCATTGGGCTGATCCTGCTGGGCGCCGGCGCACTCACCGCCGCCGTCGCGATCTGGCGCTCCGGCGTACTGCCTCGATTCAGCGCAGTGCTCTTCGGCCTCGGCTTCGCCCTGTTCATCCCACAGTTCTTCGTCGGCGAGGCGGGGCGAATCGCGCACGGCGTACTCATGGCCGCCGGATGCGGGTGGCTTGCGGTCTCCCTTTGGCGGACCCGCACCTCTCCACTTGGTCGCCCCACCATCGCGTAACACTCGACGCACAACAGCTAGTGTGCCGCGTCTAAAGTTCGTGGGCTAAGTCCAAGATGGCGGGACGACCCAAGACCCCGGTGACGCTTTCCGCCGATGAGCGGGCCACGCTGGGCACGGCGGGCGAAGTCCTCGCAGGTCCTGGCGATGCGGTCGAAGATCGTGCTGGCGTGTGCGAACGGCCTGGACAACATCGAGATCGCCGCCGCTTTGCGGATCCACCGCGACACGGTCTCCAAGTGGGGCGGCGCTACGCAAGCCTCGCAAGGCCGGGCTGCGTCACCTGATCTCCGAGCGAACCGTCCCGCTTCCCTCGATCCGCGTGGAAGCGCTTCGGGAGCACCGTAGGCGACAGTTCGCCGAACGCTCCGACCGCTGGGACGACTGGGAGGAACACGGCCTGGTCTTCCCGTCCCGGCGCGAGACGCCCATGGAGCCGGACAACCTCCGGCGAAGCCGGGGAGCGATTCGCAAGGCCTCCGGCCTCGGCGACATGCGCTTTCACGACCTCCGCCACACCTGCGTGACCCTGCTGCTCAACCTCGGCGTACCGCCCCAGGTCGTCCGCGACATCGTCGGTCACAGCGACATCGAAGTGACCATGACCATCTACGCCCACGTCTCCCTCAACGACAAGCACAACGCCCTGGGAAAGCTCGGTGATGCCCTCGGTTGAAGCACCTCTACGCACGTCCAAGCGCCCGGATGATTAATCCGGGCGCTTCTATTGCTTGCCCAGCTACGTACGCTGCCACTTGGCTCGGTCAGGGAGCAGAGGAACGTAGTCGTAGCCCAGCTCATCCAGCCGAGCGCGAACCCACTGCGCGGCCTGGTCATCAGGTTCGATCTCCCGGAGATGGAACCTGAGGCTCTCGATGGACCTTCTTTCACGTTCCCGTCTGCTGACCGGTCTGAGGTCTCCAGGCAGGTTGTGGCAGATGTCTGCGATCATCTGAACACGTGCAAGGTGGTCGAGCGAGCCGCTTTCTTCTCTAGCCCGCACCTCGCGTCGTATGACATGACTCGTCGCTCGGATCTCCATGAACCCCAACGCCATCAGGTGACGAACAGCGTCCTGGGCCGACGTCTCACCTCTGATTTTGGATCGGTGCCGCTTCGCACGCTTCCCCGCCTCGACGCGGTCAGGGCAGTCACAATGCCCGTGACGCTCCTCGACGCACGAAGGGAATTCACACGTCGGATCATGTCTGTGATCAAGCCGCCACAGGTGAGTGTCACGGTTCGTGGAGCCTGCGAGCCGCGCGATTTTGTACTGCTGTCGGCTGGACAGAGTCTGTGGAAGTGCGAGGAACCTCGATTTCAACAGCAACGCCCGACCACGGACAAGGTCGCCGTTGTTCATGCGCCGCAGCTCGTAGGCGGGCCAGATCTCTTCCGAGAGCTGGGAATGGTCACCATCCTGTGGCCAACGAGGGCGCGGTATCAGGTAGTGATCCCCTTTCGGAGCCAGGTGTGCCTGAATGAACTCGGCCGCGGTCGACTTCGGCCCTCCTGGCAATGCCGCCGCTTCGAGAAACAACTCGATCAGCGTCGGCGTATCAACCACCCTTACTGTCCGAGCAGCTTTAGGCAGGCGTGTGCCGTATTTTCGGTCAATTTCCGTCGGCCACGGGAGGAACCACATACTCACAGCCTGCCAGGAGGCGTGAAGGGTCGAGCAGCTCCGAAGGTAAGAGGCCGTTGCTGTCACTAGACATCAAAAAGCCCCGGGCCTTGATTGGCTCGGGGCGTTTGTGCTGCTCAGTTACTGTGGTCAGGGGCGGGGTCGAACCGCCGACCTTCCGCTTTTCAGGCGGACGCTCGTACCGACTGAGCTACCTGACCTCGGTGGTGGATCGAACACCTACCAGAGCGGTCCTGACGGGACTTGAACCCGCGACCTCCACCTTGACAGGGTGGCGAGCACTCCAAACTGCTCTACAGGACCTTGCTTCCGGGGCTTTTGTCCCGGTCGTTCTTGCCTCGCTTAGCTTACCAGTTTTCCGGAGGTCTTCGACCTGCCGTTTCCCTGGCGAGCCTTGGCTCGGCCGTGCCCCCAACGGGATTCGAACCCGTGTCGCCGCCTTGAAAGGGCGGTGTCCTAGGCCACTAGACGATGGGGGCTCAAGACTCTCGTCTCGTTCCGTTGCCGTCTTCCGTTGGAGACCTCTGAAGCATAGGGGACTTTTGCCCTGTTGCCAAAGCGGTTTGCGACCTACGGCGACGGTGTGACGGTGACGGACCCCGTTGGAGACGGGGCGGTCGTCGGCACAGGAGAAATTGTACGGCCAGGGTCGGTCTCAACGTGACGCTGGATCTGAACCGACTGCTCGCCCAGCCCGCCCAGGGTGATGTCGTCCCAGGCCCGCAGGCGGTTCGTGTGGGCGTCGAAGTACAGAACGGAGGCCTCGACGGGGGTCGGCTCGTCGTGTTCGAGGGCCCGCAGGCCGGCTCCGCCGGTGGATCCCTGGACCAGGACGCGGGTGCCGGAGGGCAGCAGCTCGGTGGACCGCGCGTGGGAGTGGCCGGCGAGGACCATCGGGGCCGCTCCGGAGAGCCCCTTGGCGATCGTCGGGTCGTGGACGGCGACAAGATCGACCTGCTTGGGCAGCTTCGCCAGTTCGGCGGCGTGCGAGCGGCCGAGGGCGTCGAGCGATTCGAGGTTCGAGTCGACGGGGACGGATTTGTCCGGGGTGAACCGGGGGTCGCCGATGCCGTAGATGCGCAGCCCCGCCACGGTCTTGGCCTCGCCGTCGAGGACGACCGCGCCCTTCTGTTTGGCCACGGCCCGCTGGGTGGCCATGGAGTCGTGGTTGCCCCTGACGAAGACGTACGGAACCCCGAAGGTGCTGATCTCCTCGGTGAACCTGTCCTCGGGGCCCGTGCCGTGGTCGGTCAGGTCGCCGGTGTCGATGATCGCGTCGATCTTGAACTGGGCGGTGATGGAACGGATGAGGTTCCAGGCGATGGGGCTGAGATGGATGTCGGAGACGTGCAGCACCCGGATCGAGGTGGGGTCGGCGTCGTAGACCGGCAGGGCGGAGACGGCGTCGTAGAGCTGTGAGACGTTGTTGACGAGCTTGGCGAGCTGGACCCGGTAGGACTCGAACCTGGTCACGATCGACTCGGCGTCGCCGACGAGGGACGGCGCGCCGGCGAGCAGACCGGTGTACTTGGGCTCCACCACCGAGTCGGGCCTGAAGGTGAGGGCGACGGCGGCACCCGTACCGGCGATCGCGACGGTGATGCCCAGCAGGCCCGCCAGGGCCGGTCCCGGCCTGCGGAAGACGATCAGGGACGTCACCAGGGCGCCCACCAGGCCGCTGAGCGCAGCGCGCAGGACCAGTGTCCTGACTCCGGCGCTCAGCTCCTCCTCCAGGAGCGCTGGGAGGCGGTCGGCGGAGAAGCGCGGGTCGTCCAGGAATCCGCGGGCCCGCTCGGGGTTGATGTTCTCCAGGGTCACGCGGAGGCCGACGGGGGCGTCGTGGGTGTCGAACAGAAGTGTGCCGAAGGGGTGTGCGTCGACGACGGTCTCCCCGGTCCACGAGGGCTCCGCCGACATGCCGAGCTCCACCGGGCCGACGTTGGCCCGTACGGCACCGCCCAGCATGACGCCGAGCCACGCACCGGCCAGGGCGACGGCGGCGACGGCCACGCCGCGGGCGATTCGCCCGGTGGCGAGACCGGTGACGAAACGGCGGGCTCCCTGGGTCCAATCAGCGAATTTCATGCGCCTCCACCTCTACCCGGGATCACGGGGCAGAATGACGGGTGTGATCGAGATCTCGCGGGAGAAGTTTGAGGAGCTAGTGGCCGAAGCCCTGGACACCATTCCCCCCGAGCTGACGAAAGTCATGGACAACGTGGTGCTCGTCGTCGTGGACGACCCCCCTGAACCGAATCTTCTGGGCCTCTACACGGGTATTCCGCTCACCGAGCGGGGCGACTGGTACGCAGGAGTGTTACCCGACCGGATCGAGATCTACCGCAACCCGATCTGCTCGATCTGCGAGACCGAGGACCAGGTCATCGAAGAGGTTCAGATAACCGTCGTTCATGAGATCGCCCACCATTTCGGCATCGACGATGACCGGTTGCACGAGCTGGGCTGGTAAGTAGCCCGCACTGCACGTCAAAGGCCTTCTTTCCGGAATGTCGCGGCTTATCATCACAGTTTGCATGCGCTTAATCGCTTTCGGTTGCGCAGCGGCCCCGCAACAGGCACCGTAGGTTACACAGTGAACACCCACAGTCAGTGTGCCTGCGAGCTCAGCGGAGTCCTATGGCGGCGACAAAGTCCGGCCGACTACCCGGGCGGCACCGCCGTCCGGCGGAACGCCAAGCGACCTACGGCGAGGTCATCGCCATCAGAGAGTTCCGTGCGCTCTGGCTGGGCCAAGGGCTTTCCCTCCTCGGTGACCAGCTCTCACGGGTGGCACTGTCCATTCTCGTCTTCGAACGGACGGACTCGCCCCTCGCGACGGCCTCGGTCTACGCCCTGACCTACCTGCCGCCGATCATCGGCGGGCCGCTCCTCGCGGGACTCGCCGACCGCTACGCCCGCCGGGGCATCATGATCGCCTGCGACCTGCTCCGGGCCCTACTCGTCGCGCTCATGGCGGTGCCCGGCGTCTCGTTCGCCACGCTCTGCGTGCTGGTCTTCTGCGTGGTGCTGCTCAGCGCGCCGTTCTCAGCGGCGCGGGCGGCCCTGCTGCCGGAGCTGCTCAAGGGCGATCGCTACGTGGCGGGCTCTGCCCTGCAGAACATGACAAACCAGGGCGCGCAGATGCTCGGCTTCGCCGTCGGCGGCTTCCTGATCATGGGAATGGGTCCGTACCGCGCGCTGGCGCTGGACGCGTCGACCTTCCTCGCCTCCGCGCTCATCATCGTCTCCGGGGTACGGCGGCGCCCCGCGCCCCTCCCCGCCGACGAGAACCGGCCCTCGATGTGGACGATGACCCGCGCCGGCGCCAGGCTGGTCTTCGGCGACCCCCGGCTGCGTACGCTGGTGCTCTTCGCCTGGCTCTGTGGCTTCTACGTGCTGCCCGAGGGGATCGCCGCCCCGTACGCCGCGGAGCTGACCGGAAATCCCCAGCAGCTCTCGCTGGTCACCGGTCTGCTGATGGGCGCCATGCCCACCGGCACCGTCGTCGGCGCGTTCCTTTTCAGCCGCTACGTCAGCCCATCGAACCGGTTGCGATCGATGGGCCGGATGGCGATGCTCACCTGCGCGCCGCTGATCCTGTGCGCCGCGCAGCCACCGCTTCCTGTGGTGCTGCTGTTGTGGTTCGTCTCGGGCCTGGGTGGGGCCTACCAGCTCGCGGCCAACGCCGCGTTCGTGCAGTGTGTCCCCTCCGAGCGGCGGGGACAGGCCTTCGGTCTCGTCCAGTCCGGCCTGCTCGCCTCCCAGGGCGTCGGCATCCTGATCGGCGGAGCCGCCGCCGACCACCTCGGCCCCGAGCTGGTGGTCGCGCTGGCCGGCGCGGCCGGGCTCGCCGTGGCGGCCGCGCTGGCCGTGTTCTGGAGAGGTTCCCGTAAGGAGATCATCGAGAGGGTTCGCGCGGAGGCGACCTCCTGACTCACACCTGGGGACGGGTGTCGTCCTGCCGCGGCTCCGTGCCGTACGGGGCCTGAGTGGGCGTACCGTACGGGGCCTGGGGAGCGGTGGGCGGGAAGGGGGCCTGGTGGGTGGAGTACTCCGAACCCGGCTGGTGCGGCGCGCGGTGCTGGTTGGTGGCCTTGGCCCAGCCCTGCTCGGCCTTGGTCTTGGCGTCCACCCAGATCGGATTGTCCTTGTTCTTTTCGACCATGTCCTGCAGGAGCGACCTGTCCTTCCTCTCGTCGGGCAGGAGCACCCAGCCGATCGCGTAGACCGCGATACCGAGGCCACCGAAGAAGGTGGCGATCGCGAGGGCCGCGCGGATGATGTTGGGGTCCACTCCGATGTAGCGTCCGAGACCGGAGGCCACACCCGCGATGATGCGCCCGTCCTTGGTCCTCTGAAGCTTCTTGACGCCGGTGAAGTCGTTTTCGTTCATATCCACAGACTGCCCGAGAGTGAGCTTTCCTCACATCGGGATTCCCCCTGGCACGACCCTGACTCTCACCCCTCCCGAGGCCGGTCACGACCCTGACCTCCGTCCCACCGGCACCGGTAATACCCTGGCAGGGCCGAGAGAGAGGGAAATCCCATGGACGATCTCCTGCGCATCGACGACGCGCTCGTAGAGGAGCAGCGCCTCATCCGCGACACCGTGCGAGAGTTCGTCGCGGACCGGATCCTCCCCCACGTCGGCGACTGGTTCGAAGAAGCCGTCTTCCCCGCACGCGAGCTCGCCCCGGCCCTCGGCTCGCTCGGCGTGCTGGGCATGCATCTGGAGGGGTACGGCTGCGCGGGCCTCGACGCCGTCTCGTACGGCGTGGCCTGCCGTGAGCTGGAGGCGGGAGACTCCGGGCTGCGGTCGTTCGTGTCCGTGCAGGGCTCGCTCGCGATGTTCCCGATCTGGAAGTACGGCTCCGACGAGCAGAAGGACGAGTGGCTCCCCCGGATGGCCGCGGGCGAGGCGATCGGCTGCTTCGGCCTGACCGAGCCCGACCAGGGCTCCGACCCCGCCGGCATGCGCACCCACGCCAAGCAGGACCCCTCGGGCGACTGGATACTCAACGGCTCCAAGATGTGGATCACCAACGGCTCCGTCGCCGACGTCGCCGTGGTCTGGGCGCGGACCGAGGACGGCGTCCGCGGTTTCGTGGTGCCCACGGACACCCCGGGGTTCAGCGCCCCGGAGATCCACAGGAAGATGTCCCTGCGGGCCTCGGTGACCTCGTCGCTCTACTTCGACGACGTACGCCTGCCCGCCTCCGCCGTACTGCCCGGGGTGCGCGGTCTGAAGGGCCCGCTGTCATGCCTGTCCGAGGCCCGTTTCGGCATCGTGTGGGGCGTGGTGGGCGCCGCCCGCGCCTGCCTGGAGTCGGCCGTCGACTACTCCACCTCCCGCGTCCAGTTCGGCAGGCCCATCGGCGGTTTCCAGCTGACCCAGGAGAAACTCGCCTGGATGTACGTCGGTGTGGGGCAGTCGCAGCTCACCGCCCTCCACCTGGGCCGCCTCAAGGACGAGGGCACCCTCACCCCGCACCAGGTCAGCTTCGGCAAGCTCGCCAACGTCCGCGCCGCCCTGGACATCGCCCGCCAGGCGCGCTCCATCCTGGGCGGCAACGGCATCACACTGGAGTATCCGGTGATCCGGCACATGAACAACCTGGAGAGCGTACTGACGTACGAGGGCACCCAGGAGATTCACACCCTCGTGCTCGGCGAGGCCCTGACCGGCATCCCCGCCTACCGCTGACCATCTCCGGGATCCATCGGTTTCCCGGACTCCTCTTCCCTGACTCCCTGACTCCCTGACTTCGACGGCTTCCCGGGCTCACCGGCGCCGTGGAGGCCGCTGGGGAAGCCCGGAGGGCCGCCACTCGGGGGCCTGGGCCGCCCTGGTGAGCTCCTCCTGCCAGGAGACGCCCGTACGCAGGTAGTGGCGGAGCAGTTCGGCGCCCGCGCGGGCGTCGGCCAGCGCGGCGTGGGCCCCGAGGAGCGGGATTCCGGCGCGCTCGCAGCACGCGGCGAGCGTCCACCTGCCCTCGGGGATGAAGGCGGGCGCCAGCCGCTGCGTACACAGGGTCTCGGTCACCCACTCACTGCCGGGAAGGCTCCGCAGGAAGCGCAGGTCGAAGGAGGCGTTGTGCGCCACCAGGACCCGGCCGGCGATCCGCCGCCAGATCTCGTCCAGCAACTCCTCGATCACCGGCGCGCCCTGGACCATCGCGTTGGTGATGCCGTGGACGTGGACGGCCCCGGTGCCGCGCCGGGGGTCGACCAGCGAGTGCCACTCGTCGACGATCTCGCCCCGGGTGTCCAGCGAGACGAGCGCGATCTCGCAGATCCGGTCTCCCCTCGACGGCGAGAAACCGGTGGTCTCGACATCGACCACGACATACCCTGGGCGCGTGGAGACCTGGGAGGCGAAGGCGGGCTCAAGCCCCGAGCTCGTCATGCCTGCCACTCTAGGAGCCGATCCCGCCCCTCACCGGGTGTTCCGCAAACCGATGACCATGAATAGGCCTGGCGACGGACGTTAGTGGACACTATCCTCGGTACGCTGTCACCTGCGGGGCGTTAGCTCAATGGTTAGAGCTGCGGACTTTTAATCCGTAGGTTCTGGGTTCGAGTCCCAGGCGCCCTACCACTCGCGAGCAGGAACGTAGGCTCTGACCTGGGCCTACGTCCCTAGCGATCTTTCTCTGCCCATGCAGCCGGATGCAGTCGAATGCAGCCGTCCGCCAGGAGTCCCGGAATATACGCGGAATGGGACCGCCGCTGTTTCCCCAGGTCAGCCCAAGAGTCCCGGAAGCTCGCGGAACGATTCCGGGACCATGGGAGCCGACACGACGAAGGACCCCGAGGGCTACCCGGAGTCCTTCGTGTCCTGCTGTTGAGAATGTCACGTCGTGAGCACTTCCAAGATCCGTTTGTTGGCCACCTCGTGTTGGCCGTCGATGCACTTGGCGTAGACCTTGAGCAGCACATCCACCCCGTGCCCCGCCCGCTCCGCCACCTCCGGCGCGTGGACCCCCGCGTTCAGCCACAGTGAGACCGCCGCGTGCCGCAGGTCGTACGGTCTGCGTGCGAGCGGCGAGGCGACCTGGTCAGGCGTGAAGGCGTACGACCGGGCCTGCTTCCAGACCATCGAGACCGTGGAGCCGGGGAAGCTCTGGCCGGTACGGGTCCGAAACAGCCGGCCATCCTCGGCGACGCCGTACCGCTCGATGTGCTCACGCAGGATGGCCACCAGCTCCGAGGGGATCGGCACTGTCCGTGTGGCTTTCTCGTCGCGGTGCTTGAGCCCGCGTTCGTCGTTGGACTCCCCCGAGTCGGTGTAACGCTTGTTGCTCTCCGGCCGGGTCTTCTCCAGAGTGAGCGTGCCCCATCCGGTCTCCGGAAGCTCGCAGTTCACCTTGCGCAGACCGGCCGCCTCAGCCGGGCGAAGACCGGCGAAGTACATGCAGGCGAACATGGCCGCCATCATCTGGCCACGAGTACGGCCCGCATAGGTCACCGCGATCAACAGCTGACGGGCCTGCTCAGGATTGACCACCGACCGACGATCGATCTCGCCACCGGTTTTGACCTTGCGGAACTTGACCTTGTGGATCGGATTTGCCGAAAGCTCCCCCAGCTCCACGGCGTACTCCAGAACGTGATGGAAGACCGCCCGCTTACGCCGGTAGGTCAAGGCGGCGCCGCGGCGCGCCGCCGCACGGCCCTCCCCCCGCCCGCCGTCCGGGCGTGCGGCGTGGGCGCCGGTCCCGAACGGCGGCGGAAATCGGGCCGCCCGCCGCACCGCCCGCGCGCCGCACCCAACCAACCCGCCGCACCGGGGCCGCACCGCCGCCGGTCAACTTCAGACGTGCTCATGCGGTACCGGCTCAGGATGAGCGCGGTACCAGTCGACGACGCGGTAAGTGATGCGATCGAAGGGCTCATCGTCAGTAAGTGGACGCTCGAAGTCAGCGAGGCGATCCAGATCCGCAGACAGCTCTTTCAAGGTCTCCGCATCGAACAACCCCGACGCGGTGAGCTTCTCGCATAGGTAGGCCAGGAGCTGCTCAAAGTGCTCACCCCAGTTGACGTTGCCGTTGCGCTGGGCCTCATCCCGGAGTTTCTCCACTGCCCGCAGTAACTCACCTTGGACGGTGTCCGCCTGCCCTCGGCGCGGTACGTAGGTCTTCCAGATATGGCGAGCGTCAGCGGCGTACTGGGGGTCCATGCACGTGACCGTACAACCTATGCCTCCGGCGGGGGACTCCGCTCCGGGATGATCGAGACTGCCGATCGCAGAGCCGTAGTTGGCTGCGGTGGGGCCTGATCTTCCCGCCTGCCACGTCCCAGGCAAGCCCAACATCTCGACCCCTCCGGATCAAGACCGTCTGTGACCGTTGGCATCCAATGACCGAGGAACGTCTACCGGCTGACGTACACGCGAAGACGGCCTTGCTCCTCCGTCCCCGAGCTGTTGCCCCTCCGGGGTGGGACGAGGCAGACGGGAAGATCCGGCGGGCGGGGCGTGCGCAGGTGCGCAATCCATGCCACTCTGCACCTATGCTCACCGTCCGCCGACTCCTCGACTACCTCACCGGCTTACCCGACGAAACCCCAGTCGTGATCGACGTCAATGCCGGGGATTGGTACCTCCGTGTGGAGGAGGTCAGTGTCACGACTGCCCAAGACGCCACAGCGGGCGGAGACCCCCACGAAGGCACCGAGGTTGAGATCTTCTGGGAACCCGGCCAACACGGCTGGACCGTAAACGGCCCTTCCAAAACGCTCTTCACCCTGGATGACGTAGAGAAGCTGATCGCCGAGCGTGACGCGCTCCGCCGACAACTGAAAGAGCTTCGCTTTTCGGGCCATTAGCGGGCCATTAACCAGGGTGACGAGGGGGCAACCACGGTCACTCACGACCGGTCTCACGCCCAGCTCAGCCGCCCCACCTGCCGTACTCGATGCACTTCCCAAGCTGACAGCTTCAACTCACCGGACGTGGCAGCTTCGGGTAGTGCAGGACCTCCACGTACATGATCCGTCCCTCAACGACGTCAAGGATCAGATCACCTCTCGGCGGAAGCAGTGGCACGCATCTGTGCCCGGGACCGTACGCTCCGTCCGGCCGCTCGGCCGTATAGAAGCTCTGGCAGAAGTCATCACCGCATCCGCACTCCCCGTAGAACCGAATGACCCAGGTGGAGACGGCAAGATCTTCCTCCCCTTCTTCTCTCAGACACGCGATGAGATCCGCGACGAGATCGGGGAACAACTCACGTACGAGCGGCCGTTCGATCTTGCTCATGTCGCACAGTCTCCCAGCCCCCTCTTCGGAAGCGCCATCAAGATCCGGACCATGCACGGATTTCCTCCCCCAGGCAAGGGGGAGACAGCATCCGAAACGCCAGGTCAGAGCATTGTGAATGCCAATAAGAGCCGTCCACTTTTAATCCGTAGGTTCTGGGTTCGAGTCCCAGGCGCCCTACCCCAATGACCTGGGCAGACCTCCCATTTCCTACTCGGGAAGTCTGCCCAGGGTTGCAATGGTCGCCGTCAGGTTGCGGTCAGCCATCTCAAAGCGCCCGTCCCATCCGGCCCGCTGCCTCGATCGCCAGTGTCTCCGTGATGTGGGTGTACCGCTTGGTCGTGGTGAGCTGGGAGTGGCCGAGAACCGCCTGAATCACTCGGATGTCCACCCCTTGTTCAAGCAGGAGCGTCGCGGCGGTGTGGCGCGCGTCGTGAACGCGGGCGTCCTTGTCGATCTCGGCGAGTCGCAGGAGTTCCTTCCAATCTTCCCAGTCCTCCCCGGCATCGATCGGGTTTCCGTCCGGCGTGCACCACACGAGATCCCAGTCTTGCCACCTGTCCCCCGCCGCTTCCCGTTCGAGCCTCTGAGCCTCCCTGTGGAGCTTGAGGAGAACGATCAGAGGAGGAGGCAGAGCGATGGACCGTTTGCCCTTGCCCTTCGGCTTGGTGAACGTCCAGCCCCCGGCACGATCCGGGCAGGCAAGAGCGTGCTTGGCGCAGTCGGCGGCGCAGAACTTCGGACACGCGCCCCCGTGTTTGGCGCAGTTCTTGCGGCACGCGGTGAGGCAGACGTGCCGACGTCCAGAGGTGCGCTTAGCCTTGGGGCAGTCCTTCGGCAGGGGTAGCGGTCGCAGGCGTGCGGGTCCTCACAGCCGTGCCGGTAGCGAAGTCGCTTGATCTGCCAGAACACCCGGATCACGCCCTTGTCCAGGTCCACGTACTTCCACCGCAGGCCCAACGACTCCGATTGCCGAAGTCCCAGCGCGAGCGCCACCGACCAGCGCGTACCGTTCCGGCGATCCTTGACCACGGTCAATCAAGCGGCGGCGCGCCGCGCCGCCGTACCCGGCCCTCTGCCGCCCGCCGACCGGGCGTGCGGCGTGGGCGCCGGTCCCGGCCAGCGGCGCCCCGGGCCGTCCACCGACCCGCGCACCCGCCGTGTCCAACGAACGCGCCGACCCCAGCGACACGCCGCCGCCCAGGCCAGCCATAGATGCTGGCGATGTCGACGAAGTCGATGCTCTACGCGAGCCAAGATGTTTATGCCCCGGATAGGGGACCAGGCTCCAGAATGACCAGGCGAGTCAGAATGTGCGTCCGCTCAGGTAGACCCTCCATTATCAGGCTTGGTCAACGGTCCGAATCTGAGGTGAGGTCGGCCGGGACCCTCATCGGAGAAGTAACCGACTCCCCCTTACAAGAAGCGTGTAGGAAGATCCAGTACGGGATGGGGGCGGTACAGCCATTCACGATCCAGGCTGATCCCGCTCTCCAGCTCGACGACCGCCAGGCACAACGCCTTGATATAGCCAGCTCCGTACTCATCATCATCGAGTTCGTATTGGCGGAAGAGGGAGTCGTACTTCGCCAGTGGCCCGAGAGCCACAGTCACCTCATCCGGTGAATGTGCTTCGAAATATTCGATATCCCAAGCCCCACCGCTTCCACCACTCAAGGAGTAGCTAAGCCCAAGGTTGTGGGAGTCCCATTGGACACACCAGTGGCGAGTCTTCTGAGTGAGCGCGTCGCGGATCGGGCCGGAAAACTTCGCATAGCCATGCAGGTCGTAAGTGATGACTCCCGAGGCCGCCTGCTCGATGCGAAAGCGTCCTTCCTCCAGCGGGTCGTCGTCATCAGTGGACATGCGCAAGTCAGAAGGATGCATACCCATACGCATAATGACCTCATGGGAAGTCAGCGTCTCCGACAGTGGAAGAGTGACAGTCCAGCACAGGGTTTGTGGGTCCAACACCCAACGGTTGAGCATGTCGCGGTAGCGGGCGATCACTTCGAGAGACATGCCGAGATCCTTTCAGCGAAGCTGGGTATGACGTCCCGGCTGGGAAGGCAAAGCTGAAGCCCTCCGACCGGTGATGCGAGATCGTGGACTATACCGGCCTCACGATCGCCTGGCGGTGGCTGATCTTCATACAGGGCTGGGGGTGATCGACGGTCCGAGGTTTCCCCCGGTCCACCGAGCGGCAGAGCTGGGGGCCGTGCCCGGCGTGCCCGTTGCGTGCCCGTCAGGAGGGTCAACAAGGGGGACTCACCGGGATTCACGGATAAGGCGAAACCGTCTCCTACCTGGGCAGTAGCAGGCCACAGAGACGCGCGCCGCAATCTTCCAAACTGGTGATGTCCTACGGCGATTGGGATTGCTCTCACGTTGGCCGTGTCCGTTTATAGAAATGAAGCCAAAACCTCCAAGCTCAACGCCTGGACTGGCATGCTGTAGGCATGATCGAGAAGCAGTCCGCGCCCCCTCGCCAGCATCAGAAAAAAGCCTCGTGGCTCACGATGTTCCTCGTGTGCTCCGCCATCGCAAGCTTGTTGCTCATCGGCGGCCTGCTCTTTCTTAATCGTGACGATTCTCAGCGGACAGACATGTCCACCGTGCTCAACCAGATCCGTTCGGGCGAGGTCTTAACCGCCAAGCTCATCGAGGCCGAGCGGAGAATCGAGATCACTACGAGGGACAAGAAGCGCTTTCACTCTTATTGGGGCGAGGTCGGCGATCAAGGCTCAGAGCTTACCGACGAGCTCCAGAAGGCCGAGCTTCCGGACGGCTACACAGTCGAGGTTCCCAAGCGCTGGGGGTGGTTCTCACCACTGGGGGCCGGCGGGTACCAGGGTTGCACTTCGGGTTGCAATACAGGGGCGTTCAAAGCCGTTCAGGATGGACCGCGCAGGCCCGCTGACCTGCATTGAACTGTCTGGAACAGCGCAAGATCGATCTTTTAATCCGTAGGTTCTGGGTTCGAGTCCCAGGCGCCCTACTCGCAGAACCCCCACCGACGTGGGGGTTTCTCTTTCTCTGGGAATCCATAGGTGCAGCAGACCTCCCACGGGAGACCAAAGGGAGACCGACGGTTTCGGACGACTCCCCCACGGCGACCTTCCGGGGGACCAGTGCGGCGATAGCCTCGGCCGCCTCTCGGAACACCTCCGGCATGATCGACGTTTAGGTGTCTGACGTGATCATGATCGACGAGTACCGCAGCATCACCTGAATGGTCTTCACCTCCACGCCAGCCGACAGGCCCATGGTGGCCGCGCCGTGCCGCAGGTCATGCAGCCTGATCGACGGCAAGCCCGCCTCGAAAGCCAGTCACCCGAACTGCTCACTCACCCACGCGGGATGCAACTCCGAACCGTACTCGCGGGTGAACACCCGACCCGTCTCCTGCCATGCCTCGCCCCACGCCAACCGTTTCTTGTTCTGTCGGGCACGGTGAGCTTGTCCAACGCGATCGGCGCCTCGGAGTCCGTCTTGGGGTCGGCCTCCTCGACCTTCCAGCCGACCTGGACGAGCTGCGTCTGGACGGTCAGGAGACCGGCGTCAAGGTCGATGTCGATGTCGACCCAGCGGATCCCGCACGCCTCACCGCGGCGCAGCGCCCGGCACCCGACGAGGTGAAACAGGGCGTGTAGCCGTTGCAGCACGGCACGGTCAAGGAACACGCCGAGTTGAGCAGGGACCACACCATGACCGGACTCGGCCGCTTGACCGACGCCCACACCTGCAACACGTTGACGACCTTCTTGTCCCCTGCCTCCTTACAGGCCAGCTCCAGCGCCCGCTCGTACTCGGCGGTCCACACAGTGACTCGTTCCTGTGTCCAGACCAGGCCTTTCGGTCTCTTTGAGGAGATCCGGGTTGGCGGGGGCGGCCTGTACTCGGTCGCCATAGTTCCCAAGCCGGTGAAGGCGGCGGTGTTGTTCGCCTGCCGGTGCGGGGTTCGGAACCATGTCGAGGCTCCGGAGAGGGACGGCCGGACGAGGAGTAGGTCCGGCGCGGAGCCGCTGACTTCGTAGGCGGGGGCTCCTACATGTCACCGGCCAACGCATCCGGCGTGCGCGGCGGACAGCGCGCTCTCCTTCTGCACAGCGCCGTCCAGGCTGGTGGGATCCATGACGGTGACGGCCTGGACGAGCTGCCAGGCAATGCCTGCCCACTTCTGATCGTCGCCGACGCCGTTGAAGTTCTGAACCTTGAGAGCTGCGGCCTCAAGCGGTGCCTGATTGCGAGCTTCCCAGACATCAGATACCCGAATCGGGTGAGCGAGCTCGGTTTGGAGGGTAGCGTCGTTCTGCTTCTTGGCGCGGGTGGCAGCTTCGTCGTGAGCCGTGATGAAGGAGCGGCAGGCATCGACAAGGTCAGCGGGCGGCTTACCGGCAGAGAAGCCAACAATGATGAAGATGCCGATAGTCGCAGCAGCAGTGATGGTCGCGGTCACGAGGATGATGAGAACTGTTTTCATGGACGGCCTCTATCTACGTATTCAAGGCGGCTGGGAGCATGCAAGTTGTTCATCCGTGACTCCGGTTCGGCCGAGCACTTTGGCGATGTTGTCGCCGATCTCCTCGTACGGCCATGTGTGCTGAACCTTCTCGCATCCGATCCTGTAGAGCGCAGGCATCGGCTACTGCCATGTGCGAACATCTCCCCCCAAAACACTCAGAGCGAATTCTCCCACTTTAGGGTTCGCGGACGCATTGATGAACCAGTTCCGCCCGAAAACGATCACGTAGTTGCCGCGCATGTTCGGCTGCAATGCGAAACTCCACAGTGCCGGATTGACTGGTTCCGGAAAAACGTGAACCGTTACTCGTGCGAGCCCAGTTCGGCAAACGCCATAGGCTTGCATGCCCACGTCTCGCCCGTTGATGATCAGGTGATCGTAGGTAACTCTGTCGCACAACTTCCTGGAGCTTGCCTTCTCAAGGGTGAGAACAAGATCCGTAGCGTTGAGGTAGCTTCCGCCATCGGCAGGTGGCGGGCCAGTAGCAATTATATTTCCGGGTGACGAAGAGGGTACCGCCAGTGATGTCACCGTCTGCGTTGCAGTGACCGTGACGGTTCCTTCGAAAGCGCAACCAGGTACAACCAATAGGCCGATAAGGGCGAGATTGACTCTTTTGCACCCAAGCGGCATGACGGTGACTCCAGAGACAGTAGTTACATAACGCAATAGAGACGCCCCGACCCGCGTATTGGAGGACAGAGAATGTCGGCAATTAGCGGCGACAAGGCCAACGAATCCTGGGCCGGAAGCAGCTCGCCACTACCAGGGCGGCAAATGTACTAGGAGTGCCATGACAGTTCGAAGAAGGCAGTGTCCTGACCTGCCCGAACCCGTCCGAGCGGCCATCGAGGAGCAGGTCGGCCCGGTCGCCGGCGTCCGATCGGCGGAGATTGAGCTGACCTCCAGAGTCGCCGCACACCTCACCACCACGGGGGTCGTCTTCTTCATGAAGGCGGCCCCCGCCGCCACCCCTGTCGCCGGATACCTGCTGGGCCTTCGTAGTGTAAGAAACTACATTTGATCAACACTCCGGCTCAGCGCTCGCTCTACATGATTGCCCCGCTTCCTCCTCGTTCCCACCTGACCTAAGACGAAGAAGCCCCGCTCGCCCTTCGTGGTGAAGGGCGAGCGGGGCATTGTTGAGTTCAGGACTAGTACTCGTAATCCACCGTGACGCGGTCTTGAGGTCCACTGCTCGTGGGATAGGCGCCTCCATGCAGGGTGTGCTTGACGGTGATCGTGCCTCTGGGGTCCAGACCACTGAAGGTGTAGATCCACATTCCCAGGCTACTGTTGAGGTCGAATGCGCCTGTGCACTTGTAGTCAGTGGTGGCACCCGGCTCCTGGTAGCAGATATCGACCGTCTCGGCGACCCTGCCGTTGTAGTAGGGCTGGAGCAGCAGGAGTGTGCGAGTAATCTGCCCGTTGCTTGGGGCGGCCGGGTTACTGAAGTAGGTGATGGCGTCGCCGCCGTCAAAGTTGATCGTGCCGTGGGGTTGATACACGGTCCATGACCCGGCGGTTGCTGCGGACGAAGGTAGAGCGACGACGGTCGGAGCGAAAAGCGCGGAGCCGAACAGGGCAACGGAAAGTAGGCGTCTGAGCACAATCCCTCACAAAGGGTAGGTGTAGGACGCTAGTGAGACGGCCGCCAATGGTGCCAGGTTGCCTAAATGTCCGGATATGGACATTTTTTATTCGCTTTGTGCGATGAACGTTGCATTGCGTAATCAATAGGGTTTGTCTTACCTTTTGAAGCGACAAAGCTCCTTCATCATTTCTGGCTCTGTTCACCCCCTAAGTCCATGGTGGTCACCTCAGCCTTCTCGCTTCCGCCCGTGGCGAGCTCCAGTCGAGCCCACCAGTCGAGCCCAAGCGGTGTCCCGGTCGAGGGCTCTGATCGCGGCGCTCAGTTCAGAATCCATACCGCTCATGCTCACGGGCCAGGCTGATCGTCCCCGGGCTGAAAGACAACGCCCCCGTCCGACGGGCAGGGCAGAGGTGTCAACCAGATACTGCTACTGCACGACCTCACCAAGAGCAGCTTCGAACGCTTCAGCCTGATCCGGCGTCAACTCCTTCGATACCCGCAACAACACCGGCCCCGCCACATAGTCGTACTCACTGAGCAGGGGCAGCTTCTTCCCGATCTCCTGAATGTAGTCGGCCCGCTGCTGCGCCTGGTCTGCCTCGTCGAACACCTCGACGCTACCGCCCAGCCCCACATCCCCCTTCTCCTTGCTAGCCACGTCCGCCGCGTTGATGCGGCTGTCGGTGAACGACGCCTTGGACGTGTAGCCGTTCGGCCGCCCCAACTGCTTGTTCGGGTCGGTCTCCGCCGTGTACGTCACGGTGAGCGTAACCGGCAACCCCTGCCCGGCGATCGCCTTGATGACGCCAGCGGCGTCGAGGTCGGTGGTCGGCCCGCCGCATGCGGTGAGGGAAATCAGCAGGATTGCGGCGGCTGTGAGGGCGAGGGAAAGACGCACGGGCGGGGTCCTTCGGGGAAGAGTGGGATACGCGGGCCTTGTGGGACGGCTGAGAGCGTCTCCGGGGTTGCTTGAACGAACATGGTTCTGGCGGGTGTGGCCCCTCGCGCAGGGGTTGGGGTGCCCCATTACAGATCAGAGCGGGGCCACGGGGGCGTTGCACCCCCATGGCGCCTGCCGTTGCAGGGGTGTGGCACCTGGGCTGTTGCAGCCCGTGGCAACAAGATCAAAAATTGTTCGGGTGCTCTCCACACGCAGCCGTACGCGCGGGGAGCCGCCCCGCCGTCACTCCCTCAGATGGGGAAGTGACGGCGCTCAGCCGACATCGGGCCGCTCCGGCACGTGCCCCCGCGTTCAGCCACAGCGAGACCGCCGCGTGCCGCAGGTCGTACGGTCTGCATGCGAGCGGTGAGGCGACCTGGTCAGGCGTGAAGGCGTACGACCGGGCCTGCTTCCAGATCCTCAAGCGGCGGCGCGCCGCGCCGCCGTACCCGGCCCTCCGCCGCCCGCCGTCCGGGCGTGCGGCGTGGGCGCCGGTCCCGAACGGCGGCGGCCCGAGCCGTCACCGACCCACGCACCCGCCGTACCCAATCCACTCGCCGCCCCGGCGACACGCCACCGCACAAAGCTAGCCACATCATCGCCAGCCGATCTACTCCGCTCGCGCTCGGGGTTTCCCAGCCACGCCGTTCCCGGCTCCCTGAGTCATTCATCATCCAGCGCATCAACGAAGTAGGTCCCCAAGGAGCCGGTCAAGTTTCGTGGTTTCCTCCGCCACCACCAACCCTCCTTGAGGACAGTCCGGTGATATCGAGAGATCGCCTTGCCTCCGTCGTCAACGGTCGCCGCGCGAAAACGCTCGTCGAGCGGGTGGATCTCCGAGTGCCAGATCGCCCGTACCGGGTGCGTCAACATCGGCCACGCCTCAGCCAGCCAGTCCCGGCAATAAAGATCGTTGGTGTACTCATCCACCATGTCGTCGTATCCACTCTCGATCTCGGCGACGAGCCATGCCCACTTCTCAGCCATCTCGGACACGGTGAAGACCTTGCGCCACCCCTTCGCATGCAGCACCTCACCTGCATGGACCATCGACGCACAATCCTCAGCCGACAGTCCTCTCTCATCGACCATATAGAGATCATTCCTGATCGAAGCTCTGCGCGTACCTCACGCTGACATCAATCGCTCTCGCGAGTCCAGAGCCTTCTACCTTTCGACCAAATGCCTCCGGCGGGGGCACTCGGCTCCGGGATGATCGACGTTGCACCACGAAGGCCATAGGTGGTTGAGGTGGAAGCCGGCTCTTCCCGTCTGCCACGTCCCGGGCAAGCCCAACATCTCGACTCCTCCGGATCAAGACCGTCTGTGACCGTTGGCGTCCCATGGCCGAGGAACGTCTACCGGCTGACGTACACGCGA
>NZ_JBEZEZ010000059.1:0-23621 GCF_040649155.1 Streptosporangium sp. NPDC049046 | reverse complement strand
TTGGGGGCGCAGGTGAGTGTGGTGGCGTGTGATGTGGCCGATCGTGAGGGGTTGGCGGCTGTGTTGGCGGGGATTCCCGCGGATCGGCCGTTGACGGGGGTGGTGCACACCGCCGGCGTCCTCGACGACGGACTGGTCCAATCCCTCACCCCGGAACGGGTGGACGCGGTGCTGCGGCCGAAGGTGGACGCGGCGTGGAACCTGCACGAGCTCACCCGTGACCTGGACCTGTCGGCGTTCGTGATGTTCTCCTCGGCCGCGGCGGTGCTGGACGGGGCGGGGCAGGGCGGCTACGCCGCCGCCAACGCCTTCCTCGACGCGCTGGCGGCGCACCGCAGGGCTCAGGGGCTGGCCGGGCTCTCGCTGGCCTGGGGTTTCTGGAACCAGCGCAGCGGCATGACCGGCCACCTCGCCGACGCCGACGTGGAGCGGATGGCCCGTTCAGGACTGGTCGCCCTGTCGTCGGAGGAGGGGATGGCCCTGTTCGACGCGGCCCGCGCCTTCGACGAGGCGCTGCTCGTGCCGATCAACCTCGACCTCGCCGCGCTGCGCGGCGAGAACGGCCTGCGCTCCGCGCTGCTGCGGGGTCTCGTCCGCGCCCCCGCCCGCCGGGTCGTCCGGACCGGGGGAGGCGTCACCTCCGGCGCCTCCGGGCTCGAACAGCGCCTGGCGGGTCTGTCGGAGGACGAGCAGCTGACCGCGCTCGTCAAGCTCGTCTGCGCCGAGGCCGCCGGGGTGCTCGGGCACACGAGCGTGGACTCGGTGGAACCCGAGAGGGCGTTCAAGGAGCTCGGGTTCGACTCGCTCACCGCCGTCGAACTGCGCAACCGGCTCGGTGGCGCCACCGGGCTGCGCCTGCCGACCACCCTGGTCTTCGACTACCCCAACCCCGGCGTGCTCGCCGAGCACATCAGGGCCGAGATCGCCCCGCCCGCCGCCGACCCCTCCGCGTCCGTGCTCGCGGAGGTCGACCGGCTGGAGACCCTCCTGTACGCGAGGAACGGCGGGGACACCGACAAGATCACAGCCCGGCTGCGGGCGCTGCTCCGCAAGTGGGACGACACGCACGGCGACCCGGTGGAGACCGAGCCCCGGCAGGACTTCGAGTCGGTCACCGACGACGAGCTCTTCGCGGTCCTCGACGGGGAACTCGGCGCCTCCTGACGGCGCCTCCCGACGGTGTCTTTTGACGGAGCACCCCATGACGAATCCCTACTGCCCCGAGGCTGGTTGACGTCCGATGCCGAATGACGACAAGCTGCGTGACTACCTCAAGCGTGCCACCGCCGACCTGCAGCACACCCGACGCCGCCTGCGTGAAGTGGAGGCGAGGGAACGCGAGCCGATCGCGGTCGTGGCAATGAGCTGCCGCCTGCCCGGTGGGGTGAACAGCCCGGAGGAACTCTGGCGGCTGGTCGCGGACGGGAAGGACGCCATGTCCGGGTTCCCCGGGGACCGGGGCTGGGACCTGGACCGGCTCTACCACCCCGACCCGGACACCCCCGGCACCACCTATGCCCGCGAGGGCGGGTTCGTCGCCGACGCCGGCGGTTTCGACGCGGGCTTCTTCGGGATGAGCCCGCGCGAGGCACTGGCGTCCGACCCGCAGCAGCGACTGCTGCTGGAGACCTCGTGGGAACTGCTGGAACGGGCGGGCATCGATCCCGCCACGGTGAAGGGCAGCCGGACGGGCGTCTTCGTCGGCGCGGCCTCCAGCGGGTACGGCATCGGCCAGGGGGTCTTCCCCGCGGGGGTCGAGGGTCACCTGCTGACGGGCACCTCCACCGCCGTCATGTCCGGGCGGATCTCCTACACCCTCGGCCTGGAGGGACCCGCGGTCACCGCCGACACCGCCTGCTCGTCCTCACTGGTGACCCTGCACCTGGCGTGCGAGTCCCTCAGAAGGGACGAGTGCTCCATGGCCATCACCGGCGGCGTCACGATCATCTTCACTCCCGAGATCTTCGTGGAGTTCAGCCGCCAGCGCGGCCTCGCCCCCGACAGCCGGGTGAAGGCCTTCGCCGCGGCCGCCGACGGCACCGCCTTCTCCGAGGGGATCGGCCTGCTGCTGCTGGAACGGCTGTCGGACGCGCGTCGCAACGGTCATCCGGTGCTGGCGGTGGTGCGGGGCAGCGCGGTCAACCAGGACGGCGCCAGCAACGGCCTGTCGGCTCCGAACGGTCCCTCCCAGCAGCGCGTCATCCGCCAGGCGCTCGCCAACTCCGAACTGGTGGCCGCCGACGTCGACGCGGTGGAGGCGCACGGCACCGGCACCATGCTCGGCGACCCGATCGAGGCCCAGGCGCTGCTCGCCACCTACGGTCAGGACCGCCCGGCCGATCGTCCCCTGTGGCTGGGTTCGGTGAAGTCCAACATCGGCCATACCCAGGCCGCCGCCGGGGTGGCGAGCGTCATCAAGGTCGTGATGGCCCTCCGGAACGGCTTGCTGCCCAGAACCCTGCACGTCGACGAGCCCACCCCGCACGTCGACTGGTCGGCGGGTGCGGTGTCGCTGCTCACCGAGCCCGTCGAGTGGCCGGAGAACGGCCACCCGCGCCGCGCGGGAGTCTCCGGTTTCGGGATCAGCGGCACCAACGCCCACGTCATCATCGAGCAGGCCCCCGCGCCCGTCGACACCGAGATCGAGGGGGCTCTGCCGGTTCCGACGGCGGAGCTCACCGGGGGATTGCCGTTGCCGTTCGTGGTGTCCGCGCGCGGCGAGGAGGCGCTGGGTGCGCAGGCCGCCCGCCTGGCGGCGTTCGTGGAGGAGCGCGAGGACCTGAGGCCGCTGGACATCGCGTACTCACTGGCCACCGGCAGGTCCGCCTTCGATCATCGTGCGGTGGTGGTGGGCGGGGACCGTGGGGGTGTGGTGGCCGGGTTGTCGGCGGTAGCCGGCGGTTCGGGTGTGGTGCGGGGGCGGGTGGGTGATGGCCGGGTGGCGGTGTTGTTCACCGGTCAGGGGTCGCAGCGGGCCGGGATGGGCCGGGAGCTGTATGAGCGGTTCCCGGTGTTCGCGGCGGCGTTGGACGCGGTGATCGCCGAGCTGGACCCGCTGCTTGAGGGGTCGTTGCGCGAGGTGCTGTTCGCCGAGCCGGGATCTGCGGAAGCGGAGTTGCTGGATCGGACCGGGTGGGCGCAGCCTGCGTTGTTCGCGGTGGAGACGGCGTTGTTCCGGTTGGTGTCCTCGTGGGGAGTGGCGCCGGGTGTGCTGGCTGGTCATTCGGTCGGGGAGATCGCGGCGGCGCATGTGGCGGGGGTGTTGTCGCTGGCGGATGCGTGTGTGTTGGTGGCGGGTCGGGCGCGGTTGATGCAGGCGTTGCCTGCGGGTGGGGCGATGGTGTCGGTGCGGGCCTCCGAGGGGGAGGTCGTCGAGCTGCTCGCTGGGCGTGAGGAGCGGGTGTCGGTCGCGGCGGTGAACGGTCCCGCGTCGGTGGTGGTCTCCGGGGTGGAGGAGGCGGTGCTTGAGGTGGTCGCCGCCTTGGAGGAGCGGGGGGTGCGGACGAGGCGGTTGCGGGTGTCGCACGCGTTCCATTCGCCGTTGATGGACCCGATGCTGGAGGACTTCCGCACCCTGGCCAGGACGCTCACCTACGACCCGCCGCGGATTCCGATCGTGTCGACGTTGACGGGGGAGCAGGTTACGGCGGAGCGGTTGTGTTCGCCGGAGTATTGGGTGGAGCAGGTGCGTGGTGCGGTGCGGTTCGCCGATGGGGTGGGGGTGTTGGCTTCTGCGGGGGTGGAGACGTTCGTGGAGGTGGGGCCGGACGGGGTGTTGTCGGCGATGGGGCAGGAGTGCCTGGCCGGCGACGGTTCCGGTGACGGTGCTGGTTCGGGGGTGGGGTCTGGGGCGGTGTTCGTGCCGGTGATGCGCCGGGATCGTGGCGAGGCTTCGGAGTTGGTCACGGCGTTGGGCGCCTTGCATACGCGGGGGGTGGCCGTTGACTGGGAGGCGTTCTTCACCGACGCCGCCACCGCGGCCGGAGTGGGGAGACCACGCCGGGTCGAACTGCCCACCTACGCCTTCCAGCACCGCGACTACTGGCTGCACGTCCCCACCTCCGGCGACCCCGAGTCCGTCGGCCTCGACACGCCGGGTCACCCCCTTCTGGGGGCCGCCGTCGAGCTGCCCGACTCCGGTGGACACCTGTTCACCGCCCGTCTCTCGGCCCGCACACACCCGTGGCTCGCGGACCACGCGGTGGGCGAGACGGTGCTGTTCCCCGGTACCGGGCTGGTGGAACTCGCCGTCCGCGCCGGGGACCAGGTCGGTTGCGACAGGATCGAGGAGCTCACCCTGGAGGCCCCGCTGGTCCTGACCGGCCAGAGCGGTGTCCAGGTGCAGGTCGTGCTCGGCGCGCCCGACGACTCCGGGGCCCGTGCGATCAGCGTCTACGGACGTGCCGAGGAGACCGCGGCCGACGAGGCGTGGACCCGGCACGCCACCGGCCTCCTCGCGCCGTCCGCCCCGTCCGGCGACTTCGACCTCGGTGAGTGGCCGCCGCCCGGTGCCGAGCCGGTGGAGACGGACGGCCTCTATGACCGGCTCGTCGACCTCGGCCTCCGCTACGGTCCGGCCTTCCGCGGCCTCAGGGCGGCCTGGACGCGTGGCGACGAGGTGTTCGCCGAGATCGCGCTGCCCGAGGGCGTCGCCGCCGACGCCGCCCTCTTCGGCGTCCACCCGGCCCTGCTGGACGCCGCCCTGCACGCCCTCGCCCTCAGTGACGCCTCGACGGAGCACGCCGCGCTGCCGTTCACGTGGTCGGAGGTGGAACTGCACGCCGCCGGGGCGTCAGGGCTGCGGGTGCGGGTGGTGCCGACCGGGGGCGACTCGCTGCGCCTGGAGGCGGCCGACCAGGCCGGGCGTCCTGTCGTGTCGATCGGCTCGCTCGTACTGCGGCCCATCGGTTCCGCCGACCTCGCCGGCGCACGCACGGACCCCGGGCGTTCGCTGCACCGGGTGGAGTGGGTCCCGGCCGAGGCCGGGACCGTACCGGTGCGGGAGTGGGCGCTGCTCGGCGGCGACGTCCCCGCCGCGGGGGAGGCGCTGCGCGCGGCCGGGATCTCCCCGGCCTCCTACGCCGGGATCGAGGAGCTGGTCGCGGCCCTCGACTCCGGTGCGACCGTTCCCGACGTCGTCCTCGTGAGCGCGGAGAGCGCCGGCGGGACCCCCGCTCATGACCACGCTCACGCCGCCGGACCCCACACCGACACCGAGATCGACACGGAAACCGGCACGGAGGCTGTGGCGGGGGCCGTCCGCTCGGCCGTTCAGCGGGCGCTGGACCTGGCTCGGGCCTGGTCGGCCGACGACCGCCTCGACGACTCCCGGCTGGTCTTCGTGACCCGGGGAGCGGTCTCCGCCGGGTCCGGGGAGAGCGCCCGTGACGTCGCGGGCGCCGCGGTGTGGGGCCTGGTCCGTTCCGCCCAGGCGGAGAACCCGGACAGGTTCGTCCTGGCCGACCTGGACGGTCATGCCGCGTCGGCGGGACGGCTCCCCGCCGCGCTCGCGACCGGCGAGCCGCAGGTGGCGCTGAGGGAAGGAGGAGCCGTGCTGGCCGCCAGGCTCGTCCGGGCGACCGGCGC
The DNA here is from genome assembly GCF_040649155.1 of Streptosporangium sp. NPDC049046. Lineage (NCBI taxonomy): Bacteria > Bacillati > Actinomycetota > Actinomycetes > Streptosporangiales > Streptosporangiaceae > Streptosporangium > Streptosporangium sp. NPDC049046. The sequence continues at coordinate 18,035 of NZ_JBEZEZ010000059.1, read as the reverse complement.
CGGGCTCGTGCCGCCCGAGGGCGCCGCCTCCTGGCGGATGGACAGCCTGGACAAGGGCACCCTGGAGAATTTGGCCTTCCTGGACGCGCCCGCGGCCGTCGCCCCGTTGGCACCGGGACAGGTCAGGGTCGAGCTCCGCGCCGCCGGGGTGAACTTCCGGGACGTGCTCAACGCGCTCGGCATGTATCCGGGTGAGGCGGGCGCGATGGGCCTCGAAGGAGCGGGCCGCGTCGTGGAGGTCGGTCCCGGCGTCACCGCGTTCGCCGAGGGCGACCGGGTGATGGGCATGTTCGACGGCGGCGCGTTCGGCCCGCTGGCCGTCACCGACCACCGCCAGCTGGTCGCCGTGCCCGGCGGCTGGACCTTCGCCCAGGCCGCGTCGACGCCGGTCGCCTTCCTCACCGCGTACTACGCGCTGGTGGACCTGGCGGCCCTGAAGGCGGGGGAGAAGGTGCTGATCCACGCCGCCGCGGGCGGAGTGGGCATGGCGGCCGTGCAACTCGCCCGGCATTTCGGAGCCGAGGTCTACGGAACCGCCGGAACCGGCAAATGGGACGTCCTACGCTCCATGGGTCTGGACGAGGCCCACATCTCCTCCTCACGCACCCTGGACTTCGAATCCTCCTTCCTCGCCTCGACCGGCGGGGGAGGGGTCGACGTGGTGCTCAACTCGCTGGCGGGCGACTTCGTCGACGCCTCGCTGCGGATGCTGCCACGCGGCGGCCGGTTCGTGGAGATGGGCAAGACCGACGTTCGCCCGCCCGAGGCCGTGGCCGCCGAGCATCCCGGCGTCCGCTACCGCGACTTCGACCTCGTCGAGGCCGGGTACGACCGGATCGGGGAGATGCTGCGTGCACTCCTCGACCTGTTCGAGCGGGGGGCGATCCGGCCGCTGCCGGTGGTCGCCTGGGACATCCGCCGCGCCCCCGAGGCGTTCCGCTTCCTGTCGCAGGCCAGACACGTCGGCAAGGTCGCGCTCACCATGCCCGTCCCGCTCGCCCAGGACGGCACCGTGCTGGTGACCGGCGGCACCGGCGGCCTCGGCGGCCTCGTCGCCCGCCACCTCGTGACCGCCCACGGCGTCCGCAACCTCCTGCTGACCAGCCGTGGCGGTCCCGCCGCCCAGGGGGCGGAGCGGCTGCGTGCCGAACTGACGGACCTGGGGGCGAACGTCGAGATCGTCGCCTGCGACGCGGCCGACCGGACCGCCCTGGCGAAGCTGCTGGCCGGGGTGCCCGCCGAGCACCCGCTCACCGCGGTGGTGCACGCCGCGGGCGTACTGGACGACGGGACGATCGCCTCACTCACCCCCGACCGGGTGGACAGGGTGCTGCGCCCCAAGGCGGACGCCGCGCTGAACCTGCACGAGCTGACCCGCGACCTCGACCTGTCGTCGTTCGTACTGTTCTCGTCGGTGGCCGGCACGTTCGGCAGCACCGGGCAGGGTAACTACGCCGCGGCCAACGCGTTCCTGGACGCGCTGGCCGGGCTGCGGCGCGCGCGGGGACTGCCCGCGCTCTCGCTCGCCTGGGGCCCGTGGGCCGAGGTCGGCGGCATGCTCGGTACTCTCACCGACGCCGACATCGGCCGGATGGCCCGCGACGGTGTCGTGCCGCTGACACCGGAGGAGGGCCTGGCCCTGCTCGACGCCGCGGCGGGCAGGCCGGAGTCGGCGCTGGTGCCGATCCGCCTCGACGCCAAGGCGCTGGCGGCCAAGGGCGACCGGCTGCCGCCGCTGCTGCGGGGTGTGGTGCGCGCGCCGGCCCGCCGTACCGCGACGGCCGCCGGGGGCGGGCAGACCGGCGCGGACCTGCTCGCCGGCCTGGCCGCGCTCCCCGCGGCCGACCGTCACCGGATGCTGCTCGACCTGGTGCGGGCCGAGGTCGCCGCCGTGCTCGGCCACACCTCCACCGACCAGGTGGAGGCCGACCGGGCCTTCGACGAGATGGGCTTCGACTCGCTCACCTCGGTCGAGTTGCGCAACCGGCTGAACACCGCGACCGGCAGGCGGTTGCCCGCCACGCTGGTGTTCGACTACGCGAACCCGACCGCCCTCGCCGACTACCTGCGCGCGGAACTGGTGCCGGACGAGGCGCCGACCGAGGCACAGGTCCTGCGGGAACTCGACCGGCTGGGCCGGGTGCTCACCGAGATCACCCCCGACGAGGAGACGCGGTTCACGATCGCCACACGTCTGGGAGGTCTGCTGGCCCAGTGGCGCGGAGACAGGCCCGAGCCGGACGGAGCAGGCGCGGCCGTCGGCGAGGGCGTGGAGTCGGCGAGCGCCGACGAACTGTTCGCACTGATCGACAAGGGGCTCTGAGCCCAGTGTTCCCGAATGTTCCTGCCGTGATGAACGGTCTCTCCGTACCGAACGCCCCAGCGGTGGGCGCTCGGCTCGACGTGTGGGGAAGGTGACGTGACATGGCGGACGAGCAGAAGCTCCTCGGCTATCTCCGGCGGGTGACCGCGGACCTCCAGCAGGCCCAGCAGCGGCTGCGCGAGGTGGAGGCCAAGGACCGCGAGCCGATCGCGGTCATCGCGGCGGGATGCCGGTTCCCCGGGGGCGTGCGCAGCCCCGAGGAGCTGTGGCGGCTCGTCGCGGAGGGTCGCGACGGCGTCTCGGAGTTCCCCGGCGACCGGGGCTGGGATGTGGAGACCCTGTACGATCCGGAGCTCACCCGGCCGGGGACCAGCTACACCCGTGAGGGCGGTTTCCTCTACGACGCCGGAGACTTCGACGCGGGCTCCTTCGGTATCTCGCCGCGTGAGGCGCTCGCCGCCGACCCGCAGCAGCGGCTGCTTCTTGAGGTGTCGTGGGAGGCGTTCGAGCGGGCCGGCGTCGACCTGACCTCGCTGAAGGGAAGCCAGACCGGTGTCTTCGTCGGCGCCTTCTCCAGCGGGTACGGCACCGGCCTGGACGCGCTGCCGGAGGGGGTGGAGGGCCACCTGCTGACCGGCAACTCCACCGCCGTGATCTCCGGTCGGGTCGCCTACGTGTTCGGGCTCAAGGGTCCTGCGGTCACCGTCGACACCGCGTGCTCGTCGTCCCTGGTGGCGCTGCACTGGGCGTGCGAGTCGCTGCGGCGCGGGGAGAGCACGCTCGCCCTGGCCGGCGGGGTGACCGTGATGGCCACGCCCGAGGCTTTCGTGGAGTTCAGTCGCCAGCGGGGTCTCGCGCGAGACGGCCGCTGCAAGGCGTTCTCCGACGACGCCGACGGTACGGGGTGGGGTGAGGGCGCGGGCATGCTGCTGCTGGAGCGGCTGTCCGACGCGCGCCGCAACGGTCACCCGATCCTCGGGGTCATCCGCGGCTCCGCGGTCAACCAGGACGGTGCGAGCAACGGCCTGTCCGCCCCGAACGGGGTGTCCCAGCAACGGGTCATCCGCCGCGCGCTGGCCAACGCCGGTCTCGCCGCGTTCGACGTGGACGCCGTCGAGGCGCACGGTACCGGGACCACCCTCGGCGACCCGATCGAGGCGCAGGCCCTGCTCGCCGCGTACGGCGGGGACCGTCCGCAGGACCGGCCGCTCTGGCTGGGCTCGATCAAGTCGAACATCGGCCACACCCAGGCCGCCGCCGGGGTCGCGGGCGTGATCAAGATGCTGATGGCGTTGCGCGCCGGTGTCCTGCCCGCCACCCTGCACGTGTCCGAGCCTTCCTCCCACGTGGACTGGACGGCGGGGAACGTCCGACTGCTGACCGAACCCGTCGAGTGGCCGGACGACGTGGACCGGCCCCGCCGTGCGGGAGTCTCCTCCTTCGGCGTCAGCGGCACCAACGCCCATGTGATCGTCGAGCAGGCCCCGGCCGCCGAAGGCGCGTCCGGGGAGCCGGGGGAGGTTGGGGAGCCGGCGCCGATGCTCGCGCTGCCGGGCGGTGCGGCGGCGTGGGCGGTCTCGGCGAAGAGCGCGCCCGTCCTGCGAGCACAGCTCGACCGGCTTCTCGCCTACGCCGAGGAGCACCCGGGACGGCCGGCCGCCGACATCGGCCTCGCCCTGGCCGCGCGCACCGCCTTCCCGCACCGGGTCGTGGTGGTGGGACGCGACCGTGAGGAGTTGCTGGCCGGCGTGCGCGGGCTGATCTCGGGCGACCCGGTCGGCGGCGCGGTCACCGGGGTGGCGGCCGGGACGCCGGGCAAGACGGTGTTCGTCTTCCCCGGCCAGGGCTCGCAGTGGGCCGGGATGGCCACGGAACTGCTCGCCGCCTCCCCCCTCTTCGCCGCGCACCTCGCCGACTGCGAGCGGGCACTGGCGCCGTTCGTGGACTGGTCGCTGTCCGCTGTGCTGCGCGGGGAGGCGGGGGCACCCCCGCTGGACAGGGTGGACGTGGTCCAGCCGGTGCTGTGGGCGGTCATGGTGTCGCTCGCCCGCCTCTGGAGCGGTTACGGAATCCGCCCCGACGCCGTGATCGGCCACTCCCAGGGGGAGATCGCCGCCGCCACGGTCGCCGGGGCGCTCTCCCTCGACGACGGCGCCCGCGTCGCCGCCCTGCGCAGCCGGGCCATCGGCGACGTGCTCGCCGGGCGCGGAGGCATGGTCTCCGTCGGGCTGCCCGTCGATGAGCTGACCGCGCGGCTGGAGCCCTGGCGGGACCGGATCTCCGTCGCGGCGGTGAACGGGGCCCGCTCGGTCGTGGTCTCCGGCGTCCCGGACGCCCTCGACGAGCTGATCGACGAGCTGACCGGGGAGGGCGTGCGGGCCAGGAAGGTTCCCGTCGACTACGCCTCGCACTCCGCGCAGGTCGAGGAGCTGCGCGAGCGCCTGCTCCGTGATCTCGGGCCGATCGAGCCCCGCTCGGGCGAGGTGCCGATGATCTCCACGGTGACCGGCGACTGGATCGACACCACCGGTCTCGACGCCGAGTACTGGTACACCAACCTGCGCCGCACGGTCGGCTTCGACGGCGCCGTCCGCGCGCTCGCCGCGCAGGGGTACGGCGTGTTCGTCGAGGCCAGCCCGCACCCGGTGCTCACCATGGGCCTGCAGGAGACCTTCGACGCGCTCGGCCACGACGCCGTCGTCACCGGCACCCTGCGCCGCGACGAGGGCGGGCTGCCCCGGCTGCTCGCCTCCGCCGCCGAGCTGCACGTCCGGGGCGTCACCGTCGACTGGTCCGGCCTGTATCCCGGGGCCCGCCCGGTTGACCTGCCGACCTACGCCTTCCAGCGGCGGCGCTACTGGCTGGAGTCCTCGGCGGCCGTGCGGACCCCGGCCGCCGACCCCGTGGACACCGCCTTCTGGGAGGCCGTCGAGCACGGGAACGCGCTGAGCCTCGCCGACGACCTGCGGGTCGCTCCCGACGTCCTGAACGAGATGCTGCCCGCGCTGTCCTCCTGGCGTCGGCGCACGCGGGAGCGGGCCACGATCGACTCCTGGCGCTACCGGGTGGCCTGGCGGCCGGTCGGCGAGCCGGCGGGTGGCACGCTCACCGGCTCGTGGCTGGTCGCCCTGCCCGCGGACGACGCCCCCGCGACGACCGCGGTCGTCGCGGGGCTCGCCAGGAACGGCGCCCGGGTGATTCCCCTCGAGGTGGGCGGGCAGGACCGCGCCGCGCTCACCTCGGCGCTGCGCGACCGGCTCGCCGACGAGTCCGTGACCGGTGTGCTCTCCCTGCTGGCGCTGGACGAACACCTCCACCCGGTGCACCCGGGACTCTCACGCGGCACGGCGGCGACCGTCACCCTCGTCCAGGCCCTGAGCGACGCGGGCGTCACGGCGCCGCTGTGGGCCGTGACCTCCGGCGCGGTGGACACCGGCACCTCGGGGGCCGAGCAGACCTCCCGGGCGGAGCCGGGACGAAGCGGGGACGCCGCCCCGTTCCAGGCACAGGTCTGGGGGATCGGTACCGTCCTCGCCCTGGACCACCCGGACACCTGGGGCGGCCTCGTCGATCTGCCCCCCTCCCCGGACGAGCGGGCCGTCGACCGCCTCTGCGGCGTGCTGGCAGGGCCGGGCGGAGAGGAACAACTGGCGGTCAGGCAGAACGGGATCCTCGCCCGCCGGATGGTGCGGGCACCGATCGGCGCGGTCGAAAGCGCCTCAGGCTCCGGCGGTGTCCGGCGGCTGAGCGGCACCGCGCTCGTCACCGGCGGAACCGGCGGGGTCGGCGCGCACGTGGCCCGCTGGCTGGCGGGCCGGGGCGTCGAGCACCTGCTCCTGACGAGCCGGCGCGGACGCGCCGCCGAGGGCGCCGCCGAGCTGGAGGCCGAGCTCGCGGCCCTGGGCGTCACAGTCACGATCGCCGCGTGCGACGTCGCCGACCGCGAGGACCTCCGCCGCCTGCTGGACTCGCTGCCCGCCGAGTACCCGCTGCGCGCGGTGGTCCACGCGGCCGGCGTCGTCAGGGACGGCGCGCCGCTGCCCGGCACCACGGTCGAGGAGTTCGCCGAGGTCGGGCTGGCCAAGGTGGTGGGCGCGCGTCACCTGGACGAACTGCTGGGCGACCGGCCGCTGGACCTGTTCGCGCTGTTCTCCTCGGGGGCCGCCGTGTGGGGGCAGGGGGGACAGGCGGCGTACGCCGCGGCGAACGCGTTCCTGGACGCGCTGGCCGCTCGGCGCCGCGCCCGCGGAACGGCGGCCACCTGCGTCGCCTGGGGCGCCTGGGGCGGCGGCGGCATGGTGGACGACGAGGTCGGCTCCCGGCTGCGCCGCCTCGGCGTGCGTGCCATGGAGCCCTCCTCGGCCACGGCCGCGCTCGGCCAGGCCCTGGACCACGACGAGTCCCACCTGGTGGTGGCCGACATCGACTGGAGCCGGTTCGCCCCCGCATACACCCTCTCCAGGTCCCGCCCGCTGTTGCGCGCCCTTCCCGAGGTCACCGCGATCCTCTACGACGGCGACGCCGAGGAGGAGACGGACGGAGCGCCGTTGACGGCGAGGCTCTCCGGGCTTCCCGAGGAGGAGCGACTGGACGTGCTCCGCGAGGCGGTACGGGCGCACGCCGCCAGGGTGCTCGGCCACCCCGGCCCCGAGGCGGTCGACGCGCACCAGAACTTCCTGGAGGCCGGCTTCGACTCGCTGACCTCCATGGAACTGCGCAACGGCCTTGTCAAGGCGACCGGGCTGCGGATGCCCGCGACGGTGGTCTTCGACTATCCCAACCCCTCCGACCTGGCCAAACACCTCCTGGGCGAGCTGGCGGCCCGCCTGGACGGTGCCGGCGAGAACGCGCCGGGCGGTGCGGACCCCTCGGAGACCCCCAGCGCGTTGTTCCACGAGGCCGCCCGCGCGGGGAAGATGCACGAGGCCATGGGGCTGCTGCGGGCGATGGCCGACCTGCGTCCCTCCTTCTCCTCGGTCGAGGAGCTCGACGAGATCCCGCCGCCGGTCAAGCTCGCCTCCGGGCCCGGCACACCCGCGCTGTTCTGCTTCAGCACCCCCATGGCGCTGGGCGGGGCGACCCAGTTCGCCCGGCTCGCCGCGAACTTCCGCGGTGTCCGGGACCTCTTCGCGCTCACGGTGCCCGGTTTCGCCAAGGAGGAGAGGCTTCCCGGTACGGTCGACGCCGCGGTGCGGGTGTGGGCGGAGTCCGTACGCCGGGCCGCGGGGGACGAGCCGTTCGTGGTCCTCGGCTACTGCGCGGGCGGTATCTTCGCGCACGCCGCCGTCGGCTACCTGGAGAGTATCGGGATCAACCCGCGAGGACTGGTCCTGCTGGACACCTTCATGCCCGACGACAAGGTCATCGACGACATCGGCATGCAACTGGTGCGGGGCATGTTCGACAGGGAGGCGTCGTTCGGCCCGTTCACCAGCGCACGGCTGGCGGCGATGGGTCGCTACTACCGGCTGTTCCGTGAGAGCACGGTGGGCGAGGTACGCGCGCCCATCCTGTTCCTGCACCCGGACACCCCGCTGACCGGCTTCGACGGCGAGATACCCGTCACCGACGACTGGCGCGCCTCCTGGCACACCGACCACGTCCTCCGTGAGGTCGAGGGTGACCACTACACCATGCTGGAGGACAGGTCACCCTCGATGGCCCGTGCCATCGAGGGCTGGCTGGAGTCGCTGGAGTCGCCGCCCGCCGACCGCTGAGAACCGCGCCGCCGGGCTCACCCGGCCCGGCGGCGCCCGGGGTGCATCGGCGGCCTCTCGGGTACCGGCGAGAGAGTGGTGCACAGGTGAACGGGCCGAAGGGCTCGAACCACCCTTCGAGGCCGATCACGTCGTCGTGCGCCGTTGTCACGGCGACGGCGGCGCGGTCCGCGATCTTGTTCCGGACGGCTCGGGCAGATCCCGGCGGATCGACGCCTCGACGCCTTCGACAGCGGTGATCGCGCCGTACGCGATGAGCCGTACCAGGTCCGCGTCGTCGGGGTGGGTGACTCGCCAGGCCGCGACATCGGCGTCGGTGACGCGGTACGGTGCCAGCGCGGTGAGCAGGGCGAGTCTCGCCCCGGGAAGGTCGGAGCCGGTCAGGTCCGCCGACGGCCCGTCCAGCCACCCGCCACCCATCGCGGGATGCTCGCCGTCCCATGCGCCGACCGTCTCCAGCACGGCCGCGCGGGCCCGCTCGCCGAGCAGCGCCCCGCCCGCGCCCGCCGCCTCCCGAAGCGCGGCGAAGGCGGTACCCACCGGTGTGCCCGCCGCCCAGACGGGTTCCGGGAGCGCGGGTGGTTCCGCCAGAAAGGGGAGGCTCTCACCGGCCGGCAGTCGCCTGCGTACGGTGCGGGCCAGCACCCTGCCGCTCAGGTTGCGGACCAGCCGGGAATCCTGCAGCCTGCCGGGCAGCATGCTGTCGGTCAGCAGGGCAGAGGCGATGCGGTTGATGAAGTGGAAGGTCAGGGCGGTGCCGGCGTACTCGGCGGTGTGCTCAGCCGGGAACGGCGCCGGCTCCGGGCCCGCCGCGCCGGGTGTTCGGGTGGCCGTCGCCCAGCCGAGGAGCGCGGCGTGTCCGGGGTCGGCGGGCGTGTCGCCGCGTGAGATGTCCTCGGCCAGCCGGTGGTCGCCGGTGGCGTGCAACAGGGTGGTGTGCGCGGCCACGCAGTACGGGCACCGGTTGGCCATGGACACGCCGAGCGCGACCACCTCCCTGCCGGTCCTGGAGGCGGGGCCGGCCACGAGCGACTCGCGCAGCAGCGCCCAGGTCGCGGCGAGCAGGCCGGGGACGGGGGAGAGCGTCATGAGGACCGGCATCCTGGCGAGGCCGAAGTCGGTGGTCGCCTGGCCGTAGACGGCGGCGATCCGGCCGGTCGCGGCCTCGGGCGTAACGGGAGTCACGTATCGGAAGGTGTTCGCCATCTACCGTCGTTCCCTTCGTGATGGTCGGCCGGAATGCCGCCGTCAGAAAATCCGGCGGCGGTGTTCCGGAGCGAGGTGGTTCCAGCGGCCGGGTTCTGCCTCCGGCCGGCCCGTGCCGGGGCGATGGCCGATGGTCAGGCCGGTGGTCGTCGGCCGGTCGGTGAGTCGATGGTCGCCGACCGGCCCGATCCCGGGCGTCGCATCGGCGGATGCTCTCGCGCCCGCCACCGGGGGCGTAGCGATCCCGGGCCTACTCCAGCGGGAGTAGCTCCGGTCCCCTCTCCGCGGAGGAGGCGGAGGAGGCGGCGCCCGGTCTACTGTTCGGGCATGGATCGCATACGCGAATGGCGCGGGCACGTGCGCGGACCGCGGGGGCACGCGTACGGATGGCGCGATCGCGTACGCACCTGGGGCGGCGGGGTGCGCGGTGAGGGCGATCAGGTGCCCGACGCGGCACTCGCCGGGGGGATCGCCCTGCTGCTGGTGGTCGCGACGCTGGTCGGGCCGGAGCAGGGCGGTCCGCATGGGCCGGGGCCGGTCGAGTACGCGCTGCTGCTCGCCGGCACCCTGCCGCTCGCCGTCCGCCGCCGCCTTCCCGTCGTGGTCGCGCTGGTCACCGCGGTGTGCATGACGGCCTACTCGGTAAGGACCGGTGTCGGGCCTCCGACGGCCTTCCCGGTGCTGGTGGCCGTCCACACCGCGGTACTGACCGGTCACCGTGCCGCCGCGGTGGCCGCGAGCGTCGTCTTCCTGAGCGGTGATCTGGTGGCCGGCCTGTCGTCGGGGACCGGGTCCGGGGGACTCCCTCAGCAGTCGACCGGCCTGCTGGTCGGCTGGTTCGTCGCCGCCGGCGTCATGGGCGTGGTCTCCCGCCATCGCCGGGACGACCTGAGGCGGGCGGAGGAACGCGCCGCCGAGGCCGAGCGCACCCGAGAGGAGACGGCCCGCCGCCGCGCGGACGAGGAACGGCTGAGGATCGCCAGGGAACTGCACGACTCGCTCACCCACAGCATCTCCGTGATCAAGGTACAGGCCGGGGTCGCGGTCCACCTCGCCCGCAAGCGAGGTGAGGAGGTGTCCGCGCCGCTGCTCGCCATCCAGGAGGCCGGCGGGGAGGCGATGAGAGAGCTGCGCGTCACCCTGGAGGTACTGCGCGACGACGAGCCGCCCGTCAGCGGGCTCGACCGCCTCACCGAGCTGGTCGAACGGTCGCGGGCGACGGGCCTGCCCGCGACCGTGGTCGTGGACGGGGAGCGGCGGCCGCTCTCGGTGGACGTCGACCGCACCGCGTACCGGATCGTCCAGGAGGCGCTCACCAACGCCGCCAGGCACGCGGGTCCCGCGGCGGCGTCGGTGCGCATCACCTACGGCCCGAAGGAGCTGACCGTGCAGATCGACGACGACGGGAGGGCGGATCCCGGCGCCGTACCGACGCCCGGGGTCGGGCTGAGCGGCATGCGTGAGAGGGTCACCGCGCTCGGCGGGAGGCTGCGCGCCGGCCCCCGCAGCGAGGGCGGTTTCAGCGTCCGCGCCGAACTTCCCGTTGACGGTTCCCCGTGACGCGCGCCCGCGCCGGGCTTTCGCCGGAGGGCGCCCGGTGATCCGCATGTTGCTCGTCGACGACCAGGCGCTCATCCGCGCCGGATTTCGCGCCCTGCTCGACGCCGAGGACGACATCGAGGTGGTGGCCGAGGCGGCCGACGGGCTGCGGGGGGTCGAACTGGCCGCCCGGCACGTTCCCGACGTCGTGCTCCTCGACATCCAGATGCCCGTCCTCGACGGTATCGAGGCGACCAGGCGGATCGCCGCCGACCCGGACCTGGCCGGTGTGCACGTCGTCATCCTCACCAACTACGGGCTCGACGAGTACGTCTTCGACGCCCTGCGCGCGGGCGCGGCCGGATTCATGGTCAAGGACACCGAACCCGAGGACCTGCTGCACGGTGTCCGCGTGGCCGCGCGGGGCGACGCCCTGCTCTCGCCCGCCATCACCCGCAAGTTGATCGACCAGTACGTCTCCCGGCGCCCCGACGTGAGCACGGACGGCGCGATGAAGGTCCTCACCAGGCGCGAGCGGGAGGTCGTGGCACTGGTCGGCCGGGGCCTCAGCAACGACGAGATCGCCGCGCACATGGTGATCAGCCCGTTCACCGCCAAGACCCATGTCAGCCGCGCCATGACCAAAGCCGGTGCCCGCGACCGTGCCCAGCTCGTCGTCCTCGCCTACGAGTCGGGCCTGATCACACCCCGGTCCGTGGGCGGCCCGTAACCGCTCGGACGAGCCGGGCCGGGTGCTCGCCGGGCGAAGCGGGCGGCGGGTGGCCCGTCCGGGCCGATGGCGACGGGGTCAGGGACAGGAAACCCGGCCGGGCCGATGGAGGTCGGCCCGGAACAGGCCCGGAACGGGTGGAACAAAAAGAAGGCCGTCGACGACCCCGAGCGGGGACGTCGACGGCCGTTTCGCCGTGTTCCGTGGCGGATGGTGGACGATACAGGGATTGAACCTGTGACCTCTTCCGTGTCAGGGAAGCGCTCTCCCGCTGAGCTAATCGTCCTCGCTGAAAACCAGAGGTGGAGACGGGATTTGAACCCGTGTAGACGGCTTTGCAGGCCGTTGCCTCGCCTCTCGGCCACTCCACCGAGTGGGGGGCGGATGCCCCTTTTCCGAGCGGAAGACGGGATTCGAACCCGCGACCCTCACCTTGGCAAGGTGATGCTCTACCACTGAGCCACTTCCGCGTGCTTCCGGGACCGGCCCGGACTCACTGTGAGAACTCTAGCGAATACCCGGCGACTCCCCAAACCGAATACGGCCGCTATCGTGAGATGTAAGGAGCCAGCTATGGTTTCACCAGTTACCACGACTCACCCTACGCGAGAGAGTTGGCAGTATGCGCGACAACGATGTCGTGACCATCGGGCCGGAGCCGCTGAGCTTCGAGGAGGTCGTCAGGGTCGCCAGGCACGGTGCCCCGGTACGCCTCGGCGACGACGCCCTGGCCGCCATGGCGGCGGCCCGCACCCGGGTGGACGAGCTGGCCGAGAGCCCCACCCCCGCCTACGGCGTCTCCACCGGGTTCGGCGCGCTGGCCACCCGGCACATCGACCCCTCGCTCCGCGCCCAGCTGCAGCGATCCCTCGTACGCTCGCACGCCGCCGGCTCGGGTCCCGAGGTCGAGATCGAGGTCACCCGGGCGATGATGCTGCTGCGCCTGCACACCCTGGCCACCGGCCGCACCGGCGTGCGCCCGAAGACGGCCAGGGTGCTGGAGGGCCTGCTCAACGCGCGGATCACCCCCGTCGTGCACGAGTACGGAAGCCTCGGCTGCTCCGGCGACCTCGCGCCGCTCTCCCACGTGGCCCTCACGATCATGGGCGAAGGCGTCGTCCGCGACGCCGCGGGGGAGCGGGCCGACGCCGCGGAGGCGCTCAAGCAGGCGGGGATCGAGCCCGTGGAGCTCGCGGCGAAGGAGGGGCTCGCGCTCGTCAACGGCACCGACGGCATGCTCGGCATGCTCATCCTGGCGATGGACGACCTCACCCGCCTGTTCAGGACCGCCGACGTGAGCGCGGCCATGAGCGTGGAGGCGCTCCTGGGCACCGACCGCGTCTTCGCCGCCGACCTGCAGGCCCTGCGCCCGCATCCCGGGCAGGCGGCCAGTGCCGCCAACCTCAGGGCACTGCTCGACGGCTCGCAGATCATGGATTCCCATCGGGACGGCACCTGCACCCGCGTCCAGGACGCGTACTCCCTCAGGTGTGCCCCGCAGGTCGCGGGGGCCGCCCGCGACACCCTGGCGCACGCCGCCCTGGTCGCCGGGCGGGAGCTGGCCTCCGCGATCGACAATCCGGTGGTCCTCGCCGACGGCCGGGTGGAGTCCAACGGCAACTTCCACGGGGCCCCCGTCGGCTACGTGCTCGACTTCCTGGCCATCGCGGTCGCGGACATGGCGAGCATCTCCGAGCGCCGCACCGACCGCATGCTGGACGTGGCCCGCAACCACGGCCTGCCCGCCTTCCTCGCGGACGACCCCGGCGTCGACTCCGGCCACATGATCGCCCAGTACACCCAGGCGGCGGTGGTCTCCGAGCTCAAGCGCCTGGCCGCGCCCGCGAGCGTCGACTCCATCCCGAGCTCCGCGATGCAGGAGGACCACGTCTCCATGGGCTGGTCGGCCGCGCGCAAGCTGCGCCGTTCGGTGGACGGCCTCACCCGGGTGCTGGCGGTGGAGGTCTTCACCGCCGCGCGGGCCCTGGATCTGCGTGCCCCGCTGCGGCCGGCCGCGGCGACCGCGGCCGTCGTGGACGTCGTGCGCCAGTCCGTTCCCGGGCCGGGTCCCGACCGCTTCCTCGCTCCGGAGATCGAGACGGTGGTCCAGCTCGTCGCGGCCAACGCGATCGTCGCCGCGGCGGAGACGGTCACCGGCCCTCTGTCGTAGAGCCGGTACGGAGCCGGGCCGGGAGCGGCCACGGGCCGGTGGCTCCCGGCCCGCCGACGCGGCGGGTGGGCGCGGCCGCCGTCACCGGCTCGTGGGGATGGCGGCGATCACCTCCACCTCGATGAGCAGCCCCGGCCGGAACAGCCGTGAGACCTCCACGGTGGTGCTGGCCGGGGGTTCGCCGGTGATGTGGCGCTCGCGCACGGCCGCGTACTCCCGCAACAGCGATATATCGGTCAGATGGCTCCGGATGTGAGTCACGTCGTCGAACGTGCAGCCCCGATCGGCGAGGACGCGTGACAGCAGGTCCATCACGTATTCGGACTGACGCGTCATGTCCCCCTCACCGACGACCTTCCCCTCCTCGTCCAGCGCCACCTGCCCCGAGACGAACAGCAGGCCTGCGGCCTCGGTGGCGTGGGAGTAGAGCCCGTTGGTGGGAGGCACCGTGGCCGGGTTCAGTTTCCGCACGCCGACACGGCCCGGATCCCCCTCCCTGACGTCCCCGACGTTTTCGGTGGCCCCGATGTCCCCGGTATCCCCGACCGGTCCCTCCGCCACCTCCCGTTCCACCGGTAGCGCCTGGCTCGCGTCGTCCGTCCGCTCCGCCCCTGTGGGACCGGTCGTGGCGACGTGCGCGAAGATCGCTGTCAGGTCCGCCTCGGCGAGCCCGGCCGCGGCAGCGTCCGCCAGTCTCCTCCCGGCCGCGGCGGCGAGCGTCTGGGTCCCGTGCGCGGCCAGCCCCACGTCCTTGGCCGCCAGGCCGAGGGCGTAGCGCGTCTCATGCGGGCCGCCCTCGACGGCCGGGCGGACCCGTTCGACGAGGGCACTCAGCGGCGTGCCGCCGAGCACCTCCAGGAGGTCCGCGGTGTCCACCCCGGTCGCCCTCGCGTACGCGAGGGTCTCGGCGAGCAGCACCTGGGCGGGCACCAGCGCGCTCATGACGGCGAGCTTCATCGCCGCGCCCGCGCCGGGACCGCCGACCTCACGCACCCGGCCGAACACTCCCAGCACCTTCCGGCAGCGGGCAAGGTCCTCGGGCAGGCCCCCGGCCAGCACCGTCAAAGTTCCGTGCTCGGCCGGTCGCACGCTGCCCAGGACCGGCGCGTCGACCAGCCCCACCCCCGTGGGAAGCAGGTCGCGCAGCCCGGCCAGCGCCTCAGGCCCGATCGTCGACATCTCCGCGACCACCGTCCCGGCCCGCAGTCCCGGTGCCGCGTCCGTGAGGACCCGCCGCACCGCCGTGGGGTCGCTGAGCATCGTGACGACCAGCTCCGCCCCGGCCACGGCCTCGGCGGGTGACGCCGCCGAGGCGGCGCCCTCGACCGTGCGGGGGGTGCGGTTCCACGTCGTCACCTCGTACCCGGCCTTCACCAGTCGCCGGGCCATCGGGGCGCCCATGCGCCCCAGTCCGAGAAAGGAGATCATGCGCTCCACGCTACGAACCGGCGAGGCATTCCACAAATGACTAGATTGCATGTAAGCCATGCAAGGGAGGAATGTGTTCGACGTCGAGGCGTTGCGCCTGCTGGACACCGTGGCCCGCACCGGATCGTTCACCGCGGCGGCCGTCAGGCTCAACTACACCCAGTCCGCCGTGTCCCGCCGCATCGCCGCGCTCGAAAACCGGGCGGGCGGCCCGCTGTTCGAGCGGCTTTCGCGCGGGGTGCGGCTCACGCCCGCCGGTGAGGCTCTGCACCACCACGCCCAGGTGGTTCTGAACCGGCTGACCAGGGCGGAGGAGGAACTGGCCGGGATCTACGGCGGCTACCGGGGGCGGCTGCGGGTGGGGGCGTTCGCCACCGCGAACGTCGCGCTCGTGCCGGGCGCCCTGCGCGCGTTCCGGGAGGACTTCCCCCGGGTCGAGCTCGTCCCGATCGAAGGGCCGAGCGGGAGTCTGCTGCGGCGCATGCGCGAGGGTGACCTGGACGTCGCGGTGATCAGCGACTACCTGGCCGAGCCGCCCCGTGAAGGGGGCGAGGAGGAGATGGAGCTGGTCGAGCTGGTCGGCGACGAGCTGCTCGTCGCGCTGCCCCGCGACCACCGGCTGGCGGCGGAGGAGATCGTCGACCTGCGTGAGCTGCGGGAGGAGGCCTGGATCGAGGCGCCCTCGCCCGGCCGGGCCACCGCGCTCGTCGCGGCCTGCGCCCGCGCCGGGTTCGCGCCTCGTGCCACGGTCAGGATCGGTGAGTGGACGGGCAAGTTCGGGTTCGTCGCGGCAGGGCTCGGCGTCACGCTCGTGCCCTCCATCGCGGCCTCCGCCGTGCCGCCCGATCTGGTGCTCCGCTCCCTGGGCGACCTCGCCCCGCGCAGGACCGTCTACGCGGCCCTGCCGCCCAACCCCCTGCCCGCCGCCCGCACCCTGGTACGGCTGCTGGCCGGAGCGGCGGGACAATAGGGAAGTGCATGATTCTTTTGCGCATGTCACCGGATATCTGGCGACCGGTCTCCGGGACCTCACCACCGATCTCGCCGCGCTGGACGGCGAGGGATGGTGGGCCGTCGTGGTCGACTACGAGGGCAAGGTGACGTGCGCCCGGTTCGGCGACGTCCGCAGGGCACCGCTGCCCGCGCCGCGCGGCCCCTGGCGGGGCCCGCACCCGTCGTCGTGGCGCACCTCCCTGGACCGGGCCGCCTACGAGGACGGCGTGCGGCGCATCCGCGCCTACATCGAGCGGGGCGAGGTCTACCAGGCCAACCTCTGCCGGGTGCTGACCGCGCCGCTCCCGGCGGGGGAGGAGCCCGACCCGCTCGCCCTGGCCGTACGGCTGGCGGAGGGCAACCCCGCCCCCTATGCCGCCACGGTGAGCCTGCCGGGACTGGCCGTCGTGTCGGCCTCCCCGGAGCTCTTCCTGTCCAGGAACGGCGACGTGGTCGAGTCCGGGCCGATCAAGGGAACCGGGGTCACCGCGGGGGACCTGCTGGAGAAGGATTACGCGGAGAACGTGATGATCGTCGATCTCGTCCGCAACGACCTGGGCAAGGTCGCCGTGGTCGGTTCGGTGAGCGTGCCCGCCCTGTGCGAGGTGGAGGAGCACCCCGGGCTCGTGCACCTGGTCTCCACGGTCCGGGCGCGGCTCGCGCCGGAGTACGGGTGGCCGGACCTGTTCTCCGCGACCTTCCCGCCGGGCTCGGTGACCGGAGCCCCGAAATCCTCGGCTCTGAGGATCATCGATGAGCTCGAACCCGAGCCGCGCGGGCCCTACTGTGGAACCGTGGGCTGGGTCGACGCCGACCGGCGGCGGGCCTGCCTGGCCGTGGGAATCCGCACGTTCTGGTTGTCGTCCGACGAGATCCGTTTCGGTACGGGCGCGGGCATAACCTGGGGGAGCGACCCGCGACGCGAATGGGACGAGACCGAGTTGAAGGCCTCCCGGCTCATCGCGCTGGCATCAACATCAGGTTCAGAAGGAGTCGGATGAACGTACCTATATGGCTTAACGGGGCACTTGTCGCTCCGGATCAGGCCACCGTCTCGGTGTTCGATCACGGCTTGATGGTCGGTGACGGGGTGTTCGAGACCATCAAGTGCGTGAACGGCACCACGTTCGCGCTCACCCGCCACCTCGACCGGCTCACGCTCTCGGCGCGGCGGATGGATCTGCCCGACCCCGACGTGGAGGCGATCGCCGACGGGGTCCGCGCCTGCCTGGCCGAGGCCCCGCCCTGGAAGCTCGGCCGCGTCCGCGTCACCTACACCAGCGGCCCGGGACCGCTCGGCTCCGACCGGGGCGACCAGGGCTGCACGACCGTGGTGATCGTCGACGAGCAGAAGCCGTTCCCGGCCACCGCCGACGTCACCGTCGTGCCCTGGCCGCGCAACGAGCGCGGCGCGCTCGCCGGGGTGAAGAGCACCTCCTACGGAGACAACGCCAAGGCGCTGTTCTACGCCAAGGCCAGGGGCGGAGGCGAGGCGATCTTCGAGAACCTCGCGGGCGACCTCTGCGAGGGCACCGGCAGCAACGTCTTCGTCGTACGCGACGGGAGGCTGCTCACCCCCACGCTCGCCTCGGGCTGCCTGGCGGGGGTCACCCGCGCGCTCGCCCTGGAGTGGTGCGGGGGCATCGAGGAGGACGTCCCGCTCTCGGCCCTGTACGAGGCCGAGGAGGCGTTCCTCACCTCCACCACCCGCGACATCCAGCCGATCCGCGCGGTCGACCAGACCGTGCTGCCCGCCGCGCCCGGCCCGATCACCGCCAAGGCCATGCGGGTCTTCGCCGAGCGCTCCGCCGCCGACCTCGACCCCTGAGCGACCCCTGAGCCCCGGACGACCGGCTCCGGGGAGCGGGCCCCCCCCCCCCCCCGGGGGGGGGCCGCCCCCCGCGCCCCGGGGGCGCCGGGCGGCCGGGG